>JBDSWC010000046.1:0-20773 GCA_039926845.1 Sphingomonas sp. | reverse complement strand
GTCGCGATAGTGTAAACCTAGTGTAAACTTAGCGCGATCCGCGGCGTCAGGCGGCCCGCTTCTCCAGTGCGTGCGCGGCCTCGGCCATCAATTGCGCGATGATCTCGGCGACGGGTTCTTCCTTGGTCACCATCCCCACCGACTGGCCCGCCATCAGGCTGCCGTGCTCCACATCGCCGTCGATCACTGCGCGGCGCAACGCGCCCGCCCAATAGTGCTCGATCTGAAGTTGCGCTTCCATCATCTCGATCTTGCCCTCGTCGAGCTGCTGGGCGACGTCGCGCTGCTTGGCGGTAAACAGCTCGCCGCCGGCATTCTTGAGCGCGCGCACCGGAATGACGGGGAGGCGCGGATCAATCTGGACGCTCGACACCGCGTCGCGCGCGGAGGCGCGGAAGAACGCCTTCTTGAAGTTGGGGTGCGCGATCGATTCGGTCGCGCAGGCGAAGCGCGTGCCGAGCTGGACCCCGGCCGCGCCCATGTCGAGGTAGGCGCTGATCGCCTCGCCGCGGCCGATCCCGCCGGCCACGAAGACGGGGACTTGCTCGGCCACCTCGGGCAGGATTTCCTGCGCGAGCACGCTGGTCGATACCGGGCCGATGTGGCCGCCGGCCTCCATCCCTTCGACCACCAGCGCATCGACGCCCGATCGGATCAGCTTCTTGGCGAGGCTGAGCGCGGGGGCGAAGCAGATCACCTTTGCGCCGGTCTCCTTGATCGCCTCGAGCGACCCCTTGGGCGGCAGCCCGCCGGCGAGCACGACGTGCGTCACCTGATGCTTCGCGCACACGGCGATCAGGTCGAACAGCATCGGGTGCATCGTGATCAGATTGACGCCGAACGGCTTCGCGGTGAGCTTTTTGGTACCGGCAATCTCGGCGTCGAGTAGGTCCGGCGTCATCGCCCCGCACGCGATCAGCCCGAACCCCCCGGCGTTGGAAATCGCGGCCACCAGGTTGCGTTCCGACACCCACGACATCGCCCCGCACAGGATCGCGACCTCGCTACCCAGGAATTCGACGCCCCGCGCCATGCGCCGCTCAAGGCGCTCGGCGCCGATGGAAGGTCCAGTCATGACGGCGGGCCTAGCGCGATTGGACCGAGAACGGAACCACCGGGCGATTGCCAGTCGATGCCTTGCCGCTTAGCCTCGACGAAACGAGCGGGGCAACGGCGACAATGCGTCAGGTAATCAAGCGAATAGCAATAGTTTGGCTCACGATTGTCGGATGTCTCGGCAATGCCAACTCAGCACTGGCGCAAAACTACCCACACGCGCCGATCGCGCTGCCCGGCGCCACGGGCGAAGCCGAATTCCACGTTCTCGGGGACGTTGCCGTCATCACCTTGCGTCGCGACGCGGGCGGCGTCGAGCCGTTGCGCGTGATCGAAACGGTCAACGACGCACTTACCGTTCTCGCTGATCGCCGGCTGTCATTCGCGTGGCCGGCGCTGCTCGCCTGGAGCGGCAACGACTTGACCGCGTTGCGCGATCGAATGGTCGCGCGCGTTCGTGGAGCGGCGGAAATGGGCCTGCCGGGTTCGACGCCCAAAGGGCCGTCGGAATATTGGAATGGTAATGCGGCGGTTACAACTATGTTGCAGCTGTCGCGGGCATTGGCGCATTCGGGACATCGCGACGAAGGAATGGCCGTGCTGCGCCGTGGTCTCGCTGCCGCTCCCAAGGACGTGGCGGGAAACCTGGCTAGGGAATTCTTGTCAATTCGTCTCGCCGGCTTGCTGTTTGCGGACGGCGATCCGGCTGCTGCGATCGCCTTGCTCGAACAGGAGAGCAATAACCCGCTGCGCGATCCGGAAGATCGCGACAATGTCGACATCAACCTTGCTGCTCTTCTTGCCCGAGCGGGATCGTATCAGCGTGCGCTGGTCTTGATTGACCAGGTTTGGCGGCATTTCGGCGCGAACGTGCCTGTTGGTGATGGCGTTGAGGGCAGGCCGACCCGCGTGCCCGGCAGTGAGGCGCATTTTGCATGGATCCGCGCGTGCGCCTTGAATGGACTGGGTCAGCGCGAGAAAGCGCGCTTGCTTATGGATGCCATTACGGAGGATGGCCCGCCGACCGCTGTCGGTGCGCTACCGACTGCGATGATCGCCCGGACCAATTATTTCCAGTGCGTCGGTGACGGCGTCGGGCTCGCGCAAGAACTAGCAAAAGAGATCGACGCCGCCCCGCCGGCGAGCGATGTCTTGCTGGAAGTACAACCGTCGTACCCTGACTATGCGCCTGATCGAGCGACGTTGGCCGTCGCGTTGCGCCAACCAGTGTTGATTACGGCAATCGCGGCGCGCGTCCGCTCGTTGGAGCCCACATTTGGCGATGCCGTCAGCGGCTGGACCCGGTAGCGCGACGCGGACGCCCCAGCTTCGCCTTACGCACCGATTGGGCGGCTAAGCCACTTCCTCCGCGTCCAACCCATATGCCGTGTGCAGCACCCGCACCGCGAGTTCGGTCTCGTCCTCGTGGATCAGTACGCTGACCTTGATCTCCGACGTTGAGATCGCCTGGATGTTGATGCCGCGCTGACCCAGCGTGGTGAACATCGTGCTCGCGACGCCGGCGTGGCTCTTCATGCCGACGCCGACCACCGAAATCTTGGCGACGCGGGTGTCGTGGACCAGTTCTTCGAAGCCGATTGCGTCGCGCGCCTCGTTCAACGCCTGAATCGACTTGGCGAGGTCGACCGCAGGCACAGTGAAGGTGACGTCGGTCGATCCCACGCGGCCAGCCGACTGATGCGCGATGTTCTGGATGATCATGTCGACGTTGATATTGGCCGCCGCGAGCGGTGCGAAGATCGCGGCGACCGATCCGGGCGTATCGCTGACGTCGGTCAGTGTGATCTTCGCCTCGTTCTTGTCGTGCGCGATCCCGGTGATCAGCTGGCGTTCCATTTCGTCGATCTCCTCTTCGCCCACGATCATCGTGCCGGGCAGCGTGTCGGCCATCGGCGCGTCGTCGCCGGTGAACGACGATAGCACCTGGACGCGGACATTTTCCTTCATCGCCAGGCCCACCGAGCGCGTCTGGAGCACCTTGGCCCCGACGCTCGCGAGCTCGAGCATTTCCTCATAGGTCACCTGGCGCAACTTGCGCGCCCTTGGGACGATACGCGGGTCGGTGGTGTAGACGCCGTCGACATCGGTGTAGATGTCGCAGCGGTCGGCCTTCATCGCCGCCGCAACCGCGACCGCCGACGTATCCGACCCGCCGCGGCCGAGCGTCGTCACGCGGCCACTATCGGCGAGCCCCTGAAATCCTGGGATTACCGCGACCTCGCCGGACGTCAGCGACGCGTCGAGCGCTACGGTGTCGATGTTTTCGATCCGCGCCTTGGCGAAGGCGTCGTCGGTGTGGATCGGCAATTGCCATCCCATCCAGCTGCGCGCCTTCACCCCCGCCGCCTGGAGCGCGATCGCGAGCAGCCCGCTCGTCACTTGCTCGCCCGACGACACGACCACGTCATATTCGCGCGGATCGTAGAGCGACGAGGCTTCGCGGCAGAAATTGACCAGCCGGTCGGTGTCGCCGGCCATCGCCGAGACCACCACCGCGACCTGATTGCCGGCATCGACCTCACGCTTGACGCGGCGCGCGACGGCGCGAATGCGCTCGATCCCGGCCATCGACGTGCCGCCGAATTTCATCACGATACGGGCCACGGCTGCGTTGGGCTCCTTTTGGAACGCGGAGAGGCGCGCCTGATAGGAACCACGCCCGCGTCACGCAACCGTAACGTCCGCAACTATTTCCCGAACAGCCGCGCCGCGATTGCGTCCTTCATCTCCCGCACCTTGATGCCTTCGGTGTTGGCCAGGATGATCACCGTCGCATCCTCGCTCGGCCAGCGTGCGATGAACGCGCCGAAGCCGTTGATGTCGCCGTTATGCTCGATCACGCGGCGGCCGTTTTCGTCCTCGACCTCCCAGCCCAGCCCGAAATCGCCCTTGCCCTTTGCGAACATGCGGTCGCGTAGCGCTTTGGGCAGCAATGCATCGGTGTAGAGGGCACGATCCCAACGATAGAGATCACCAACGGTCGAATATTGCGACCCCGCGCCGATCGGGATCGACATGTCGATAAAGGGTGCGTTCTCGAACCGGCCGTCGCGGCGCACATATCCGCGCGCGCGGTTGATAATGATCGGTGCATCCGCTGCATAGCCTGATGCCGTCATCCCCAACGGTCGGTAGATGCGCTCGTCCAGAAAATGAGCGTAGCTCTGCCCGGTCAATTTCTCGATGATGAAGGCAGAGATCAGCAAACCCGAATTGCCGTAACGCGCGTCGCTTCCCGTCGCGAAATCGAGCGGCTCGCGCTTGAGCGTCTCGACGGTGTCGGCAAGCTTCATCGGCTGCGTGAAGCGGTCGCGCATACCGGGTAAACGGACAAAATCGGGAATGCCGGAGCTATGGTTGAGCAATTGCTCGATGCGGATCGGGCGCCACGCGTCGGGGCACGGATCGACATAGCGGCACAGCGGATCGTCGAGCGACAACTTGCCGTCCTCGACCAGCAACAGGATCGCCGCCGCGGTGAACTGCTTGGTCAGCGATCCGATCTTGAACTTGGTCGTGGGCGTGTTGCGGATACCGAACTCGCGGTCGGCGAGGCCGTAGGCGCGCGTCAGGACCACGCCGCGTCGCGCGACCAACACGACGCCGCTGAACCCGGCTTGGCCTTGAGCGTCGAGATAGGCCGCGACCGCCGGGGGCAAAGGATCGACCCGCGCCGCTGCTGCAGGAGCTGACGGGACGACTATTACCGCCAGCACATCGCCCGTAATCGCCATCATAACAGCCAACGCCATCCGCCGCATGCCATTCTCCCATGTGTGTTAATTGGCTAATACACATTGGCGAAGCGAGCAAGCCCCGTTAGAGCCACGCAATGGCGACGCCCGTACCCACGACGATCGATCCGGCGGAGGCGGCGCATTTCGGTCAATTGGCGAAGGACTGGTGGGATCCGAAGGGATCGTCGGCGATGCTCCACCGGCTCAACCCGCCGCGGCTGAAATATATTCGCGATCAGATCGACCGGCATTGGCAGGGCGACGGGGTCGGCTTCACGCCACTCGCGGGCAAGCGCGCGCTCGATGTCGGGTGCGGCGCGGGGTTGCTGTGCGAGCCGCTGGCGCGGCTCGGCGCAGCTGTCACCGGCATCGATGCGGCGGCGGAGAATATCGGCGTGGCGCGAGCGCATGCCGCGCAAAGCGGGCTGGCGATCGACTATCGTGTCGGCGGGATCGAGGCGTTGGCGGACGAGACGTTCGATCTCGTGACCAGCATGGAGGTGATCGAGCACGTCACCGATCCCGTCGGATTCGTCGCGGGCCTGGCGCGCGCGCTGGCGGCGGACGGGCTGCTGATCCTGTCCACACCCAACCGGACGGCGCTGTCACGGCTGGCGATGATCACCGTCGGCGAGGGGCTGGGGATGATCCCCAAGGGCACGCACGATTGGGAAAAGTTCCTGACCCCCGACGAACTGACCGCGTTGGTCGAAGCGGCGGGGTTGCGCGTGATCGATGTTGCGGGACTCGGTTTTTCACCGGGCAAGGGCTTCGCGGTCGGTGAGAACACTCAACTCGACTATTTCGTGACGGCGGTGCGCGCTTAGGTCATCACATTCCGCCCGCGCATCACTGTCGCGGTATGGCCCACGACCGCATTCGCCGACCTGGTCTTGATCGAATCGACGAACAGCCAGTCGTTCGAAACCTTGGTCGGGGTGATCGTCAGCGCCATGTAGCCGCGTCGGCTGGTGTCGCACCATTTGAGCTCGGGATTGGCCGCGACGAGGCCGGCGGCGACGACCTTGGGGTCGGTCTTGATCGATCCCTCGTACCCGTTCGACGTGACGCTGTGTCCGGCGAACTCGACCCCGGCCCGCTTGCCGTCCTGTCCCAGATCGTAGGCCCAGCCGTTATGGCTGTCCCCCGAGATGACGACCAGGTTCGCCGCCGCCGCTTGCGCCGCGCGCAGGAACCGCGCGCGTTCGGCGGGGTAGCCGCCCCAATTGTCGTAGTTGAACGGCAGCCCGACCTTCGCCGCCCGGATGCCGCCGAGAATATAGCCTTTCGCACGCTCGTTCGCGGACGGATCGAGCCAGCCCATCGCCGCGTCGGGCATCACCGTCTGGCCCATGATCGTGCCAAAGCCGACGATTTGCCATTTCTGCCCTGCCTTCACCGACCGCTTGAGCGCGTGGAAGAGCCAGTCGGCCTGCTGCGTCCCCATCATCGTCGCGGCCGGGTCCATCCACGCGCCATCGCGGAATGCCTTGAGCGCGGCGGTCGGGTCGGACTCCTTGAACAACGGCGCGATATCGGGCTGCTTGGTGCGGGCGAGGTCGCGGGTTTCGGTGCGGAACAAGGTCGCAAGCGTGCCGATCTCATAGGTTTTCCACGGCTCGTCGCTGACCGGCATCCATTCGCGATAGGCCTGGAGCGCGGCGTTGCGGCGCAGGCCCCAATCGCCTTCGTCGGGCTGGTTGTTTTCGGCGCCGCCCTCCCACGAATCGTTGGCCGATTCGTGGTCGTCCCATTGCACGATCATCGGCAGACGCGCGTGGAGTGCCTGGAGGTCGGGGTCGGCGCGGTAGCTTGCGTGGCGGATCCGGTAATCGGCGATCACGATCAATTCGTTGGCGGGCTCGGTGGGGCGGACCTGGTCCTTGATCGACGGGTAGCCGCCGGTTTTGTACTCGTAGAAATAGTCGCCGAGGTGTATCGCGAGGTCGATATCGTCGCGCGCGGCAGCATGCGCATAAGCGTTGAACCAGCCGAACGGCATGTTCGAGCACGAGAAGACCGCCGCCTTGAACGCGCGCGCTTGCGGCCCTTCGGGCAACGTCTTGGTCCGTCCCACGGGGGAAGCGGTGCCGTCAGGCCCGATGAAGCGATAAAAATAGCGCGTGCCAGGGTTGAGTCCACTGACGGTGATCTTCGTCGTCCAGTCGCGCCACGGCCCGGTGATCGCCATGCCCTTCGCCACGATTTTTGCGAAGTCCGCGGTGGTCGAGACTTCGGCGATCAGGTGGATCGGTTTGCCGTCGGCGGGGACGAAGCGCGTCCAGAGTAGCATCGAATCGGAGGCGGGCTCGCCCGATGCTACGCTGTGGGTGAAACCGCGCAGGGTTGCGACGTTGTCAGTCTGGGCGAACCCGGGGACGGCGTAGGCACCGAGGCCCAACGTCCCGGTCATCAAGAGCGAGCGGCGATCGATCCGAAGCATCCATATTCTCCCTGTTCTGCCGGCATCTCTGCCCCGCATGCATGGCGCTTTGGTGACAGTGCGCGCGACCCCTGATAGGCGCGCGACCGTGACGCAAAACGGCCCTCTCCAGTCTCTCCAGCGCCTGCCGCGCTGGGCGATCCTGTTGCTGGTCGCGATCATCGCGCGCGCGGCGACGTTCGGCAACCCGATCGTTCATGTTGACGAGAGTTTCTATTTCGTCACCGCGCGATCGGTCCTCGATGGCGCCTTGCCCTATGTCGATGTCTGGGACCGCAAGCCGATCGGTCTGTTCCTGCTCTATGTGCCCGCCGCGATATTAGGGATGCCGCTGGGCATCTGGGCGTATCAGGCCATGGCATTGGCAGCGGTTGTCGCAACGGCGCTGCTGATCGCCCAGTTCGCCGACCGGGCAGGCTGGCGGCGCGGCGCGCTGGCCGGGGCGATCGCCTATATCGTCTGGCTCGATCTGCTCGAGGGGCAGGGCGGACAAGCGCCGGTCTTCTACAATCTGCTGATGGCGGAAGCGGCCGCGTTGATCGCGTGGAGCGACCGCGATCATGACCCGGGAAGCCGTCTGCGCAGGGGGCTGGCCGCGATGACGCTGGTCGGGATCGCGCTCCAGACCAAATATTCTGTGGTGTTCGAAGGGCTGTTCTTCGGCCTGTGGTGGCTGTGGCGCGAGCGGATGCGGCGCCGCCGTGCTGTGCCGATGCTGGCGGAAGGCGCGCTGTTGGTGGCGGTCGCCCTGGTGCCGACCGCGCTTGCCTGGGGCTATTACCACTGGATCGGGCAGGGCTCCGCCTTCCTCTACGCTAATTTCCAGTCGATCGCGCAGCGCCAGCCGGACCCGATAGGCGAACAGCTCGGCAATCTGGCCAAGATCATGCTCATCATCTCACCACTGATCGCCGCGGCGATCCTGGCGTTCCTACGCGGCGAGCGAACCGGGATACGGGGCTGGCTGTTCGCATGGCTAGCGGCGGCAGTGCTCGGGTTGCTCGTGTTCGGGTCGTGGTTCGATCACTATGCGCTGCCGCTCCTAGTACCCTTGAGCATTTGCGCCGCGGGGTTCGCCGCCGATCCGCGTCGATCGCCGCGGATTGCCGCAATCGTCCTGCTGATCGCGCTCTTTGGGGGCGAAGTGACGGTCATCGCCAAGCGCCTCGGTCGCGGTGGGCCTGCACAATTCGCGCAGGTCGCCGCCGCGATCGGGCACGGGCCAGGGTGCCTCTACGTCTATTCGGGCGATTCGATGCTCTACCCGATGAGCGGCCGATGCCGGCTCAGTCGCTACATTTTTCCCAGTCACCTCGGACGCCAGCGAGAACGCGGCGCGACCGGGGTGGACCAGCAATCCGAAATCGAACGAATACTTGCGCTGAAGCCTGCGGTGGTGGTGCTGCGCAAACCCTATTTGGGCGAGAGGTCGGACCTTCGGGCGTTGGTCGTCACGCATATGGCCACGGCGTATCGCCTCAAGGCGCAAGTGCCGCTGGGGCGCGACAGCCTATCAGTGTTCGTGCTGAAATCAGGCCACTAGGCGCGCGGTTCGTCCGGCCTTTTCGGCGATGCAATCGGCGTAATAGTTCATCAGGTCGACCGTATGTTCGCGGTCGGTGCGGACACGCCCCGCGGCGACCACCGCCGCTTTGCGCAGGATCGCCGGTTCCCGCGCGAACATCCGCTCGATCGCCAGCGCGGCATCGGCCGCGTCGCGCGGGCGGTATGTCTCGCTGGTCAACGGATCGGCCGCCTCCGCGCATCCCCCGGTCTCCGGCACGATCAGCGGCAGCCCCGACGCCATCGCTTCGGATGCGACCAGCCCGAACGGCTCGGCTTCGGACCCGTGGATCAGCGCGTCGCAACTTGCCATGATTCGCGCGAGCTCGGGACGGTCATAGACCGGGCGGAACATCTTGATATGCGGACTGCCCGCAATGCGCGCCTCGATCCGCTTGCTCTCCGGGCCCGTGCCGAGCAGCATCAACCCGACCGGTAAGCCGGCACCGGCGCGCTCGACCGCGTCGACCACCATCGGCCAGCGCTTCTCGCCATGGTGCCGCCCCAGCCCAAGCAGCAAATGCCCGTCGGGCGGCAAGTCGAGCTGGCGCAGCATCGCCGCGCGCAACCGTTCGTCGCGCAGATCGGGGGAAAAGTGACTGCGTTCGATCCCCAGCGTCATCGCGCCGTCGATCCGCACGCCGCGCCGCTTGAGCCGCTTTTCGAGCGCCGGGCCGTTGGTCACCACGGTATCGTACATCGTGAGAAAGCGGTTCGTGTATTGCGCGTAGATGCCGCACATGTCCTCGATCTGGTCGGGCGGCGCGAGCTCTTCGAGCCACCGCATGGGATAGGCGGCGATATTGTCGTTGTGCATGAAGAACGACTTGAACGCCCGGCCCTGCCACTTGCCGACGATCCATGCCGGACGCCACACCGACGAAGTCTCGACGACATCGGGATCGAGTTCGTCGAGCAACCGCCAGATCGGGTCGCGCTTCGAAAACAGCCCGTAATTCTTGTCGAAAGGCAGACCCGGCGACTTGACGTAGATGACCTTGCCGCCACCCAGCCGCTCCTCGACACGGTCTTCCTTGCCGCATGCGATACAGATGAGCTCGTGGCCCATCTCCGCCATCAGCGCCATCTTGCGGTCGATATAGGTGCGCACCCCGCCGCCGGTTGGTGAGTAGAATTCGTTGACGTCGACGATGCGCATCGTGCGCCCTCAGACTTCGCGCTTGATCAGGCTCTGCACCGCAAACCCGGCGGCGAGGACCACGTGCGTCAGCAGGATAGCGGCGGCGGTGAACGCCATCAGGCTCGACAGGTCGCTATTTTCGCCCAACAGCGCGATGGTCACGGTCGAGAACACCAAATCCTTGTTGGGAATGAACGGCAGACGCGACACCATCATCCGGGTCGCCGACAGAACCAGCCAGGCGCCGATCGCGATGCCGGGCAGCGCGAAGTGCCAGGCGAACGCGATGAACAGACTTCCCGCCGCGAGCCGCACCATGTGCACGCCGAACACCCACAGCAACGTCCTGCGATCGAGCGAGAACACGCGGCGGGAGAAGATCAGGAACGGCAGGCTCATCACCACTACCACGCCCATGCCGATCAGCATCGGACGGACGTAGAGCGACGGCAGCCAAGGTAGCGCCAGCGCGGTCATCGCCAGCGTCATCAAATTGCCGGCCATCGCCGACAGGATCATCACGTCCTTGACCGCGCCGAAGGGTGCGGCGACCATCTGCGCGCGTTGCCGCGCCCAAGCGTAGAAGTAAGCCTCGCCCGAATAACCCAGCACGACCTCGTTCGCGATACGCTTCTTCATCAGCGCGCCCAAGCCATCGAGCGGGATGCGCCACAGCTTGCGGAAGATGATGAAGTCGCCGATCGGCGGCGACATGTAGAGCAGGGCGAACGCGACATAGTAGAGCCAGCTGTCGGGGGTCGCGTGGCTCAGCCCGCCGAGCCCGGACTTGAGCAACTGGTGCGCCAGCCCGACGATCATCGCCACGGTCAGCGCGCCCGCGATGATCATCGGCCAGCGACTCTTGATCGTCTTGACGGGTTCGAGACCGGCGAGATCCTCCGCCGCATGCGCCAGATTAGGGCCCAGATTGGCCGCAGGACTGGTCGATGCCTCGACAAAGCCGCTGTTCATCGACGCTCCAAAGTCCTGTCTGTCCAAAGGTACGATTCCGACATGCGCCGGACGTGCCGGGGAATAATGGCCGATTAACGGCAAGGTTCCGGCCCCGCAATGACGTGGCGCAGAGCCGGTTGGCGCGGCATTTGGGGTCCGAAACGCCAATTGGCAAGTATTTGTTGCAGCGCAACAACGGTGAACCGGTCATTTGCCGCGATCGTATCCGCTGTGTAGGGGCGTTGCGAAACTCCTGACACATATTGGCGTTAAGCGGCGCGTATGGCTAATCCTTACGGTTCCGTAAGAATCCTCACTTTTGCCCAATCTCTGCGCCGCGGCGGCGTCGAGCGGGCGTTGCTGCGGCTGATCCGCGGGTGGATCGACGCAGGGTTGCAGGTCACGCTGGTTGTTGGACCGGGCGCGCCACAGGACGGCGATATTCCGGACGCGGTCGAACTGATCGAGCATGACGGATCGTATCCCGGCATGATCTATGCGCTACCGGGGGCCGCGCGACGGGCTCGGCCCGACATCATATTCTGCCCTGGCAATTATTATTCGATCGGGGCGGCCTGGTTGCGCGCGCGGCTCGGGCGGGAGTGCCCGCCGATCGTCGCGAAGCTGTCGAATCGGCTCGACCGCGACGACCAGCGTTTCCCGGTTGCGCAAGGCTATCGACTATGGTTGCGCGCGCATCGCCGGTTCGTCGATCACATGGTTGCGATGACGCCCGCGATGGCCAACGAGGCCGTGTCGATGATGGGGATCGACCGCGACCGGGTCGGTGTGATCGCCAATCCGCCCGCACCGGCCAACGTCGGTCCGCCGACCCCGCCCATCGCGGGGAGCGATTATCTGATCGGGATCGGCCGGTTGGTGCCGCAAAAGCGCTGGGATCTGGCGATCGCGGCGCTCGCCCAGGTCGCGCGGCACGACATCAAATTGATGATCCTGGGAGAGGGCGAGTCGCGGCCGGCGCTGGAAAAGCAGATTGACGCGCTGGGTCTGCGCGACCGCGTCCGCATGCCGGGCTATTCGGCCAATCCGTTACCAGCCTTGGCGGAGGCGCGGGCATTGGTGCTGACATCCGACTTCGAAGGCGTCCCGGGCGTGGTCCAGGAAGCATTGGCGGTCGGCACGCCCGTCATCGCGACCGAGTCGAGCGTCGCTATCCGCGAGCTTGTCACCGACTCCAGCCAAGGCAGCGTGGTGCCGATCGGCGATGCCCGTGCGCTGATCGCCGCTCTTAATCACTGGCTCGTTCCCGGGCGGTCGCGCCCCGATCCGGTGCCGCAACGCGGTGCGGATTCGGTCGAGCGCTATATCCGTCTGTTCGAGGAACTGGTGCTCGAGCGTCGCCTCAGCCGGGAGCGAAGTTATCCGGATGCGCTGCTGCAAACACGGGCAGGGCGGTGAGCGCCGCATCGATCGCGACCAGACGCGGATAAGGATCGAGCGGCGTCTCGAGCCGACGCGCGTTGAACATCTGGGGCACCAGGCAGACATCGGACAGATCGGGCGCATCGCCGCCGAGATAGCGACCGTCGCCGGCCATCGCTTCGAGCGCGACGAACCCCTCGGCGATCCAGTGGCGATACCAGTCGTCGCGCGCCGCCTGGTCGATCCCCATCGCGCCGAGGCGTTTGAGGATGCGCAGATTGTTGACCGGGTGGATGTCCGCGGCGATCACCAGCGCGCGCTGCAGCGTATGCGCGCGCGCCATCGGATCGCGCGGCACCATCGGGGGGTCGGGGTAGGTCGCGTCGAGGTAATCGATGATCGCGAGGCTCTGGCCGATCGTCTGCCCATCGACTTCCAGCGTCGGCACGAACCCCTGCGCGTTGCGCGCGCGGTTTGCGTCGTCGCCTTGCTCGCCCGCCAGCAGGTTGATGTCGTGGCGCTCGTAGGCGACGCCTTTCATCGCCAGCGCGATACGGACGCGATAGCTCGCCGACGAGCGCCAGTAATCGTAAAGCCGGATCACAACAGCGATCCTTGCGATTCGGCTTCCATCGCGCGTTCCGAATTACGTTCCATCGCGACCTTGATCATCGCCGTCAGCGGATCGGCGAGCGCAAGGCCAAGTAACCCGAACAAGGCGGATGACAGGATTTGCATCGACAGCGTCAGCGCCGGCGGCAAGTCGACGGTCTTCTTCGCCACCAGCGGGATCACCACCCAGCCATCGATCGTCTGGACGATAAAGTAGATCGCGATCGCCCACAGCCCCTTGTCCACCCCGGCCGAGAACCCGACCGAGATCATCAGCACGCCGCTGACGAAGGCGCCGATATTGGGAATGAAGGCGAGCATGCCGGTGATGATGCCAAGCACCAGCGCCATCGGGATGCCGGCGATGGCAAGCGCCAGCCACATGAAGACGCCCTCGAACGCCATCCCCGCCAGCCGCCCGGCGAGCAGGCGGCGGAGTTGCTTCGCCATCCGCTCCAGCGTCACCGCGAATTCGGCGCGCTGGTCGGTCGGCACCATCCATTGCAGCCCGCGGTCGTAAATCCTCGGCTCCATCGCGACGAACAGCCCGATGACCATGATAATGAACAGCGTCGAGATGGCGCCCAGCGCGGTGCCGATCCAGCTCGTCAGCTTGCCGACCGATCCCATCGCCTGCTGCGCCAACCCTTTGAGATCGTCGGCGCCGGGGACGAAGCCCTGCGCCGCGGCCCAGTGCGACAGGCGATCGAACTGGACCATCAGTGTTGCCTGAAGCTGCTGGAACTGGATCGCGATGCCGGCGCCGGTTTGATAAACGGTGACGCCGATGAACAGCACGGTCAGCACGACCACGATCAGCAACCGCCAGCCGCGCCCGATCTTGAGGTAGCGCCCGAGCAGCCGCACGCCGCCGTCGAGCATCGACGCAAACACCAGTCCGGCCAGGATAACCAGGATCGGCTGGATCAGGATCACGACCAGCGCCATCACCGCCGCGAGCCCGAGCCACACGCTTGCGCGCCGCAGTTCGAGCCGCATCTCGGGGTCGCGCAGCTCGTGTGGGCTCGGCTCGGTGACGAGATCGACGGGCTTTGGGGCGGTCACTTGGCGCGCGCCGGATGGAGCGAGGTGCTGGCACGCCCACCGCGCAACCCGCCCCACCAGGTCAGCGGGTTCCACGTCGCCTGGCCGTTCTTGCTGAACGTGATGAACTCGGCGCGGCCGCCGACATATTCCCACGGCACCGGCCCGCCGAGCCCCTGCAGGTCGAGCGACACGCGGCTGTCGGCGGACTGGTCGCGATTGTCGCCCATTAGAAAGACATGGTTCGCAGGAATCGTGACCGGCGCGTAATTGTCGGTGCCGTAATAGCCCAGATCGACCGTTTCGTAGCTGCGCCCGTTGGGCAACGTCTCGCGCACCAGCGGCAGTTGGCAGAACGCCTTGCCATTCACGACGCGGCGCCCGTCGGGGATCGCCAGGCAATTGGTGTTGGCATCGATCGGCATCATGACGTTATGCACCGGTCCACGCTTGACCGCGACATTGTTGATCAGGACGACGCCGTCGCGCACCTCGATGCGGTCGCCGGGCAGGCCGATGACGCGCTTGATATAGTCCTGGTTGCGCCCCGGCGGGGTGACGATGACGACGTCGCCGCGCTCGGGCAGGCGGCCGAACAACCGGCCCTTGACGAACGGCAATTGCACGCCCCAGCTTTCCTGCGGCTGCTTGAGCACCAGGTCCTTCCACATCGCGACCGGGTTGGGGATGGTGAAGGAAATGAACGACCATCCGTACGGATATTTGGTCACCACCAGCTGGTCGCCGACCTGCAACCCCGGCAGCATCGATTCGGAGGGGATGTAGAACGGCTTGGCGACGAAGCTGTGGAACGCCAGCACGGCGAGCACGAGCCAGAAGATGCCGCGGATTTCGCGCCAAATCGTCCTGCCATTGATCGTCGGCCACTGCTTGCTCGGCTTGGCCGTCTCGGCGGTGGGCTCGCCGATCTGATGGTCGTTCAACGCCAACTCTTCACTCATGCTAGGATTTTCCGTCAGGCGCAGGGAGCGCCTCGATCACGACGAACGCCTGCGCCCAGGGATGATCGTCGGTCAGGGTGATATGGATGTGCGCCACGTGGCCCGGCGGGACCATCGCGTCAAGCCGCGCCTTGGCGCCGCCGGTCAGCGCCAGCGTCGGCTTACCGCTCGGCGCGTTGACGACGCCGATGTCCTTCATGAACACCCCGGCCTTGAACCCGGTGCCGACCGCCTTTGAGAAGGCTTCCTTGGCGGCGAAGCGTTTTGCGAGCGTCCCGGCCTTGGTGAACGGCCGCCGGTTGCCCTTGGCGCGCTCGGTTTCGGTGAAGCAGCGATTTTCGAAGCGTTCGCCGAAGCGGTCGAGCGAATTCTGGATCCGCTCGATGTTGCACAGGTCGGAGCCGAGCCCGATGATCAACGCGCCGCGTCCATCAACGCGCGCATCCGCCGTACCACCGGGGCGAGGCCGTCGAAGATCGCCTCGCCGATCAGGAAATGCCCGATATTGAGCTCGCGAATTTGGGGGATCGCGGCAATCGGGATGACGTTGTCGAACGTGAGCCCGTGCCCGGCATGCGGCTCGATCCCGTTCTTGACCGCGAGCGCCGCGGCGTCGGCGATTCGGCGCAGCTCGACCGCCTGTTCCTCGCCCTCCAACTCGCAATAGCGGCCGGTATGGATTTCGACCACCGGTGCGCCGAGGCTCAGCGCAGCTTCGATCTGGCGCGGGTCGGGCTCGATGAACAGCGATACGCGGACCTTCGCTACACTCAGTTCGCGGACCATCGGTGCGAGGTGATTGTGCTGCCCGGCGGCGTCGAGCCCGCCCTCGGTCGTGCGCTCCTCGCGTTTTTCGGGGACGATGCATGCGGCCTGGGGGCGGTGGCGGAGCGCGATCGCGAGCATCTCGTCGGTCGCCGCCATTTCCAGGTTGAGCGGGATCGGCAGTTCGGCCGACAGCCGGGCGATATCGTCGTCGGTGATGTGCCGGCGGTCCTCGCGCAAGTGCGCGGTGATCCCGTCCGCGCCGGCTTGCGCCGCCAGCAACGCCGCCCGCACTGGATCGGGATAGCCCGACCCACGCGCGTTCCGGACGGTCGCGACATGGTCGATATTAACGCCGAGGCGGAGAAGGTTGGCAGCGGAAACGCTCATCTGATGGGACAGATACGGACCCGCCAAGCACCGCGCAACGTTGGGTGCACAGCAAAAGTGCGCAGCGAGCCTTGATGATCGCGGCGACCGCGGCGTATAGGCCCGGGCGACAAGGGCGAAAAACGCCCGACAACATGGGTATGGCGATCCGCCGCGACCGCGGCGATCGTATCAACAGGGTGACGCGACACGATGCGCTTTATCGGGCTCAAATCTGCGATGCTGGCGGCGGGGCTGATGCTCGCCGGCGTCGGCCATGCCGCGCCGCAGGCTAATTCGGCGACGGCCACGATACCGTCGACCACGGCCGCACCGGCGCCAGCCGCTGCACCGGTCACGAGCGACGTCAAACCCGCGGGCCTGACCCCCGCGACTGCCGCGACTCCGGTCGCCGATCCCGAAATGCTGGCGATGGATGGCGCGCCGCGGATGGTTCCGGTCAGGGGTATCGGCGACGCGGTCGATGGGGATATCGGCATCCAACCGCAGGTGACCAAGAACGGTCAGCGCGCTGCAGATTTCCATAATCACATCCTGTTCTGGGTGATCACCGCGATATCGCTGTTCGTTCTGATCCTGTTGTTGGTGGTTGTCTTCAAGTTCCGGGAGAAGGCGAACCCGGTGCCGTCCAAGACAGCGCACAACACGACACTTGAGGTGGCCTGGACACTCATCCCGGTGCTGATCCTGGTGCTGCTGGCGATCCCGTCGATCGGGCTGCTATCGGCGCAGTTCAAACCGGCGCCCAAGGGCGCGATCACGCTGAAGGCGACCGGCAATCAATGGTATTGGACCTATACCTATCCCGATAACGGCGGATTCGAGATCACCGCCAATTTGCTCAAGGAAAAGGACGAGGTCGGCCCCGGCGAGCGCGCGCGCACCGAGGATGACGGGCCACGCCTGCTCGCGGTCGACAATCGCGTCGTGCTGCCCGTCGGGGTGCCGATCCGACTGATTACGACCGCGGCCGACGTCATCCACAGCTGGGCAATGCCGGCGTTCTGGATCAAGCTCGACGCCGTCCCCGGCCGCCTCAACGAAACCAGCTTCACGATCGAGAAGCCGGGCCTCTATTTCGGGCAATGCTCCGAACTATGCGGCCCCAAGCACGGCTATATGCCGATCGCGGTCGAGGCCGTGCCGCTCGACGTCTATAACCGCTGGGTCGTCGCCAAGGGCGGGACCGTCGCCGGTGCCAATCCCGCGCCGCCGGTGAGCGACAATGCCGCGGTCGAGGCGACTACCGGCCCGACCGTCAACGCGACGACCGCAGCGCCGACCTCCAATCAAGCCGCGACCGCGAATCCCGCGGGCGCCGGCAACGCCGGAAACTGATCATGAGCGACATCGCCCTCACCCCCGAGCGCTTCGAGGCGCATCATGACGATCACGCGCATCACGATGCCGATCACAAGCCGGGCTTCTTCGCGCGTTGGTTCATGTCGACCAACCACAAGGATATCGGCACGCTCTACCTGATCTTCGCGATCACCGCGGGGATCATCGGCGGCGCGATTTCGGGGCTGATGCGGATCGAGCTCGCCTCGCCGCACCTCCAGTATCTCGGCCAGTGGGCCAATACGCTCAACCACATGCGCGGCGGCGGCGACGTCAATGTCGATCAGGCCAAGCATCTGTGGAACGTGCTGGTGACGGCACACGGGCTGATCATGGTGTTCTTCATGGTCATGCCGGCGATGATCGGCGGGTTCGGCAACTGGTTCGTTCCGCTGATGATCGGCGCGCCCGACATGGCGTTCCCGCGGATGAACAACATCTCGTTCTGGCTGCTGGTGCCCAGCTTCTCGCTGCTGCTCGCCTCGCCTTTCTTCGGCGGGGCCGACGGCGGTGCCGGGACCGGCTGGACGGTATATGCGCCGCTCTCGACGCAGGAAGCGGGCCCATCGACCGACATGGCGATCCTGTCGCTCCACTTGGCCGGCGCGAGTTCGATTCTCGGCGCGATCAACTTCATCACGACGATCTTCAATATGCGCGCGCCGGGCATGACCTTGCACAAGATGCCGCTGTTTGTGTGGTCGGTGCTGGTCACCGCGTTTCTGCTGCTGCTCGCGCTGCCGGTGCTCGCGGCCGCGATCACTATGCTGCTGACGGATCGTAACTTCGGCACGACCTTCTTCCAGGCCGAGGGCGGCGGCGACCCCGTGCTTTACCAGCATCTGTTCTGGTTCTTCGGCCACCCCGAAGTCTACATCATGATCCTGCCGGGCTTCGGCATGGTGAGCCAAGTGATCGCGACTTTCTCGAAGAAGCCCGTGTTCGGCTATCTCGGCATGGCGTACGCGATGGTCGCGATCGGTGTGGTCGGGTTCATCGTGTGGGCGCACCACATGTTCACCACGGGCTTGTCGGTGAACACCAAGATGTATTTCACCGCGGCGACGATGGTGATCGCGGTGCCGACCGGCATCAAGATCTTCAGCTGGATCGCGACGATGTGGGGCGGCAGCCTGTCGTTCAAGACCCCGATGGTCTGGGCGCTGGGCTTCATCTTCATGTTCACCGTCGGCGGCGTGACCGGCGTCGTGCTCGCGAACGGCGGCGTCGACGACTATATGCAGGACACCTATTACGTCGTGGCACACTTCCACTACGTGCTCAGCCTCGGCGCGGTATTCTCGCTGTTTGCCGGCTTCTATTACTGGTTTCCGAAAATGTCGGGGCGAATGTACAACGAGCTGCTCGGGCAGGTGCATTTCTGGGTGTTCTTCATCGGCGTGAACGTGCTGTTCTTCCCGATGCACTTCCTGGGTCTGCAGGGTCAGCCGCGGCGCATGCCCGACTTCCAGGATGGGCTGGCATACTGGAACCATATCGCGTCGGCCTGGGGCTATTCGCTGATGGCGGCGGGGATGGCGGTGTTCTTCATCAACGTCCTGTGGTCGCTGTTCGCGGGCAAGAAGGCGCCGAACAATCCCTGGGGTTCGGGTGCGACGACGCTCGAGTGGACGCTGTCGAGCCCGCCGCCATTCCATCAGTTCGAGACGTTGCCCGTTATAGACGAGGGCGATTCCCATCATCACTGATCGACGCAGGTCGACACGAACGAGCGCCCCGGAGAGATCCGGGGCGTTTTTCGTTGGAAGGGGACCGGCCCGCGACTATAGCGCGCGCATTCCATGACGACCGAAACGATTGCCCTGCCCGCCGACTGGCGCGATTTCCTGGCGCTGACCAAGCCCCGTGTGATGACGCTCGTCGTCTTCACCGGACTGTGCGGCATGCTCGCCGCGCCCGTTACGCCGAACCCGGTGATCGGATTCACCGCGATCCTGTGCATCGCGCTCGGTGCGGGCGCGGCGGGTGCGCTCAACCAATGGTATGAGGCCGATCTCGACGCCAAGATGCGCCGGACCGCCGCACGGCCGTTGCCCGCCGGACGAATGGACAAGCAGTCCGCGCTCCATTTCGGTGTGGGGCTGGGTGCGTTCTCGGTGTTGCTGATGGGGCTGGCGGTCAACGTGCTCGCCGCGGGCATCCTGGCCGCGTCTATCCTGTTCTACGTGCTGGTCTATACCGTGTGGCTCAAGCCGCGCACGCCGCAGAACATCGTTATCGGCGGGGCGGCGGGTGCGTTTCCGCCGCTGATCGGCTGGGCGGCAGCGACCGGCAGCCTCGCGCCGCTGCCGCTCTTGCTGTTTGCGCTCGTCTTCCTGTGGACCCCGCCGCATTTCTGGGCGTTGGCGCTGTTCGTGAAGACCGATTACGCCAATGCCGGCATCCCGATGCTCCCCGTCGTCGCCGGCGAGCGCGCGACGCGCGTGCAGATCGGGCTTTACACCATCCCCATGGCGGTCGCGGCGATCGCGCCCTGGCCGCTCGGGCTGACGGGCGCGATCTACGGCGCGGTGGCGATCGCGGCGACCGGGTGGTTTGCGCTGTTGGCGTCTCGTGTCGCGACACGGACGACGCGCGAGAGCGACACGATGCGCCCCGAAAAGCAATTATTCGCCTTCTCGATCGTCTATCTGTTCGTGCTGTTCGGCGCGGTCGTCATCGATCGGTGGTTCGCATGACGCCTGAAGAGCAGGAGCGCCGGATGGCGGCGCAGCGGCGCAACGCGCGGGTGATGGCGATCGTGCTCGGCGCGTTCGTCATCCTGATGTTCGCGGTGTCGATCGCCAAGATCGGCATGCAGCACTCATGATCCGCAACATGACCGCAGTCGGGCGCACCGCCTTCCTCGCGGTCCTCGGCATCTGCTTCATGAGTGGTCTCGCCTGGGCGAGCGTGCCGCTCTACCGCATGTTCTGCCAAGTGACTGGGTTGAACGGCACCACCGGGCGCGGCTTGCGCGCGCCCGGTGCGGTCGACGGCAAGATCACCGTCGCGTTCGACACCAACGTGGCGCCGACGCTCAAATGGAAATTCAAGCCCGAGGTCGAATCGGAAACGATCGACATCGGTGCGCGCGACATGGCGTTCTTCACCGCGACCAACACGTCGAACCGCACGCTGACCGGTACCGCCACTTTCAACGTCACGCCCGCGCAGGCTGGGGTCTATTTCAAGAAGATCCAATGCTTCTGCTTCACGCAACAGACGCTCAAGCCCGGCGAGACGCAGCGCATGCCGGTGATCTTCTACGTCGATCCGGCGATCCTCAAGGACCCCGACGCGCGCGACATCCAGACCATCACGCTCAGCTACACGTTTTACCCGGTGGATTCCGGCAAAA
>JBDSWC010000045.1:0-39975 GCA_039926845.1 Sphingomonas sp. | reverse complement strand
TGCGCGTGACGTTGGGCCATTGCGCGCTGAACGTGTTGTTGAGCTCGAGCCACTTCTCCAGCCCGCTCTCGGTGTCGGGCAGGATCGCCTCGGCCGGGCATTCGGGCTCGCACACGCCGCAATCGATACACTCGCTGGGGTTGATGACGAGCATGTTGTCGCCTTCGTAGAAACAATCGACCGGGCACACCTCGACGCAGTCCATATACTTGCACTTGATGCAGGCATCGGTGACGACGTAGGTCATGTCGGGCTCCCCAAGACTAGAATTCCGGCTTGCTATGCCCCGCGGCGGAATCCGTCAATCGGACGCGGCTTCCTGCGAGACGTTCGCAACCGCCAAGTCCTGATAACAGCCTTGGGCCTCGTTCGGCGGGCCGCGGCGCACGGGCAGCGCCTCGACGCGGATCGTGCGGATTTCGCCGTGGTGCGTGGCGAAGGTCAGGATGTTGCCGACGCGCACCGGCGCTGCGGCGCGGTCGATCGCGCGGCCGTCGATGCGCAAATGTCCTTGCTCCGCCATCGCTTGCGCGAAGCTGCGCGTCTTCACGATCCGCGCGAACCACAGGAACTTGTCGAGGCGCATCGAGTCACCCACCGAGCATGTCCGCCAGCGCCGCGAATGCATTGTCCCTGGGCGGCGCGGTCGGCTTGGCGTTGGGTGTCAGGCCCTGCCACAACCATTGTGGCCGGCCCTCAGCATCGGGCTTGGCGGCGCGAAAGCCGAGCTGCGCCATCAGCCGCGCCAGTGTGTCGGGCTGAAGCCCGATCGACGTGGCGAGCGCCGGGTCGAGCGCGAACGGCGCGCGGCCGGTCTTCGACTGCTTGAGCCGTGCGTCGTGTGCGGCGCGGGCGATGCGTTCGACCAGATCGACGCGCACCGCCTGTGTGCCAAGCGGGCGGAAGCCGTGCGGCAGATCGGCGCCCTGCGCGCCCTTCGGCAATACCGTCGCGCCTTCACGCGGCCCGTCGCCGAGCCGCATCAGCGTTCGCCGCCACTGCGCCGCGGCCGGCTTGAGCAGGGCAGGCGCGAACAGGTCGAGCGTGCCGATCGTCACCCCGATCCTCGCCAGCCGTTTGCGGGCGGGCTGGTCGAGCGCCTCGACCTGCCGCCCGATCGCGCGGCGCGGGAGGAGCCCGCCGGCTTCGAGCAATGCGCCCGCGACAGCGCGAAGCGGTCCTCCGGCGGTCGCATCGCGCAGGATCGCGTCGAGTTGGCGGAACACCAGGAGATGCCGCGTGATTTGGCCGGCGAGCCAAGCATCGAGCCTGGCCTGCACTGGCTTCCTAATGGTTGGGTCGAGCGCGGTGATGACACGGTCGAGTACGATGCGGGGCTGGGCGAGGTTGAGCCCGGGAGCCATGTGCGCGATTGGAAAACCACGCCAAAAGACCTCCGTTCGTGCTGAGCTTGTCGAAGCACGTGTGGGAAGCGGCTCGGTTGCAACACGCCCTTCGACAGGCTCAGGGCGAACGGAGAATTGGATGTCGTCAGAGGCGACCAATTCCCCCGCCCGCCGCGCCAGCTCCGCCCCCAGCCGCTTCTCTGCCGCCGCGAGCAACAGGCGCTTGTCCGCCGCGCGCGCATCCGGCGCGACGGTGAAGGTGAACCCCGTCAGCGTCCCGATCGGGTGATCCTCGACGATCACTTCGCCTTGCTCGCCGATCACGACGGGGAGCGCGCCGGCGTCCTTGCCGATCTGGCGCATCAGCGCGGTGGTGCGCTTGTCGACGAAGCGCTGCGTCAGGCTGGCGTGGAGCGCGTCGGACAGCCGCTCCTCGACTTCGCCGGTCCGCGCCGCCCAATGCGCGGGATCGGCCAGCCAGTCAGCGCGGTGCGCGATATAGGCCCAGGTGCGGATCGCGGCGATGCGCCCGGCGATCGTCTCGACGTCACCGGTGACGTCGTCGAGCCGCGCAACCTCGCTACCGAACCAAGATGCGGGAACGCGCCCGTCGCCTTCGCTAAGATGCTGGAACACGCGGGAGACCAATCGGAGGTGCGGATCGGCGCCGAGCTTGCGGAAATCGGGCACGCCGCACGCCGCCCACAATCGCGCGACCATCCCGGACGAGCGCACGCGGTCGCGCACCCAATCCTCCTCGGCGAGCCGCTTGAGCACGCCGAGATCAACCGCTGGCGGCGCGGCGCGCAACGCTGGATGCGCCGGCCGCGTCTCCAGGCTCGCGACCAGCGCGTCGATCGAGTCGAGGTCGGGCTCGCCCTCGCGCCAATAGAGGAAATCGAGCGCGGGAAAGCGATGCTCCTCGATCGCATAGACCTCTTCCGGGGTGAACGCGCCCGGGCCCTTGGCGACCAGCGCCCCGAACGTACCGTCACGCTGGTGCCGCCCGGCGCGGCCGGCGATCTGCGCCATCTCGCTCACCGTCAGGCGGCGCGTGCGCTGACCGTCGAACTTGTTGAGGCTGGCGAACGCGACATGGCTCACGTCCATGTTCAGCCCCATGCCGATCGCGTCGGTCGCGACGAGATAATCGACCTCGCCCGCCTGGAACATCGCGACCTGAGCGTTGCGCGTGCGCGGGGACAGCGCGCCCATCACCACTGCAGCGCCGCCGCGCAGCCGCCGGATCATCTCCGCGACGGCATAGACTTCCTCGGCGCTGAACGCGACGATCGCGGAGCGTTTGGGCAAGCGCGACAGCTTCTTCGCCCCGGCATAGCTGAGCGTCGAAAAGCGCGGGCGGTTGACGATCTCGGCGTCGGGCACCAGCGCCTTGATCATCGGGCGCAGCGTTTCAGAGCCGAGGATCATCGTCTCCTCGCGACCCCGCGCGCGGAGCAGCCGGTCGGTGAAGACATGCCCGCGCTCGGGATCGGCACCCAGCTGTGCCTCGTCGAGCGCGAGAAAGCTGACGTCCCGGTCGGTCGGCATGCTCTCCGCAGTGCACAGGAACCAGCGCGCATTGGGCGGGACAATCCGCTCCTCGCCGGTCATCAGCGCGACACTATCCTTGCCCTTGATCGCGACGACGCGGTCATAGACTTCGCGCGCCAGCAAGCGCAGCGGAAAGCCGATCATCCCGCTCGAATGCCCGCACATCCGCTCTATCGCGAGGTGCGTCTTGCCGGTGTTGGTGGGGCCGAGCACCGCGGTGACCGGGTTACTGTACGCGCTCATTACGTCGGCCAACATCGGCGCGGCGCGCGGCGGAAGCAAGCATCGCGTGCTCGAAAAGTTCGCCCCGATTCACAGATCGTTAAACCGTTCCGGGCATTCGATACACCGGTCGCTTGCGCTGCACGGCTCGCCGCAGGGATGTGCCCGTTTGGCGCGCTTTAAATTGACTTTAACCACCCGTCGCCACAGTGGTTCCGCCTGCGCCGGGGGTGGATCGGCGACACGTTTCGGGGACGGTTTTCGTCGTGTATTTGCGCAATGACCAGTTCGACCAGGCGGGCGGCAGCGCCGCGCGCTCGACCGAATTGGTCCTAATGCCCGACCCGACGCGGCTCGACCGCATCCGCCATGCCATCGAAAGCATCGACTGGACGCCCGATCTCGGCGCGCGGATCGGGTCGCGCGACTGGTTCCGTGGTGCCGCGACCTGCGCCGCTTTGCTGTGCGCAACCTGGGGTCTGTCGCCCGGCTTGGCACAGCCGATCGTCGGCAACACGCCCGCCGCTTTGGCCGGCACGACCTGGGACAATGCCCGCGCGCAAGCCATCGCGCCGCTCGCCTGGGGCGCCGATACCGGCCAGCGGATGGCGGCGAACGACCTCGTCCGGCCGCTGGGCGAAACGCCCGACCGGCCGCATTTGCCTTTCTCCTCGGCAATGAGCGACGGCGACAGCTTGGCCGCGCTGCTGCGTCGTGCTGGTACGACAAAGGCTGATATTGCGACGATCACAAATCTGGTTTCGAGCACGATGTCGCTCGACGATATCCGTCCGGGTACGCGGTTCGAAGGCGTGCAGGGACCACGCGCGAAAAAGAGCGACCCGCGGCCAATTGAGACCTTAGCGTTCCAGCCCGCGTTCGATTTCCGCATTGTCATCACCCGCACCGCCAGCGGCCTGTTGATGCAGCGTCAGGCGATCGCGATCGACGACACGCCGCTCCGCATCCAAGGGCTGGCGGGCGCGAGCCTCTACAAGTCGCTGCGCGCCGCCGGCGTGCCATCGACGGCCGCCGCCGATTATCTGAAGGCGATGGCGACGCGCATTTCGGTCGGCCGCGACATCACCGCGGGCGACCCGTTCGACATCATCCTAAAGCAACGCCGCGCCGCGACCGGCGAGGTCGAAGTCGGCGAGATCCTGTTCGCCGGGCTCGATATGGGCGGGCGCAAGGTCCAACTCGTCAAATGGTCGGGCCAGGACAGCGACAGCGACGAAAGCGGCAGCTGGTACGACGCCAACGGCCAGACCAGGCGCGACGGGTTCGCCGGACTGCCGTGCGGCGGCCGCGTGAGTTCGTCGTTCGGGATGCGACTCCACCCGATCCTCGGTTATTACCGCATGCACAAGGGCATCGACGTCGCCTGCGCCTACGGCTCGCCGGTCTATGCGGTGATCGACGGCATGGTGAACTGGGCCGGCTATAAGGGCGGTTACGGCAATTATATCGGCATCAACGGATCGAGCGGAGTCGGCACCGGCTACGGCCATTTGAGCCGGATCGCCGTGCGCTCGGGTGAACGCGTGTCGCGCGGCGAACTGGTCGGCTATTCGGGCAATTCGGGACTATCGACCGGCCCGCACCTCCATTTCGAGACCTACCGCTTCGGCGCGACCGTCAATCCGCGCGGCTTCTCGTTCTCGTCGATGGCGGCGCTGTCGGGTAGCGCGCTGCGGGCGTTCAAGGCGAAGGTCGCCGAATTGATGGCGGTGAAGCCGGGCAGGACGCGCTGAAGCATCACTTCGGAGATATGCTCGACAGGAGCTTAGGGCACTGGACGGTCGTGCCTAACGTCGAGCGCTACGCTTATCAGATGCCAGAATGGACTAGCGGACAAAAACTCGTCTCTATCGCAACCGTCGGTAGTGACGATTCGAATTGGGAGCTGATCGGCACCTTTCCAAACCTTGTAGAGCTCACCCTTCACTCGCCAAGCGCTGAGCAACTCGCGTTCGGTTCCCAACTCTGGCGTCTCAAGCGTCTGCGGATCACTCATGCGCGAACCAAGGACATTGCTTTCATTTCACGCCTCCAAAACCTGGAGGAGGTGATCTTGGAATATGTATCGGGTTTCGATGATCTTGCACCGATCGGTGAGCTGAAAAATCTGAGAGCTCTCCACGTCGAAAACTTAAGACGAGTATCCGACTTCTCCGGTATTGGAGGTGCCGCTAACCTCGAATATCTGGGCCTTTACGGAACGGTCGATTGGTCTCAACCAGTCGATAGCTTCGATTTTTTGTCATCGTTGAAGGGCTTGGAATATATAGGATTGGGTTTCCTCAAAGTGCCACAAAGCGGCCAGCCTTTGGCCTCGGTCAGCGAACTGCGTAGGTTACGAAAACTCGACATCTCCATGAACACGTTTGTGCTGGAGACCTTTGCATGGGTGGAATCCCAATTTCCCAAGGTTGAAGGCGCCGTAAGACCAGCGTTCGTCAAGTTTGGCGGCAAGGATGAAGAGATCCATCCGAGGGACATTCGCTTCCGAATGCCGATTGATGAGTTCGAGAAATATCCAAATCTGTTCGTAGGACCGGATAGAAAGAGATACCAGCGGGTTGCTCACCAGGCGGCATTACTTGGCCGCGGTCAGCGAGGCCTGAGTGGTTCGAAAGAGATTGTTGATCGGGCGTGCGAACGACACGCCCAAAAATACAAAAAACTGGTCGCCCAGTTCTCAAATAATTGAGTCCTACATAACGCTTGCAATGTAGGATTTCGCCTGACAGCCTCGTCGGGCTCTTTGACATCGTAACCGCGCCGCCGTGCTCATGCGAAAGCAGGAGTCTAGGATAGGTCGGGCTATACGGCGCTGGGTTCCTGCTTGCAGGAACCCAGCGCGCCCGACGCCATGCGGACCAGTGTCAACCTGGTGTCACCTTAGGCCGGCCCGTCGCACCCCGCGTTAGTGTGACCCAAGTGTGAACTTAGCTGACCCGCCGCGGCAAAGCCGCGTCGTCGGTCGTCGCTGATGCGACGCCGGCCGGGGCGCAGCTGATCGCGATTTAGCTGCGCTAAATCGCTGCTAACGCCCTTGCGACCGCCACCGCCGGATGGTCCGCCCGATAATCTGGTCCTCGCCGCCGGTCTCACGCCACAGATCGGAGAAGACCGGATCGGCCGACGCCGGACGCTTCGACTCCTCGAGGTCGTCGAACGCGACGCGGATCGGGATCGCGACGCCTTCGCCGCAGATGATGCACTCGCGGTTGCGCAACGCCGGGATTGAATCGAGGAAGCCGCGCGCGCCTTCGGGCATCGCGGCGCGGACGAACGCCTGGTCGCGGTCGTTGTTGAGGCGCATCGAGATGATCGTGCCGCACTGTGACAGCACGCCCTCGGCCAGATCGGACGGGCGCTGCGTGATCAAGCCCAGCGACACGCCGTATTTGCGGCCTTCCTTGGCGATGCGGCTGAGGATCTTTCCGACCGACGATCCGTCGGCATTGCGCTCGTTGGGGATATAGCGGTGCGCTTCCTCGCAGATCAGCAGGATCGGGCGCTGCGGTTCGTTGCGCGACCAGATCGCGAAGTCGAACACCATCCGGCTCAGCACCGCGACCACCACGCTGGTGATTTCGTTGGGGACGCCCGACACGTCGATGATCGAGATCGGCTTGCCGCCGCCCGGCAGGCGGAAGATGCGGGCGACGAAGTCCTGCATCGTGTCGGCGACCAGCATGCCCGAGAACATGAAACTGTAACGCGGATCGGCCTTGATCTCGTCGATCTTGGTCTTGAGCCGCAGATACGGCGCGGTATCGCCGGCGCGGTCCATCTTGCCCATTTCGAGCTGGATCAGATTGGTCAGGTCGCTGAGCAGATAGGGGACCGGCGCGTCGATCGTCAGCTTGGGGATTTCCTGGCCCAACCGGCTCTTGCCGCGCGCCATCAACAGGCACTTGGCGAGGATATCCTTGTCGATCTGCGCTTCGTTGCCGGACGTCGTCAGGAACACTTCGCAATGTTCCTCGAAATTCATCAGCCAATACGGCATCTGCAGGTTGGACACGTCGAAGATCGCGCCGGTACTCTCGAACGCTGCCGAATATTCGCCGTGCGGATCGACCATGACGATATGGCCCTGCGGTGCGAGTTCGCAGATGCGATGGAGGATCAGCGCGGCGCTGGTCGACTTGCCCGTGCCGGTCGAGCCGAGCAGCGCGAAATGCTTGCCGAGCATGGCATCGACATACAGTGCGGCGCGGATGTCCTTGGTCGGGTAGACGGTGCCGATTTCGACGTGCGCGCGGTTGTCCGCGGCGTAGATCTGCTTGAGGTCGGCGGTCGACACTGGGAAGGCGTCGGCGCCCGGCGTTGGGTAGCGCGTGACGCCGCGGCGGAAGTTGTAGAGCTTGCCGGTCAGCCGCTCCTCGTCGCCTTCACCGAGGAAGTCGATCTGCGCGAGCACGCCTGCGTCGGCGAGTTTCAGCGAGCGGACATTGGCGATCATCCACGTCGCGCCGACCCGGATCTTGATCTGCGCGCCGACCGACCCGGCGGTGGCGAGCACGGGGTCGACATCGCCAAGATAGCCCTCGAGCGCGGTGCGATCGAGCAGCACCGTGCCGCCCGAGCCGGCGATGTCGATCAGCGCCCCGATCTGGCGCATGCCGGCCATCGCCGCGGGCGCTGCGGGTGCGGCGGCTGGTGTCGCATTGGCGAACGCGCCGTCGCCAAGCATCTCGGTCATCAACAATCCCCTGGTCAATCGGAGCGCTTATGCGCCCGCAGGGGTAAAGATTGCGTGATTAACCTTGCGCTTGGTCAGATGCGCCGCGCGACATAGCCCGCCGCCCAGCCGAGCAGAACCGACAGCGCGACCGCGACCAGACCGTAGGCGATCGACCATCGCTGCGCGGAGCGGGCGACGAAGCGCTCGAACCCCGACTTGCGGATCTCGATCTCTTTGGTGGCGACCGCGAGCACGTGGCCGTCGCGGATCAGAAAGGTCTCCGCGGTGAACCGCCCGACCGGTACGCGCGCCGGAATATCGACCCGCGCACGGTACAGGACGCCATCGCTGATCTCGACCGCGTTGGGCTTCTGATAATAGAGCCCGTTGCGCGCCTTGAGGTCCGACAGCCCGCGCGCGAAGCGGTCCTGCTCGTCGGGCGGCGCGTTCGAGGCGGGCGAGAGCTGGAGGCTGCGCAAGCCCAGTTCGTAGATCGCGCGGGTGCGCTCATCGACGATCTGGTCGATCGGCCGCGACGATACCATGCCGTAGAAGCTCGGCGCCGATCGATAGCGCAGCCGCGCGGCATTGACCCAGATGCCGGCGATCTTTTCCTTTTCGCGGACCAGGATCGACTGCGTCGGCCCCTTGACCACGACGACGATGTCGGTCGGCTTGTCGTCGTCGGGCAGCCGTCCGCCGGGATAGAGGATCGCGCCGAACAGCAACAATTCGGCGCCGGTGAACGAATAGGCGATCTCGATCTGCCGCTGCGACACGTCGGGGACCAGGACGGGCTTGGGCGCGGGCTTGGCCTGGCCCATCAGGAGCGGTGCAAGCAGGAGGACCGCCGCTGTCCTCACGACAATTCGACCGAGAAGATTTCGTCGGGGCGCCAAGTCAGCCCGATCAGCATTCGTATCCCGACCAGCAGCACCAGCACCGCGAGCGCGAGGCGGAGGTATTCGGGCTTTACCTTGGTCGCGAACCGCGCGCCGATCTGCGCACCGGTCACCGATCCTATAAGCAGCAACGCCGCCAGCACGATGTCGACCGCCTTGGTCGTGGTCGCATGAACCATCGTCGCCCACGCCGTGACGAACAATGTCTGGAACAGGCTGGTGCCCACCACGACCTGCGTCGCCATGCCGAGCAGGTAGATCATCGCGGGCACCAGGATGAACCCGCCGCCGACCCCCAGCAGGATCGTCAGGATGCCGACCCCGAACCCGAGCAACAATGGTGCGAGCGGCGAAATATAGAGACCCGAACGATAGAAGCGCATCCGGAACGGCAGCGACGCGACCAGCGGGTGGTGGTGGCGCTTGGCCGCACGCGGCGCTTCGCCCGCACGGGCCGCGCGGATGAACTGGATCGATTCGCGCGCCATCATCGACCCGATCGACCCGAGCATCAGCACGTAGACGATGGCGATCACGGTATCGAGCTGGCCGCTCGCCTGGAGCGCCTTGAAGATCCACGCGCCGGCCACCGAGCCGAGGAACCCGCCCGCGACCATGATCCCGCCCATCTGGAAGTCGACCCCGCGCCGCTGCAGGTGCGCGAACACGCCGGACACGCTGGCGCCGGTCACCTGGCTCGCCGCCGACGCCGCGGCGACGGTCGGCGGGATACCATAGATGATGAGCAGCGGCGTCGTCAGGAACCCGCCGCCGACCCCGAACATCCCCGACAGCAACCCGACGAACCCGCCGAGCAGGATGATGACCAGCGCGTTGACCGACAGATTGGCGATGGGGAGGTAAAGGTCCACGACCCCGCTTATCGCCTCATGCTGCTTTGCGGAAGGACGCGAAGGCTGGAAATCGCCGCCGATGACTAGGACGGCGCCCGATCCGGGCCGCGCGTTGCCTGCGATTCGTTGGCGCCAATCGAGCGGCATTATGTAGCAAGTGCACCAATGGTTAGACGTATGTGTCTAGCCGTACTGGCGCTTGTCATCGTTTGCGGTGCGGGGAGCGCGCGGGCGCTAGGTGGTCTTTCGCGTCCCTGCGAGGAAGCGAAACCGCCTATTCTCTGTCGCGAAAGTTGTCGAAAGTTCGCGGATATTCCCAAATGCATCGTCGTAAGTAACGACAATCACGCAACGCATTTCGGCCTCACCAGTGCTAAACATTTCCCAAAGTTCATCGTCCATTTTCCAGACTTTGCCTTCAACCTTGAAGTTCGCCCGTATGGTGCAAAAGTCGTTCCGCGTGATGAACGCAAGGTCTTGCTCGAACGTCTCGGAATGAAGCGGTTCCCCGTAGAAAAGGAAATTGACGGTAAGCATGGAGTGAATGTTGATGGCTGGGGTGTCGCCAAAGTTTCGGATCGGAATTCCAACCCCCACGGGAACGCCGGTAGGTTCTTTCTCGTCCTTAGCGTCATAAATGAAGTGCGGTCCGTCAAAGTTGAGATATGCTCGCAATTGAGCCTGCGCTGTGTCTTTCGAAACCTGCACCAAATCGCGCGTGGCGCTCGCGTTATCGGCTGCGACCTTGAGCGCTGCCTGAGTGTGTTGATCGGCGGAAACGGCCTCACGGCGCGCGCGTTTTTCAGAGGCTATGCTGATCAGATTACTTCGCCGCGCCTCTCTAATGGCCCGCCGGGTGTCTTCGCGACCTACTCGGCCTTGTTGCCAAGCGAGATAGTTGAATATCAGAGTGACGATCAAACCAATCGCGCTGGCACCGCCTATCCAGAGCGCCCAAAACGCCCAGTCTGCCGCGTCTCTACCGGCGTTTGCGGCATGCCATTGAGCGCAAAGATCGGACTTTCCGTTCTTTTCGTTATCGGCGCATGGGCGCTGGTATTCGCCGGTGTCGCTCGCCTTAGCGAGCGTGCCTTGAGCATTTGCAATCGCGTCAAGATCGCGCTCTGCTTTGCTGGCGGACTGGGGCTGTTGGGGCTGTCCGGTCTTATCTGGGGTTGGACCGGCGGCTAGGATCAGCCATCCGAAAGCCGCAAGGATGACGCACCGATAAACCAAACGGAGCGCCGTCGAGTTCCTAGCTCGGCGGCGTTTCCATGCGTAGCAGCGCGCCGGTTAATTTGACAACCGCCACTCCAACTCCCCACCAATACGAGGAGCATTTACCCCTCAGGCACGGTCAAGTTTGCGGGCAAGGGAAGGCTTCACGAAGGGCTAGGACGACAAGCAGAGACGCGCCCTTCGCTCGTTCCGCCGGGTTATCCTTGAGATATTTGACGACAACATCGACCATCTGACTACGCACGCCTCCCGCTGGAAGGCAGACCCGACTACCTAGTCTGGGGTCGGATTGCGTCCAGTCGCCGATCGCGCCGACATAGCCGAGGCAGAACGCTTGCTTGGCCGGATTATCTGACTGGCAATCACTAAGCAGAGAATTACCCGTCTCCCAGCCCGGCCCCGCCGCCGCCAGCATCACCGCTAAGCCGATCATGGTGTTCTCCCCCGATACAATGGCTACGCTAGCCGCCATTCGAGTTCGCCGCCATTCCCATACCGCTCGCCGGTAACGCGACCCTGCACGCGCATCTTTTGCAGCCCGTCGCCACACCGCTTGCGTAGGTTGGTCAGTAAGGCCCGGTCGCGCTGATCTAGCCCGCGCTCGCGTATCAGCGCCGTAGCCGCCCCTAGCGTCGTTACAGAGCCCTGCGAGCGTATCAGGTCCAACAGAAAGCGGTGCAGCCCTTCGACGCCGACACCACGCCGTTTATGCTCGCTGCTCAGCTTCACGTTAGGATCGAACACCCGCAACGCCGCCTCTATCGCATCCAGTGCAGACTGCTTCGCCAGTAGCGCAGCGCTCGCCTCGCCTATGTCGCCAAGGAGTTCCTGGTGCTTCCGTAGAAGCCCCGCGACCGTTTGCTCATAGCCGCTGCGGTAACGAACGTTGCTGTTTGCCATACGGTGACATTACGCATCGCGGGCGATTGCATCTATCCGTGTCGTGGTGCATTTGCTACATAATGCCGCAATCGAGCGAGGCGCGGATCGCCTTGCCGGCGACGGGGATGCGAACGCCGAGCGAGGGGCCAACGTCGAGGCGTTGCGCGCCTCGCTGCGCGCCGCCCCAGCCGCCGAGGCCGAGATCGACCTTCGCTCCGCCGATTGCGAACATGCGACGCGACAGGCGAGCGGCGCCTTCGGCGAATGGTTCGGCTCGGTGGCGACGGACGACCCCGGCCTGGCCGTAGGTTTCCAGGTCAAACCCCATGGCAAGTGGTGCAGGCCCGGTACCGGCGATGACGCCCGCAGCGGGTCCATTCGCACCGCCATCGAACGCGACACGATATTCGGCGACCAGTCGAATAGGAAGCGCGGTCGGCCGCCATTCGACGCCGATTGCGGCCTCGCGGCCCAACCCTTTGAGCGGGGTGGCGACGCGGCCGACGATCGCCACGCGCCGCGCTTTGTCGACAGTGTAGGCGAGACGCAGCCCGGCTTGGCTCCCGCCCAATTGCCCGCCGCCCAAGCCCGCCGCAATGCCGCGGCCGTCACGCAGCACGAGCCATGCGCTTGCCGACCAGCGGTTCGCGCTGGGGCTGGTGGTTGCGAGGATAGCAGGCGGCGGCGCGAGGACGGATTGCGGTGGTGCCGCTGCGGCACCTGCAACAGCGCGGCCAGCCGAGGGAATAGCCACCGCTGATGTGTTCGGCGCGAACGTCGCGTCCATTCGAGCGACGATCGGCCGAAGGCGTTCAACCGAGGCGGTTTGTGGCTGCCATGGCGTGGCATTGATGTCGGTTATGCGCGGCGGCAATATCCCCGTTGCCGGCGGCGCACCGTCGGCGAACGCGGCGGGCACCAGAGCGCGGGGGATCGCCGCGGGCACTGCTGTCGGCCACAACACGAATGCGCGCACGGCGACCCATCCGAGCGCCGTCGCGCCAAGGAAGCGAATCGGGCGGCCGCTCAAGGCTCGATCGCCTCTGGGAAGCGATGGCGGGTCTTGTCCCACACCGGGCGCCGTCCGCGCAGCGCCGCAACGTAGCGCGACACCGCCTTGCGCGCTGCCATCAGCGCGATGAAATTGCCGACCAGCATGCGGGGCAGCGACAGGAAGGCCTGCCACCCGCCATAGGCACGCCCGGTGAACCAGGCACGCATGACCAGCCGCCACGCCAGCATCGTCGCGTTGATCGTGAGGAGGAGCATCATCGGGTCGCTCGGCTGCGGGGCTTGGTTGCCAGCGAGCCAGTGCAGCACAAGCGATGCGCCCCACGCGAGCAGCGCGACGTAGGCTACGAACAGCACGAACACCGACAGCGGCGCACGCCGGTCGCGCATCCGCATCCAATGGTCGCCCCAGTCGCTTGCCCGCCCCCAGCCGAGCCGGTCCCAGCCGTCGAGCGCGATGCCGATCATCCACCGTGCCTTCTGCCGGACCGCGTCGCGCACCGTGTTCGGGAAGTATTCAGCGACCGCGACCAGCTTCCCGTCGGCATCCCGCACGCGGGCAAAGATCTGGCGCCCGCCGAGGATCGCGGTGCGGATACCGAGTTCGTAATCCTCGGTTAGGCTATCGGCGTCGAACGGCAGCCCGCCGCCGGCCGCCGCGACGCGTTCGAGCAAGCCGCGGTCGATGGCGCAGCCGACCCCTGCGAGCGGCATTGGCGCGCCGAGCCAGCCGCGCGTGATGAGGCGCAAACCATGGGCTTCCGCAAATTCGTCCACGTAGTGCCCGGCGACCAACGGCGACCCGCGGTCGACCAGCGGCATTACCGGCAATTGCACGACCTGATACTCGCCGAGCAGCACGCGATAGACGCGCAGTTCGTCGCGATGGACGACGTCTTCGGCGTCATGGAAAGCGACCGCCGCCGCCGACCAGCCTTCCGTGGTTTCTTCGCGCAGCAACGCTTCCCATAGCCGGTTGAGGCAATCCGCTTTGGTGGTCGGTCCCGGACGCAAATTGATCACTAGTCGCACGCGCGCGTCGCGCTCGGCGACGGCGGCAACCGCATCGATCGTAGCGCGATCGTTTGGATAGGCGCCGACATAGATCCGGAAATCGTCGTCGCCGAAACGGGCCAGTGTCGTCGCCAGCATCCGTCCGATTACCGTTGCTTCGTCCCAGGCGGGTACGAAGATCGCTATCCGGCCATCGACGCGTCGTATTAGATCGGTGACGCGCAAATCGGGCCGGCGCCGCGTCAGGCGGACGAACCAATAGACCGCGTCGAGCGCGAGGTCGTCGATCCCCCCGATCAGGAAGCCGATACAGGCCAGAATGACGGTCTCGCGCGCAATCGCGTCGACTACCGCAATGATACCCCCCAACAGCGATCCCCCGATTCGCCAATGACTTAGCTTGGCCGCTTCGCGATCCGCGATCAAGTGGCGGTTTTTGCAAGCGAATCCCGCTGGACTTCGTGAGTGCTTGGGATAGCCTATCGTCCTGCTTACCGAAGCCGATGGAGGGGGAAGAATGAAGCTCGCGGTCCGTGTCGCGTTGCTGGCCCTGGCGTTCGCGCCGATCGCCGCGTTCGGGGACAATTCCCCGCATGTCGTGGTCGCCACCCCTGGAGTCGGCGACGGGTCGATCGAGCGCTTCACGGTGCGCTTCGACCAGCCGATGGTCGCGCTCGGCGATCCGCGAGCGGCCTCGCCGTTCGACGTCGAATGCCCGGTCACCGGCACCGGCCGCTGGGCTGACCAGCAGACGTTCGTCTACGAATTCGCGACGCCGCTGCCCGGCGGTACCAAATGCACCTTCACGACCAAGGCGGGCGTCAAGAGCGTTTCGGGCTATGCGCTGATGGGGTCGCAGGTCTTCACCGTCGACTCCGGCGGTCCGATGGCGCGCGCGATCCTGCCGGGCGAGAACAGCAGCGAGATCGAGGAGGACCAGGTGTTCCTGGTCGCCGCGAACCTGCCTGCGACAGCGCAGTCGGTCGCCGCCAATGCTTATTGCTCGGTCGAAGGGCTCGGCGAGAAAATCCCGGTGGACGTCCTCCCCCCCGACACCGCCGCCAAGATCCTGGGCGAGATGGGCACCGAGAATAATTACGAAGTCTCGAGCTTCCTCGACAGCGGCGGGATGCCGAACAAGCTACCCGCGAGCATGACCGACCGGCAGAAGATGCTGGCGAGCGTCACCGCGCTCAAGTGCCGTCGCCCGCTGCCGCCGGGGCATGACATGGCGCTCGTCTGGTCGGGCAAGATCGCGAGCGCGAGCGGCAAGCCCGCCGGCACCGACCAGCGCTTCGACTATACCGTGCGCAAGCCGTTCGCCGCGCGCTTTGAATGCAGCCGGACCAACGCGCAGGCCGGCTGTAATCCGGTCGAGAAAGCCTATCTGCGCTTCACCGCGCCTATCGCGATGTCCCTCGCGCAACAGATGCGGATCACGACCGCCGACGGCACGATCATCAAGCCGGTGTTCGACAAGGACGAGATGAAGTCGGCGACGATCAGCGACATCACTTTCGCCGCGCCGATGCCTTATTCGACCACCGCGAAGGTCAGCATCCCCGCCGACGTCAAGGACGAGAGCGGCCGCGCGCTGACCAACGCCGAGCGCTTTCCGCTCGATGTCCGCATTGATGCCGCGCCGCCGCTGGTGAAGTTCGCCGCGTCGTTCGGCATCCTCGAGATGAAAGAAGGCGGCGTGCTGCCGGTGACGGTGCGCAACGTCGAACCGTCGCTGCAGGGCCAGAACCTCGCGGTCGCCGGCCAGTCCCTCCGCGTTGAGGGGTCGGACGGCAAGATCGCCGAATGGTTGCGCACGGTCGATAGCGCCGACGATTATGACGTCGACGACATCACTGACAAGGACGGCGACGTGGTCGGCCATGTCCAGAATACCGGATCGAAGCCGATCCTGACCGGCGAAAATGCCGGTTCGCCGATGAAGATCGGGCTGCCCGGCAAGGGCAAGGATTTCGAGGTCGTCGGCATCCCGCTGTCGAAGCCCGGCTTCTACGTCGTCGAACTCGCCAGCCCGGTGCTCGGCCAGGCTTTGCTCGGCCGCAAGGCGCCGCGCTACGTCGCGACCGCGGCGCTCGTCACCAACATGGCGGTGCATTTCAAATGGGGCCGCGAGAAGAGTCTCGCCTGGGTGACCAGCCTCGACAGCGGCCAGCCGGTGCCGAACGCTGCAGTGACGGTCACCGACAGTTGCACCGGCCAAGTGCTTGCCAACGGCAAGACCGACCGGTCGGGCGCGGTATTCATTCCCGAGGGGCTGCCCGAGCCGGCGGCCTATGGCGGTTCCTGTTACGAAGGCTCGACCGACCAGCCGCTGATGATTTCGGCGCGCGCCGGCGACGATTACAGCTTCACGCTGAGTGGCTGGTGGGAGGGCATCCGGCCCTACGATTTCGACTTGCCCTATGGCTATTCGAAGTCGGGTGAAGTCTTCCACACCGTGTTCGACCGCGCGCTCGTCCGCCAGGGCGAGACGATCCACATGAAGCATATCGTCCGCCAGCCGATGGGCGCGGGCTTCTCGATCGGGCCGGGCTTTACCGGCACGCTGAAGCTATCGCATCGCGGATCGGACACAACGTTCGACATCCCGTTGACGATCGACGCCAACGGCATCGGGGAAACCGAATGGGTCGCGCCGAAAGGAGCGCCGATGGGCGATTACGGCATCCAGGTGATCAGCGCGGACGGAACGACGACCTATACCGACCAGTCGTTCAAGGTCGACGAATACAAATTGCCGACGATGCGCGCGACGGTGACCGGGCCGAAGGAGGCCGCGGTGCGACCGAAGACGCTGACGCTCGATCTGTTCGTCGGGTATCTGTCGGGGGGCGGGGCGTCGAACCTGCCGGTCGAGATGCGCGTCGGCTATTTCGGCCGCTCGGCGACGCCCGACGGCTATGATGGCTACACGTTCGGCGGGACCGAGGTAAAGGAAGGGACCAAGCCGCTCAACGGCGATGGCGATGAGGAGGAGATTCCCCTCCCGCCGACCCAGACGCTCCCCGCCACGCTCGGCGGCGACGGCACCAGCCGCACCTCGCTCGACGTGCCCGCGCTCGACAGCCCGACCGACATGCTGGTCGAAATGGATTATCAGGACGCCAACGGCGAAGTGTTGACCGCGTCGAAGCGCATCCCGATCTTCCCGTCGGCGGTGCAATTGGGCGTCAAGACCGACGGGTGGCTGATGAAGCAGGACGATCTGCGCCTGAATTTCGTCGCGCTCGACACCGACGGAAAGCCGGCCAAGGGCAAGAACATCCAGGTCGCACTCTACAGCCGTCAGGTGCTGACCGCGCGGCGGCGGTTGATCGGCGGGTTCTACGCCTACGACAATCAAATGAAGACCGCGAAGATTCCGGGGACTTGCTCGGCGACCACCGACTCGCTCGGCCTTGCCAGGTGCGCGATCAACCCCGGCGTGTCGGGCGAGGTCTATATCGTCGCGACCACGACCGACGCCAACGGCAACGTCAGCCGCGCGGTGCGCTCGGTGTGGCTGGCGGGCGACGACGATTGGTGGTTCGGCGGCGACAATGGCGATCGCATGGACGTCGTCCCCGAAAAGACATCGTACAAGGCCGGCGAGACCGCACGTTTCCAGGTCCGCATGCCATTCCGCGAAGCCGAGGCGCTGGTGACGGTTGAGCGCGAGGGCGTGCTGTCGAGCTTCGTTGCGAAGCTGTCCGGGTCGAACCCGGTCGTCGAAGTTGCGATGCCGGGCAGTTATGCGCCCGACGTTTACGTGTCGGTGATGGCCGTGCGCGGGCGCGCTAAATCGGGTGCGACGAGCTGGCTGCAAAGCATCGGCCGCTCGCTCGGGCTGACCAAGGCGCCGGTCGAGGCGCAGGAACCGACCGCGTTGGTCGATCTCGCCAAGCCCAGCTACCGCCTCGGAATCGCCAAGGTGAAGGTCGGCTGGGAGGGGCATCAGCTCGCCGTCGCGGTTAAGGCCGACAAGCAACGCTACGCCGCACGCGACACCGCTATGGCGGATATCACGGTCAAGACGCCCGACGGCAAACCAGCGAAGACCGCGGACGTGACCTTCGTCGCGGTCGATCAGGCGCTGCTCCAACTCGCGCCCAACGACAGTTGGGACGTGCTGACCGCGATGATGGGCGACCGTCCGCTGTCGGTCGTCACGTCGACTGCGCAGACGCAAGTCGTCGGCAAGCGCCACTACGGCAAGAAGGCGGTCGAGGCGGGCGGCGGCGGCGGCGGCGATTTGTCGGGCCTCAACCGCGAGAATTTCCAGCCGGTCCTGTTGTGGCAGGGCAAGGTACCGCTCGACGGCAACGGCCATGCCGCGGTGCACGTGCCGCTCAACGATGCGCTGTCGAGCTTCAAGCTGGTCGCGATCGCCACTGACGGCGCACAATTGTTCGGCACCGGCAGCGCCGACATCCGCACCGCGCAGGACCTAAGCGTCTATGCCGGGATTCCGCAACTGGTGCGCACCGGCGACCAGTTCGCCGCCGGCTTCACGCTGCGCAACGGGTCAGACAAGCCGATGACGGTGACCGCGAGCGTCAACCTTGAGCCGCACATCGCGGACGGCAAGCCGCTGACCGTCACGATCCCGGCGGGCGGCGCCGCGCCGATCGCGTGGAACCTGACCGCGCCGATGGCGTCGGGCCAGCTCAAATGGACGGTCAGCGCCAAATCGGCCGACGGCAAGGCGGTCGACAGACTGACGACGACGCAGGACGTGATCGACACCTATCCGAGCGACGTCTGGGCGGCGACGCTGACGCGCGTCGGGGCGAATGGCGGGCTGATCCAGGTCGCGCCGCCCGCCGGCGCGATCCCCGGGCGCGGGGTGGTCGATATCCAGCTCACCGACACGCTTGCGCCACCGTTGGTCGGCGTGCGCCGGTTCATGGCGCTCTATCCCTACGATTGCTTCGAACAGCGGCTGAGCCGCGCGGTCGCGCTCGGTGACATGGGGATGTGGCAGTCGCTGGTCGGCGACCTGCCGACCTATCAGGCCAATGACGGCCTGCTGCGCTACTGGCCCGATTCCAAGATGCCGGGGTCGGAGGCGCTGACCGCGTATGTCCTGTCGGTCACCGCCGACGCCGGGCTGCCGATTCCCGAAGCCGCCAAGACCAAGATGGTCGAGGGGCTGAAGGCGGTGCTCGACGGGCGTTTGCGGCATGAGGATTATGGCGACGTCCGGCTGATGCGGCTGGCGGCGTTCAACGCGATTGCGCGCGCCGGCGCCGCGACCCCGGCGATGCTCGGCCAGATCAGCATGACGCCGGCGGAGATGCCGACCTCGAACCTGGCCGACTATCTCGTCGCGCTCGACAAGGTGCCGGGGCTTGCCAACGCCAACGCGCTCAAGGCGAAGGTAGAGGCGGTGCTGCGCACTCGGCTCGTCTACGAAGGCACGCGGCTCGATCTGTCCGACCAGAGCAAGGCGCCGTGGTGGCTGATGTCGTCTGCCGACGAAGGATCGATCAAGGCGGTGATCGCCACGCTCGGCCGGCCCGGCTGGAACGACGATTCGGCCAAGATGATGGTTGGCGTCGCGTTCCGTCAGGTCCACGGGCGCTGGGACACGACCACTGCTAATGCCTGGGGCACGATCGCCGCAAAGAAGTTCGGTACGCTCTATCCTGCGGCGGCGATCACCGGGACGACGACGATGTCGCTCGGTGGCCAGACGATCGGCCGAGCCTGGCCGCTGGCGAACGATCAGCGCCAGGTCAGCTTCCCACTGCCCGCCGGCCCGATGCCGCTCTCCCTAAACCAGGGCAGCGGTGCCGCGCCATGGGCGACGGTGCAGGTGTCGGCGGCGGTGCCGCTCAAGCAGGCGGCGTTCTTCGGCTATCGGATGTCCAAGAAGGTCGAGGCTGTCAGCCAGCGCGTGAAGGGACAATGGACTCGCGGCGACGTCGCGCGCGTGACGATCACGGTCGAGGCGACCGCCGAGCGCAACTGGGTGGTGGTCAACGATCCGATCCCGGCGGGCGCGACGATCATCGGCAATTTCGCCAACCAGTCGCAACTCCTGGCGAATCAGGAGAGCGGCGGCGGGGGCAGCAGCTTCCAGGCGACCGACGCCGACGGCAAGCTGTGGGACGTCCAGGTCGGGGTCCAGCCGTCGTATATCGAACGCCGCAAGGATTCGTGGCGCGGCTTCTTCGGCTGGGTGCCGCGGGGCAGCTTCACGGTGGCGTACGTCATGCGGCTGAACGCGCCGGGGACGTACAATCTGCCGTCGAGCCGAGTCGAAGCGATGTATTCGCCCTCGATCAACGCCCAGCTGCCCAACGCGGCGTTCACGATCCGGGAGAAGTGAGGGGCTGTGCAAATTAGAGACCCGTATTCCCGCGAAAGCGGGAATCCAGAGTCGCGCACGATTCGGCCTGTGATTCTGGATTCCCGCCTTCGCGGGAATACGGGTGGATGAGGGGCAAGGCAGCAGCGACCCTCAAGTCCGCCTGGGCCTGGGCGCGGCGGATCGAGGCGCGTGTCGATGACGGCATCGCGCGCACCTGCACGTGGCTGCGCGACCATCGCCCGCGAACGCGGCGACACTGGACGTGGACCGGACTTAGCGCGCTGTTCGTCGCGTTCCTGACGCTGAATTTCCTGACGATGCCGCCGCCGATGCCCGATTACGCCTCCGTGCGCGGTGCATGGCAGCCGTCCGAAGCGTGGTTGTACGATCGCAACGGCGTGCTGATCGATTCGTCGCGGGTCGATTTCGCGCGGCGGCGGCTCGGCTGGACCCCGCTCGACAAGGTCGCGCCGCCGGTCGCCGAAGCGCTGGTCGCGGCCGAGGACCATCGTTTCTACGCGCATGGCGGCGTCGATTGGCTGGCGACGCTGGCGGCGCTGCGCAATCGGCTCGAGGGCAAGCCGTCGCGCGGCGCCTCGACCTTGTCGATGCAGGTGGCGGGGTTCCTCGCGCCCGACCTCGCCCCGCCGGGCTCGCGCAGTTGGCTCGACAAGATCCGCCAGATGCGCGCGGGGCTCGCGATCGACGGGGCTTGGAGCAAGCCGCAGCTGCTCGAGGCCTATCTCAACCTCGCGGGCTATCGCGGGGAGGCGCAGGGGATCGGCGCGGCCGCGCTCGGGCTGTTCGGCAAGACGCCCGACGCGCTCAACCGCAACGACGCGTTGCTGCTGGTGGCGTTGCTGCCCGACCCGCAGGCAAGTGCGGCAACGGTCGCCCGGCGCGCGTGCAGGCTGGCGGGCGGCAAGGACTGCGCGACGTTCGAGGCGGCGGCTTTCTCGATGCTGGGGCCGACGCGCAGTCTTCAACTCGACCCCGGCCTCGCCCCACACCTTGCCCAGCGGTTGCTGACCAAGCCGGGGCTCAAGGTCACCACGACACTCGACGTCAATATCCAGCGCGTCGCGATCGGCGCGCTCAAGCGCCAGTTGGAAGGGCTGGGCGGGAGCCGCGCGCGCGATGGCGCGGTGGTCGTGCTCGACAATGCGACCGGCGATGTCCTCGCCTATGTCGGCGGGATCGGCGGCAATTCGACGGCGCCTGCGGTCGATGGCGCGAGCGCCTATCGCCAGGCCGGGTCGACGCTGAAGCCGTTCCTCTACGCGCAGGCGATCGAGAAGGGGTATCTGACCTCGGCGTCGATCCTCGACGATTCGCCGGTCCAGCTCGACACCGCGTCCGGGCTCTACGTGCCGCAGAATTACGACAAGGGGTTCAAGGGCCCCGTGTCGGTGCGGTCGGCGCTGGCCGGGTCGCTCAACGTGCCGGCGGTGCGGACGCTGTTGCTGGTCGGAGTCGACGCGTTCCGTGATCGGCTGTTCGACACCGGCTACAAGGGTCTCGTCGAGGACGGCGACTATTACGGCTACAGTCTCGCGCTCGGCTCGGCCGAGGTCACGTTGCTTGAACAGGCCGACGCCTATCGCAGCCTCGCCAATGGCGGGCGCTGGGCGCCGTGGCGGCTGACGGCCACCGATCCTCGACCCGAAGCCCGCGCCGTCACCACGCCGCAAGCCGCATGGATCGTCGCCAACATGATCGCCGATCCCAATGCGCGCGCGGTCACATTCGGACTCGATTCGTCGCTCCGCCTGCCGTTCTGGGCGGCGGTGAAGACGGGCACCTCGAAGGCGATGCGGGACAATTGGTGCATCGGCTTTTCCGACCGCTACACCGTCGCGGTGTGGGTGGGGAACGTCGAGGGCGACGCGATGCGCGCCGTGTCGGGCACCAGCGGCGCGGCGCCGGTGTGGCGCGACGTGATGCTCGCACTCCATGCCGACCGCCCCGGCCGCGCGCCCGTCATGCCCGCGGGGGTCGAGGCGCGGACGATCGCCTATACCGGCAATATCGAGCAGCCGCGCCGGGAATACTTCCTCAAGGGCACGGGCATGACGCTGATCGCCAGCGCGCCGCCCGAATCGCGCCGCCCGCGCATCACCAATCCGGTGTCAGGCAGCGTCTATGCGATCGATCCCGACATTCCGATCGATCGCCAGCGGCTGGCGGTGGCGGTGATGGGCGATGTGATGACGCACCGGCTGGTGCTCGACAAGCAGGACCTCGGCGACGCTAGCGCCGCGCCACTGATCCTACCGGGACCGGGACGGCATCGGCTCGCTTTGCTCGACCTTGGCGGCAAGGTGGTCGACCAAGTCGTCTTCACGATGCGCTGAAACAGCAAAGGCGCCCGGGCGGGCATTGAAATCGCCCGGGCGCCTGCCACTACCGGGGCTACCAGTAGAAGCTGTTGATCACGCGGAGCACGATGCCGCGGCGCGTGTCGACGAGCAGCAGGTCGTCGTAATGGCGCACCCAGCGCTGGCCGTAACCGGCGGGCGGCAGGCGATAGCGCCAGGGATCGGCGAGCCAGTAACTCGACCCGTAATAGGTCGGCGCGATGCGAACCCCCGCGCGGAACGCATTGTAGCGGAAAGGCGCGCGCCAATTGCCCCGCGAATAGACGTTGCGGTTGGTGTTGCGCCACGTGCGCCAGTCATTGTCGCCCCAACGGCGGTTGCGGTCGCCGCGGAAATCGCGGCGGTCCTCGCGCAGGTCACGGCGGTCGTCCCGGATTTCGCGGCGGTCGCGGCGCCAGTCGCCGCGCGATTGCGCCTCGGCAGCGACCGGGAACACAGTCGCGGCCATCAGCGCGGTGAGGATCAGTTTACGCATGATCGGCTCTCCATTGTTGCCTAGCGACGCGATCATGATGCGTCGCCATGGAGAGCGGTTTAGAATAGCCCTACTGAACCCGCCGCGAACGTTTTGGTCAGGTTAGAGCAAGGGTTAGGGCTGGCTATCGTCCCCGCCGCCCTTGCCGGCGCCGCCTGCGCCGACCGCGCCGATATTGCCGAACAGCTCCTCGAAGAAGCTGCGCTTACGGCCCAACGTCGGGGTGCTCTTGTTATAGGGCGAAATCGAGGCGACTTGGTCGACACCGGTGCGCGTGATGCCCGACACCACGCCGCCCTGCGTGAAGCTGATCTTGAGCGTCAACTGGCTCGCCGCCTTGGGCTTGAGGTAGGCGAGGTTGCGACTGTCGCGGGCGATATAATACCAGTCGCCGGTGTTGAACTGGCTCGCGAAGCTGGGCTTGCCGAGCGTCTTGAGCACCGAGTTGCGGTTGTCGACCCCGGGCTGCACCGAATTCACCAAGTCGGCATCGATGATATAGCCCTGGTGCGAGCGCAGCGGCGTGCATGCCCCGGTCAGCGTCAGCGCTGAGAGCGTCGCGGTGAGGGCCATGATCCGGCCGGCCTTGGTCAATTCGATTCTCCCGCGCATCACGCTTCACCCGGCGCCGCGATTGCATCGCGCGCCGTTCGCCTCAATATGCGGACCATGCCGGTGGCACAAGGCCGCCCTCCAGAATGGCGAGACGATGGGTTTTTTCGACAGGTTCAAAGCGAAACGCGACGAGACCGCGGCGCTCTATGCCGCCGTGGTGGCGCGGGCGCGAGCGCCGCACTGGTATCTCGACGGCGCGGTGCCCGACACGATCGACGGGCGGTTCGACATGATCGCCGCGGTGCTGGCGATGGTGATGCTGCGGCTGGAGAACGATCCGTCGAGCGCTCCGGCGGCGACATACCTGGCCGAAGCGTTCGTCGACGACATGGACCCCCAATTGCGCGAGATCGGGATCGGCGACCTGCTGGTCGGCAAGCAGATCGGGCGGATGATGGGAATGCTCGGCGGGCGGCTCGGCGCGTATCGCGATGGGATCGCGGCGGGGGACCTCAAGCCGGCGTTGGTCCGCAACCTCTATCGCGGCGAGGCGCCGGCGGATGCTGCGATGGTGCATGTCGAACGCGAATTGTTGGCGCTACGCGAGAGAATCACGGGCGTCGGCGTCGATCGCCTGATCGCCGGCGACCTGCCGTGAACGCGCCCGAATTCTCGCGGCTCGAGCGGATCGACACGATCGGCGAGCCGCGCACCGTCTCGATCGAGGCGGACGAGGCCGAACGTGCCGCGCTCGCCAGGCGCTTCGACTTGATCGCCATCGACCGGCTGGCGGGCGATTTCACGATCCGTCGCGAGGCGGCGGGAATCGCGGTCGAGGGGCGAGTCACCGCCACGTTGACCCAGGCGTGCAGCGTGACAGGCGATCTGCTGCCCGCGACGATCGACGAACCGGTCGTGTTGCGCTTCGTCGCGGCGAGCGACGCCGCGGTCGAGGAAGTCGAACTGGGCGATGGCGATCTCGACGTGATCACCTATGACGGCGGCGCGATCGACTTGGGCGAGACCGCCGCGGAAACGATGGCGCTGACGCTCGACTCCTTCCCCCGCGGGCCGCGGGGGAAGGCGGCGCTGAAGGCCGCAGGCGTAATCGGCGAAGAAGAGGCGGGCCCGTTCGGCGCGCTGGCGGGGTTGAAGGACAAACTGGCCGGGAAATAGGTGGCCGAAGTTGATCAAGTGGCCGCGCCCCTGGAGTTGGAAGGTTAGGCGAAGGTTAGGCCCAAGCGGATGGCGGCGGCCCTCGCAAAGGTTACACTAGGGTCACACTATCTCGACCTCCCCTTATTCCTGCAAAAGATGGAGCCGTGGGCCAGCGAAGCTAATCCAGGCAGGCGCGGCAGTTAAAAGCATTATGTCAAAGAGCCGCGCAAAGCTGTCAGGCGAAATCCTACATTGCAAGGATCGTCTATCCGTCTCGCACTTTCGACTCGGGATCGCTCGACCAGCGGAAGGAAATGAAGAACTGGCGTCGGCGCGCAGCTGTCACTAAAAAGGTGAAGGAAAACAGCTATCTAGCCACATTGCACGATCCCGCGGCGGTCGATTTCCTCCTGTTTACCGGTCGGGAAAAGTGATATGGTTAATAAGCCATTCTAAACAGGAGGGCTTCACCATGCACTTTTCGAAAACGCTGAAAATCGTACTGCCGACCGTGCTCGCCACCGTTCCCACCGCATCTTCGGCAGGCATCTTCATATATACCGGCACCCTGAGCGGTGCGGCCTCGGTACCGACCAACGGGTCTACCGCGACCGGCACCTATACCGTGACGGTCGACGATGTCCTGAATACCGTCGCGGTCAGCCTGACCTTCACCGGTCTGACTGGCGGACCCGCTGCTGCAGCGCATATCCATTGCTGCGTTGCGGCCAATGCGAACGGGCCCGTCGTCATCCCGTTCACGGGTTTTCCCGCTGCGACGTCCGGCACGTACAGCAACACCTTCACCGGTGTTTCGGTCGCGAACATCCTCGGTATCGAGAGCGGCAACGCGTATATCAATATCCACAACGCGGTCTTTCCGGGTGGCGAGATACGCGGGCAGATCGGGGCGGCCCAGGGTGTGCCGGAGCCGGCGACTTGGGCGATGGTCATCGGCGGTTTCGGGTTTATCGGCGGCGCGATGCGATACCGCCGGGCCGTCAAGATCGGCTTTGCTTAGGCTTTAGCTGAACCGTCGCAAGAACACGCAATTCGCGTCCTGCTCGGTTCGGGATCGCGGAACCCGGGGTGGGCGATGCCCACCCCGAAGCGTCTTACATGCCGTCAACGGCCTTGCTGACCATGACATTCACCGCGACGCGGCGGTTCTGTGCTTTGCCCTGTGGCGTCGAATTGTCCGCCGCCGGATCGGCGGTCGCCATCCCCGTCGGGGTCAGCATGCGATAGGGTTTCCAGCCGCACGTCTGCTGAAGGTAATTGACCACCTTCGCAGCGCGCTTCTCGCTCAGCGCCTGGTTGACGTCCTCGCTGCCGGTGGAGTCGGTATAGCCGAGCACCAGGAGCAGGGCGTTGTTCGTCGCCTGGGCGGAGGCTGCCGCGGAGCAGAGATCGGCCTTTGCCTGCGGTGACAGATCGGCCTTGCCGGTGTCGAAGTTCACGTTGGTCGTGGCCTTGACGATGTAATTATCGATATCGGCCACACGCCCGCGCAGTGCCTCGGTCGCCGCGGTCTGTTCGTCGAAGCGCTGGTCGGTGCCGTTGCGGATCATCGACGCGGTCTTGAGGTCCTTGGTCTTGAGCGCGATCTGGCTCGCCACCAGGCCATCGCCCCATTGCACCGTCTTGACGCTGACCGGCAGGCCGTTGAGCAGCGAGTCCTGGCCAAGCTTCTTGCTGCTGGCACCCAGGAAGCCGCCACTGGATTTGATGCTGGTCGCTTCGCTGACGAAGACCACCGTCTTGCCGCCGGCGGTGGTGACTTGCAGTTTCTCGCCCTTGCGCGCCGAGATGAAACCTTCGATTACGGGCCCTGCCGGCATGCCCGACAGGTCGGCCGGTACCGTGCCGTTCACGTTTACATCCGGGCCGGGCTGGCTCGATCCCTGCGGCACTTGCTGCGCATACAGGCTGCCCGACATCGTGGCCGTCGCAAGCAGCAAAAGAACTTTTGAACTTCTGAAAATGACGCTCATCGCGTTGCTCCTTCAATTTCGGACCGACGAGGCTGCGTTATCGCAGCGCATCGGCCGGTCGTTTCCGTGTCGCCGTAAAACGGCAGTTGAACTCGCTGCACCGGCGCCGTCAGGACGGGCGGCGCAAAGCTATACTCGAACACCCCGGACGTCCCCGGTGTTCAAGCCTACCTTTCACGGCCATGAACGTTCCACCTGACTCGGGGGGTGTAGGGATGGTTGGGGCACATTGTGCGACGAGCCGAGCATAACCGGTGAGTCGCGAGGAGTTGTTCAGTCGGTGTCGGGCCCGAGTCCCGGGTCGAGATCACGCGGGCGAGTAAACGCGGTCAGCGTGCATTTACCCGCCATCAACGTGGCCCAGCTATCGCCGTCGCATGTCAGCACCGCCACGCTCGCGGTGGGGAATTTCGCTTCCACCTCGTCACGCAACGCGTCGCCGGCGCGGTCGGGGACGAGCAGCAGGATCAAATCCTCAAGCCCTGGATTGTGCCCAGACATCAGCAACGCGTCGGCGTCGGCGGGGGCGTGGTGGATCAAATCGAGCAGCATCGCTGCGGAGGCGAGATAGGCGCGGCGGTCCCATTCGGGTTCGACCGCGCGGCCATAGCCCGCCGACACCTGTTCGAGCGTTTCGACCACGCGGGCGGCGGGGCTGGCGATGGCGTGGTCCCAACTTAGCGCGGAACTCCGCATGTGCTGGCCCACTGTGCGCGCGGCGCGCTCGCCCTTAGGGTTCAGGCGCCGGTCGAAATCGCGCGCGGCGTGATCGTCCCAGCCCGATTTGGCGTGTCGGAGGAGGATCAGGGTCTTCACGGCCGCCTTTTCGTCAGGGATCGACCGTCTCTTGCACGACCCGCGTGACGGAAGAAAGACGCGATTGCACCCGCGCGACCGCTTCGTCGAGCGGGACGCGCGCGATGGGGACGCCGGGCGGAAAGGCGGCGAGCAGACGGCTGGGCATCGCGGCGGACAGCAGCACGAACGCGCCGCGATCGTCGGCGCGGCGGATCAGGCGGCCGAATGCCTGGGCAAGCTTGGCGCGGACGAGGCGGTCGTCGAACGCCGATCCGCCCCCCGCGAGCCGCCGCGCCGCGTGGAGCACGGTCGGCTTGGCCCAGGGCACGCCCTCCAGGATGACCTGGCGCAGGCTCTCGCCGGGGACATCGACGCCGTCGCGGAGCGCATCGGTGCCGATCAGCGAGGCGCGTGGCTCGTCGCGGAACATGTCGACCAAGGTTCCTGGGTCGATCGGATCGACGTGCTGGGCGTAGAGCGGCAGCCCGTCGCGCGCGAGCCGGTCGGCGATCCGGGCGTGGACGCCGCGCAACCGCCGGATCGCGGTGAACAGCCCGAGCGTCCCGCCGCCGGCCGCCGCGATCAGCCGGGCATAGGCGTTGGCGAGGCTCGCGAGGTCGCCACGCTTGACGTCGGTGACGATCAGCACTTCGGCCTGGCTCGCATAATCGAATGGACTAGGTACGTCGAAATGGCCGGCGGCGCGATCGAGGTGGGGGACGCCCGCGCGGGCATCGGCGATCTGCCAGTCGGGATCGCCCCCTTTCAGCGTCGCCGAGGTGACGAGCACGCCGTGCGCGGGCTTAAGCACCGTCGCCGCCAGCGGACGCGTCGGGTCGAGCCAGCGGCGGTGGAGGCCGATGTCGAACTCGCGCCCCTCGATCCGGTCGACCGCGAGCCAGTCGACGAAATCGGGATCGGCCGGGCCGCCAATGCGTGCGAGCAGGCTGATCCAGGCGCCGATCGTCTCGGTGCGCCAGGCCAGCGACGCGACCGCGCCCTCGACGCGTGCGCGCGCCTGGCCGTCGAGCCAGTCGGGTCCCTCGGCAAGCAGCGCTTCGAGCCGCTGGCCGAGCGTCATCATCGGACGGAGCAGCGCTTCCAGGCCCTGCGCCGCGGCGGCGGCGGCCTCGATCAGCGCGGGAAGCGGTTCGGCGAGTTCGGTTTCGAGGCCGTAGCCCGCGTCGCCATCCTGCGCGGCGCGGGCGTAGACCATGCCGCGCGCCGCACTCAGCAGCTTCTCGACCGCACCGAACGGATCGCCCTCCGCCACGCGTTGCAGCCAGCCGTCGCTGGCCAGTGCGCGCGCCGCCTCGACCGCATCTTGGATCGCGACGCCGCCGGCTTCGTCGTAGCTCGCGACGTCCGACAGTCGCGCCGCCAAGCCGCGACGCCGCCCGCGCGCGGTGGCTTCGGGGCCGACGACCCAGCGGCGCAGTTCGATGCTCTCCTGTCCGGTCAGCGCGACCCCGAACATCGAGTCGGCGGCTTCGAACAGATGATGCCCCTCGTCGAACACGTACCGGGTCGGGCGGCTGGTCGCCTCGCGTCCACGCGCGGCGTTGACCATCACCAGCGCGTGGTTGGCGATAACGATGTCGGCGGCGGCGCTGGCGCGCGCGGCGCGCTCGATGAAGCACTTCCGATAGTGCGGGCACCCGGCATAAACGCACTCGCCGCGGCGGTCGGTAAGCGCGGTCGATCCGTTGCGGCGGAATAGGGTCGGCAGCCAGCCGGGCAAGTCGCCGCCGATCATGTCGCCGTCGGCGCTATACGCCGCCCATCGCGCGACGAGATGCGCGAGCACGGCGGCGCGGCCCGCAAACCCGCCCTGCAACGCGTCCTCGAGGTTGAGTAGGCAGAGGTAATTCTCACGACCCTTGCGCGTCACGACACGGCGGCGGCGTTCGGCGGGGTCGGGGATCAGGCGCGCGGTCTCGTGGTTGAGTTGGCGTTGCAGCGCCTTGGTGAAGGTCGAGATCCACACCGCGCCGCCCGCTTGCTCCGACCAAAGCGATGCGGGCGCGAGATAGCCGAGCGTCTTGCCGATCCCGGTGCCGGCCTCGGCCAGCAGCATGTTGGGATTGTCGCGCATCATCCGCGGCGCGAACGCTGCGGCGGCAGCTTCGGCGAAGGCGCGCTGGCCGATGCGTTGTTCGGCACCGTGGCCGGTCAGGAAGGCTAGACGGTCGGCGACCTCGCCATCATCGAGCGTCACCGGGCGCGGCGCGGGGCGCGGCGCCACTTCGTCCCATTCGGGGAGCTTGGAGAACAGCCAGCGCTCCTGCTGTTCGGGCCGGGCGATCCGATCGGCAAGCACCGGTGCCCACGGCCAGCGCAGCCGCGCCAGGCTCTGCGCCGCGGTCCACGCACCTTCGCGTTCGGGCCAATCAGCACCGGGGATTGCGAGCAGCGCCATAGCGGCGTCGCGCAGGAAGGCGGCGATACTCGCCTCATCCTCGGGCGGCGCTAGCCCAACCATCCGCGCGAGCCCGCGCGGCGTCGGCGGCAGGAACGTCGCGGGCTTGAGGAACGCGAACAGCTCCAGCAAATCGAGCCCCAACAATTCGGCATAGCCCAGCCGCTGGCCCACGAGGGGCGCGTTGAGCACGATCATCGGCGTATCGGAGGCGCGCCGGATCGCCTCACCCCGCCCGACCGCGCGCGCACCGTCTGCGTCGGCGATCCACACGCCGGCGTGGCTTGCATGAAGGGCGGGATAAGGGAGCATCGCGCGACCGTGAGCGATGCGGAACAGAATGGCAACCTGGTAAGCCGGGGTGACGCGGGCTGCTCGGCTCGCTACGTGGCCTGCATCATGACCGTCGATGCCGCTCTCCGAACCGCCGCTCTCGAATCCAAGGCCTGGCCCTACGAAGAGGCGCGCAAGTTGCTCAAACGATACCCCGAGGGCAAGCCCTGGGGCGGCGCGGTGCTGTTCGAGACGGGCTACGGCCCCTCTGGCCTGCCGCATATCGGCACGTTGAACGAAGTGCTGCGCACGACGATGGTGCGCCATGCGTTCGAGACGCTGTCAGACACGCCGACGCGGCTGATCGCGTTCAGCGACGACATGGACGGGCTGCGCAAGGTGCCAGACAACGTGCCCAACAAGGACATGCTCAGCGGATATCTCGGCAAGCCGCTGACCACGATCCCCGATCCGTTCGGCACGCACGACAGCTTTGCCGCGCACAACAATGCGATGCTGCGCAACTTCCTCGACCGCTACGGGTTCGAGTATGAGTTCGTGTCATCGACCGAATATTATACGACCGGCAAGTTCGACGACGCGCTCAGGAACGTGCTGCGCAATTACCAGGCGGTGATGGACATCATGCTGCCGACGCTGCGCGCCGAGCGCCGCGCGACCTATTCGCCGGTGCTGCCGATCAGCCCGACGTCGGGGATCGTTCTCCAGGTTCCGGTCGAGGTGGTCGATGCCGAGGCGGGGATCGTGCGCTTCGAGGACGACGGCACGACGGTCGAGCAATCGATCCTGTCGGGCGGCGCCAAGCTGCAATGGAAGGTCGACTGGGCGATGCGCTGGGTCGCGCTCCGCGTCGATTACGAGATGGCGGGCAAGGACCTGATCGATTCGGTGATCCAGTCGGGCAAGATCGCGCGCGCGCTTGGCGGACGCCCGCCCGAGGGGTTCAACTACGAGATGTTCCTCGACGAAAAGGGCGAGAAGATCTCGAAGTCGAAGGGCAACGGTCTGTCGATTGACGAATGGCTGACCTATGGCCCCGACGAGAGCCTGGCCTTCTACATCTATCGCGAGCCCAAAAGGGCGAAGTCGCTCCACCTCGGGCTGATCCCGCGCGCGGTCGACGATTATTGGCAGTTTCGCGGCAATTATCACGGTCAGAACGAGAAGGAGCGGCTCGGCAACCCTGTGCACCACATCCACAACGGCCAGGTGCCGCAGGATGCGTTGCCGGTGACGTTCGGGCTGCTGCTCAACTTGGTCGGGGTGATGGGCGCGGATGCTACCAAGGATCAGGTCTGGGGCTATCTCGGCAACTACCTACCCGGCGCGACCGCGACGGATTATCCCGAGCTCGACAAGCTGATCGGCTATGCGCTGGCCTATGCGCGCGATTTCGTCGCGCCGACGTTGGTGCGGCGCTCGCCTGAAGGGGTGGAAGTCGCAGCGCTGGAACGGCTCGACGCCGACCTCGCCGCGCTGCCCGCGGGCGCCAAGGCGGAGGATATCCAAAACATCGTCTACGAGATCGGCAAGACCGGCGGGTTCGCCGAGCTGCGCGACTGGTTCAAGGCGCTCTACGAAACGTTGCTCGGGTCGAGCCAAGGCCCGCGCATGGGTAGCTTCATCGCGCTTTACGGTGTGGAAAATACGCGCAAGCTGATCGCCGAAGCGCTGGTCCGGTGAGCAGGCGACCGCTTTCCGTCCTCGCCGCTTTTCTGGCGGACGAGGCGGCAGGCGGGATCGTGCTGATGGCGGCGGCGGCGCTGGCGATGATCGCGGCCAATTCGCCGCTCGCCGATGCCTATTTCCACTTGCTCCACGTCGAGACGGGCCCGGTGCTGAGCCCCAAGCTCGGGCCGATGACGGTGCATTTGTGGATCAATGACGGCCTGATGGCGGTGTTCTTCCTGCTTGTCGGGTTGGAGATCAAACGCGAGCTGATCGGCGGCGAACTGGCGAGCGCGGAGAAGCGCCGTCTGCCGGTGATCGCTGCGATTGCGGGTATGGCGGTCCCGGCGTTGCTCTACCTCGCGATCACGAGCGGCGCAGCGGACGTGCGCAGCGGCTGGGCGATCCCCGCGGCGACCGACATCGCGTTCGCGATCGGCGTGCTCGCGCTGGCCGGGCCTCGCGTGCCGGCCTCGCTCAAGCTGTTCCTGACGACGGTCGCGATCGTCGACGACATGGGCGCGGTGGCGATCATCGCCTTGTTCTACACGCACGGGCTGGCGCTCGCCGCACTCGGTGGGGCGGCGGCGGTCGCGGCGGGGATGTTCGCACTCAACCGGATGGGCGTGAAAGCGCTGTGGCCGTATCTCGTCGGGTTCGCGGTGCTGTGGCTGCTGGTGCTGATGTCGGGCGTCCACGCGACGATTGCCGGCGTGGTCACCGCGATGCTGATCCCCGGCGGCGGCGCGGACGAGCATTCGCCGCTCCACCGCCTCGAACATGCGCTCAGCCCGTGGGTCGCGTTCGCGATCGTGCCGCTGTTCGGGTTCGCCAATGCCGGGGTCTCGTTGTCAGGCATGAGCGTGGCGACGCTGGCACAGCCGCTCGTGCTCGGCATCGCGCTGGCGCTGTTCCTCGGTAAGCAAGCCGGCATCTTCGCCAGCGTCCGCCTCGCCGCCGCGTTCAAGCTCGCGCAACCGCCGGAGGGCGCGAGTTGGGCGCAGGTTTACGGCGTGGCGCTGCTGTGTGGTGTCGGATTCACGATGAGCCTGTTTATCGGCGGGCTGGCGTTCCCGGGAAATGAGGCGATGATCGATCAAGTTAAGGTCGGCGTGCTCGCGGGGTCGCTTGCGTCGGCGCTGGCAGGGTTCGCGGTGCTTCGCGTCGCCAAGTGAACGGTTCCTTTTGGGGATTGAACGTGATTGGTACATTCTAGCGATTTGGCGTGGATGCTACGAATTTTCTGAGCATTTCTGCGAGACCGTTAAGGCCAGTCTCGTTTTCGATTTCTTCGGCCGCTGCCAGCAGGTCGGGTATCGGTGTTGTCCTAGCCAAGTAGATTCCGATCAACAGAGCGGAAAAATATACGACCGGGTCGGCTGAAGAGATATTCGGATACGCAGATTTGACGAAGCCGGACGCAGGAAACGAGAACGAGCGGATCTGTTCTGCCAGCGGCACACCATCACGGAACTTGAGGGTATCTGAAAAAAGTCGCCATTTTTCCGAGAGGCGAGTCGCGGCGGGCACCATTTCGGCCAGCGCCCTTTCGAATCGATCTCGCCGCTTTTGTTCTCTTGGTTTCCACATTGCCAAAGAAGATCGCGCAGGACCGACGCGGGAGCAAGTCCCGCGTCGTCGGTTGGCGCTGAAGCGCCGCCGGCCGGTCGAACTGTTGCGAACGGCTTTGCGCCGCTCGCACCGGTGCGCAGCTTGCGCTGCTCCCTACAGCTTCGACGTCAACTCCGGCACGATCTTGAACAGATCGCCGACCAGCCCGATGTCCGCGACCTGGAAGATCGGGGCGTCCTCGTCCTTGTTGATCGCGATGATCGTCTTGGAGTCCTTCATGCCCGCCAGATGCTGGATCGCGCCGGAGATGCCGATCGCGATATAGACTTCGGGGGCGACGATCTTGCCGGTCTGGCCGACCTGGTAATCGTTGGGGACATAGCCCGCGTCGACCGCGGCGCGGCTGGCGCCGACCGCGGCGCCGAGCTTGTCGGCGAGCGGTTCGATGATCGTGTGGAAGTTCTCGCTGTTCTGGAGCGCACGGCCGCCCGACACGATGACCTTGGCGCTGGTGAGTTCGGGGCGTTCGAGCTTGGCGATTTCCGACCCGACATAGGTCGATTTGCCGCTGTCGCCGGTCGCCGCGACCTTTTCGATCGTGCCCGACCCGCCCGACGTCTCGGCCTTGTCGAACGCGGTGCCGCGCACGGTGATGACCTTCTTGGCGTCCCTGGTCTGGACCGTCGCGATCGCGTTGCCGGCGTAGATCGGCCGCGTGAACGTGTCGTCGCTCTCGACCGACAGGATGTCGCTGATCTGCATGACGTCGAGCAGGGCGGCGACGCGTGGCGCGATGTTCTTGCCGTTCGACGTGGCGGGCGCGAGGAACGCATCGTGGTCGCTCATCAGCGACACGACCAGCGGCGCGACGTTCTCGGCGAGCGCGTGCGCATAGGCCGCGTCGTCCGCGACATGAACCTTGCCGACGCCGGCGATCTTGGCGGCTTCGGCGGCGACGCCGTCGACGCCTTGGCCCGCGACTAGCAAATGGACGTCGCCGAGCTGCGACGCGGCGGTGACCACGGCGAGCGTGGCGTCCTTGACGGACGAGCCGTCATGTTCGACCCAGACGAGCGTCTTCATTTCGCGACTCCCATCGCCTTGAGTTTTGCGACCAGTTCATCGACGTCGGCGACCTTGACCCCCGCGGTGCGCTTGGCCGGCTCGACGACCTTGAGCGTGGTCAGCCGCGGCGACACGTCCACACCATAATCGGCGGGCGTCTTCTGCTCCATCGGCTTCGACTTGGCCTTCATGATGTTGGGCAGCGACGCGTAGCGCGGCTCGTTGAGGCGAAGGTCGGTGGTGATGATCGCGGGGAGGGACAGCTTGTCGGTCTCCGACCCGCCATCGACTTCGCGCGTCACGGTGACGCTGTCGGCCGCGAGTTCGACTTTCGACGCGAAGGTCGCCTGGCCGACGCCGAGCAGGCCGGCGAGCATCTGGCCGGTCTGGTTGTTGTCGTCGTCGATCGCTTGCTTGCCGAGGATGACGAGATCGGGCTTCTCCGCCTCGACGATCGCCTTCAAGAGCTTGGCGACGCCCAACGGCTCGATCTTCTCGTCCGACACGACGAGGATCGCGCGGTCGGCGCCCATCGCGAGCGCGGTGCGCAGCGTTTCCTGGCACTTCTGTTCGCCGATCGACACCGCGACGATCTCGGTCACGCCCTTGTCCTTAAGGCGGATCGCTTCCTCGACCGCGATCTCGTCGAACGGATTCATCGACATCTTGACGTTGGCCAGATCGACCCCCGTCCCGTCCGCCTTCACTCTAGGCTTCACGTTGTAATCAAGCACGCGCTTGACCGCCACCAGCACCTTCATCGCATTCTCTCCGTCAATCCGATCGCTTCCTGGGGAGGGGAGCGTCAGGCCGCCTTCTGCACTTCGGCGACGATCTTGCGCGCCGCATCGCCCAAATCGTTGGCGGGAACGATCGCGAGGCCCGAATTGGCCAGGATGTCCTTGCCCTGCTGGACGTTGGTGCCTTCCAGGCGAACCACCAGCGGCACCGAAAGGTTCACTTCCTTGGCCGCGGCGACGATGCCGTCCGCGATGATGTCGCACTTCATGATGCCGCCGAAGATGTTGACCAGGATGCCCTTAACGTTCGGGTCGGCCAGGATGATCTTGAACGCTGCGGTGACCTTTTCCTTCGATGCGCCGCCGCCGACGTCGAGGAAGTTGGCCGGGAACATGCCGTTCAATTTGATGATGTCCATCGTCGCCATCGCCAGCCCGGCGCCGTTGACCATGCAACCGATATCGCCGTCGAGCTTGATGTAAGCGAGGTCGTATTTGGACGCTTCGAGCTCGGCCGGGTCTTCCTCGGTCTCGTCGCGCAGCTCCATGAGGTCCTTGTGGCGGAACATCGCATTGCCGTCGAAGGCGACCTTGGCGTCGAGCACCATCAGCTTGCCGTCGTCCGTGACCGCGAGCGGGTTGATCTCGATCTGCTCGGCGTCGGTGCCGAGGAACGCGTCGTAGAGCTTTGACGCGGTCGAGGTCGCTTGCTTGGCGAGATCGCCCTCGAGGCCCAGCGCGGCAGCGACCGCGCGGCCGTGATGGGGCATGAAGCCGGTCGCCGGGTCGATGTCGATCGTGGTGATCTTTTCCGGCGTGTCGTGCGCGACGGTTTCGATGTCCATCCCGCCCTCGGTCGAGACGACCATGCCGATCCGCCCGCTCGCGCGGTTGACCAAGAGCGCGAGGTAGAATTCCTTGGCGATGTCGACGCCGTCGGTGACGTAGAGGCGGTTGACCTGCTTGCCGTGCTCGCCGGTCTGGATCGTCACCAGCGTGTTGCCGAGCATGTCAGTCGCCGCCGCGCGCACGTCGTCGAGCGTCCTGGCTAGCCGCACACCGCCCTTGGCGTCGGGGCCGAGTTCCTTGAACTTGCCCTTGCCGCGACCGCCGGCATGGATCTGCGCCTTCACCACGTAAAGCGGCCCGGGCAGCTTCTTCGCAGCCTCGACCGCTTCCTCGACCGACAGCGCGGCAAAGCCGGCGGGGACGGGGACGCCGAACTTGGCCAGCAATTCCTTGGCCTGATATTCGTGAATGTTCATGGGAAGGCTGCGGCCTTTCGAAGACTGGGAATGCTGGAGCCTTAAGCACAGCGGCGGCGGCGAATCCACCCCCGCTCGCCTTGCCCGGACGCAAGCCCTATATGCACTGACGATGAGCTGGCCGTCGGGTATCGCAATCTTCGTCGCCACCGTGCTGGGCATGGAGGGCTTCGCCTATGTCATGCACCGCTGGGTGATGCACGGGCCGGGCTGGTTCCTGCACGCAAGCCATCACGCGCCGCGCGAGGGAAATTGGGAACTCAACGACCTTTATGCGGTGATTTTCGCGGTGCCGTCGATCGTATTGCTGCTCGGCGGAGTCCAACTGGGCTGGGGGCCGGGATGGGCCTGGATCGGCGCGGGAATCGCGGCGTATGGCGCAATCTACTTCGGGTTCCACGACATCATCGTGCATCGCCGCATCGCGACGCGTTACTTGCCCAAGTCCACCTACATGAAGCGCATCGTCCAGGCGCATCGGCTGCACCATGCGGTCGAGACCAAGCACGGCACGGTCAGCTTCGGCTTCCTGTGGGCGCCGCGGCCCGAGGCGCTCAAGGCCGAGCTCAAGCGCCGCGACCGCGCCGGCGTGCGCAGCCCGCGCGCCGCCCCCGTCGATTGAACGAAACCGCGCTTTTCTTCGCGCTGGCGATCCCGGCGGTGATCCTGCTCGGGCTGTCGAAGGGCGGGTCCGTCGGGATGGGCGCGCTGTCGCTGCCCATCATGGCGCTGGCGGTATCGCCGGTTCGCGCCGCGGCGATCCTGTTGCCGGTGTTGATCGTCCAGGACGTGGTCGGCGTCTGGGCATTCCGGCGGTCGTGGAACGGCTATGTGCTGGCGTGGATGCTGCCGGGATCGGTAATCGGGATCGCACTCGGCTGGTGGTATGCCGCCAGCGTGTCCGAAGACGCGGTGCTGGGGCTGGTCGGCGCCATTTCGGTGGTATTCGGGCTCTACCGGCTGTGGGTCGAGCGCGGCGGAAAGATTGCCGCGCCCGCGCGCTCGCCCGGCTGGGTCGGGACGTTGTGCGGCGTCGCGTCGGGCTTCACCAGCCAGATCGCGCATGCCGGCCAGCCGCCCTATCAGGTTTGGGTACTCCCGCGCGGGCTCGACCGCGACACGTTGGTGGGCACCACCGCGATCTTCTTCGCCGCGACCAACTGGCTCAAGGTGCCGGCCTATTGGAAGCTCGGCCAGTTCAGCCACGCCAATCTAGTCGCCTCCGCCAGCCTGATCCCGGTTGCGATAATCTCCACCCTTGCCGGCGTGTGGCTCGTGCGGCGCGTGTCGCCCGCTCGGTTCTACACTGCGATCTACATGCTGATGGTGCTGGTCGGCGCGAAATTGGTGTGGGACAGCCTGATCTAGATCAGCAAGAAAACGGGGCGCGCAAGTGCCCGTATTTGCGGAAATTTAACTCTTGATAACCACTAATTGCGGCCATGGATGCGCGTACTTTCGGTTTCGATGCCCCGGTCGCTTCCCGGGACGATAATCGGCGTCAGCCCCGACTGCCGGTGATCCTGCGCGCGCATCTGCGCAACCGCACCGCCGCCAAGTTCGACATCCGGATACTCGACATGTCGGTGACGGGGTTTCGTGCGGAGGCACATTACGGGCTCGACGTCGGCGACCTCGTCTGGGTCACGCTGCCCGGGCTGCAAGGCCTCGAGGCCAGTATCGCGTGGCGCCGCAAGGACGTCATCGGCGGCCGGTTCCGCCAGCCGCTGCATCCCGCGGTGCTCGATCATTTGATCCAGCACGGCGGCAATTCTTAGTCGAACAGGCTGGAGACCGAGCTTTCGTCGGCGATCCGCCGGATCGCTTCGGCGAGCAACGGCGCGATGGTCAGGTGGCGGACCTTGCCGGCTTGCGCGATCGTGTCGTGATTGCCGATCGAATCGGTGATCACCAGCTCTTCCATCACCGATCCTTCGACTCGCGCGATCGCGCCGCCCGACAACACTCCGTGGGTGACATAGGCGACGACGCCCGCCGCCCCCGCCTCCTTCAACGCAGCGGCGGCGTTGCACAGCGTCCCCGCCGAATCGACGATATCGTCGATCAGGATGCAGAAGCGCCCTTCGACGTCGCCGATGATGTTCATCACTTCGGATTCGCCGGCGCGCTCGCGGCGCTTGTCGACGATCGCCAGCGGCGCGTTGTTGAGCCGCTTGGCCAGCGCGCGCGCGCGCACCACGCCGCCGACGTCGGGTGAGACGACCATGAGGTTCTTGGTCGCATAGCGCGCCAGAATGTCCGCCGACATTACGGGGGCGGCAAACAGATTGTCGGTCGGGATGTCGAAGAAACCCTGGATCTGCCCGGCGTGGAGATCGACCGACAGCACGCGGTTGGCGCCCGCCTCGGTGATCAGATTGGCGACGAGCTTGGCCGAGATCGGCGTGCGCGACCCCGATTTGCGGTCCTGCCGCGCATAGCCGAAATACGGGAGCACCGCGGTGATCCGCCGCGCCGATGCGCGCCGCAGCGCGTCGATGCAGATTAGCAGCTCCATCAGATTGTCGTTGGCGGGATACGACGTCGATTGCAGCACGAACACGTCCTCGCCGCGGACATTCTCGTTGATCTCGACGAAAATCTCCTCGTCGGCGAAACGGCGGACGAGCGCGTCGGTCAGCGGGATTTCGAGATAGTCGGCAATCGACTTGGCTAGCGGCAGATTGGAATTGCCGGTCATCAACTTCATCGGACGCGCCCCTTCGATGCTGCGGTTTCCTTAGGGGTGTCACATCAGTTTCGCAAAGGGGTGATGCTGCAGCGACGCGGAGTAAATCCGCGCGGGTCAGCTTGCCTATGATTGAGGCACGTCCTTGTTCGGGCACCGTGGCAGCTCGGCGAGAACCTTTCCTCCCCGCCCCACAATCATCGTGGATACGGATTTCCCGATCCTGGCGAGTTTTGAACCCGCTGCGTCAGCGTTCTTGGCGACGACATCTATTCGGTAAAAGTGATCATTGTAGGTGATCCGGTTTAGCCCGCTGGGCGGACAGTGAATGTCGCCCATCTGTACGATGATCAGCTCGTAGCTGCCTGAAGACAGTTCGAACGCTCTCGACCGATCGGCGTCTGGAATGAGCTCATCGTGCGACGACAGCGACGCATCAAATTTACCCGATAGATCCGATGCCAACGCATCGACCGAATAGGATCGAGGGCTCAACTGAAAATAAATGTTGGCTTGAGGTGGCCTGGTCGCGGTGCAGCCCGATAGGGCCACGACCAACAGCAACGCTATGAAAGACAGCCTCACGCGATCGCTCCCAAAAGGAAGGCAGGATGGGCGGGCGTATCGACAAACGCCAGCGCGATTTTCCCGGGCGGGTATAGTGGGAGAAAGCGGCGCGGAGTGAATCCGCGCCGTCGGCCGAGCGGCTTTGCCGCTCGCCGGCCGGCAGAGCACTATTCGCTCAATAGCTTCGCTATTTCGCTGTGCTCTGCTGGTGCGGCCGAGAAGACTCGAACTTCCACGGGCTTTCGCCCACAACGACCTCAACGTTGCGCGTCTACCAGTTCCGCCACGGCCGCACGTGA
>JBDSWC010000044.1:0-15323 GCA_039926845.1 Sphingomonas sp. | reverse complement strand
GGCGAGCGACCCGCGCCGCCGCGACTTCCTTAATATTGCGGCCGTGGCGTTTCCCGCGGCCGGGGTGCTCGCGATTGTGTATCCCCTGATCAACCAGATGAGTCCGTCGGCGGACGTGCTCGCGCAGTCGACCACCGAGATCGACCTGACCAAGATCGCGCCGGGCCAGGGCGTCATCACCACGTTCCGCAAACAACCGCTGTTCGTCCGCAACCTGACGCCGAAGGAAATCGCCGAGGCCGATGCGGTGCCGGTGGGCAGCTTGCGCGACCCCGAAACGCTCGAGCAGCGGACCAAGGACGGCAAGAAGAACTGGCTGATCACGCTCGGCGTGTGCACCCATCTCGGCTGCATCCCGCTCGGCATCAACGAGGGCGACAATCGCGGCAAGTTCGGCGGCTATTTCTGCCCGTGCCACGGGTCGCAATACGACACCGCGGCGCGCATCCGCCTGGGACCGGCACCGAAAAACCTCGCCGTTCCCGATTACAAATTCACGTCGCCGACCACCGTGTTGGTCGGTTGAGGGGGTAGAAGAACATGAGTTTCCCCTGGGCCAAACAGTATCAACCCAAAGTCCCGCTGATGCGCTGGATGGACGAGAAGCTGCCGTTGCCGCGCCTCGTCTACAATGCGGTCGGCGCGGGCTACCCGGTGCCGCGCAACCTCAATTATTTCTGGAACTTCGGCGTGCTCGCGGGTGCGGCGCTGGCGATCCAGATCGTCACCGGCATCGTGCTGGCGATGCATTTCCATTCGTCGGCGGCGGGCGCGTTCGATTCGGTCAACGGGACGATCATGCGCGACGTCAACGCCGGCTGGTTCCTGCGCTACGCGCACGCCAACGGCGCGTCGTTCTTCTTCATCGTCATGTACATCCACATCTTCCGCGGGCTCTATTACGGGTCGTACAAGGCGCCGCGCGAGATGGTGTGGCTGCTCGGCGTCGTCATCTTCCTGCTGACGATGGCGACCGCGTTCATGGGCTATGTCATCGTCTGGGGCCAGATGAGCTTCTGGGGCGCGCAGGTGATCACCGGCTTTTTCTCCGCGATCCCCGTGGTCGGCGAACAGATCCGCATCTGGCTGCTCGGCGGCTATGCGCCTGACGACGCGACGCTGAACCGCTTCTTCTCGCTTCACTATCTGCTGCCGTTCGTGATCGCGGGCGTGATCATCCTGCACATCTGGGCGCTGCATATTCCGGGGTCGAACAACCCGACCGGCGTCGACGTGAAGGGCGAACAGGACACGGTGCCGTTCCATCCGTATTACACCGCCAAGGACGGGTTCGGGCTGCTCGTGTATTTCGCGATCTTCTCGGTCGTCATATTCTTCGCGCCCGACTATCTCGGCCACCCGGACAATTACATCCCGGCCAATCCGCTCGCGACGCCCGCGCATATCGTGCCCGAATGGTATTTCTGGCCGTTCTACGCGATCCTGCGCGCGTTCACGTCGGACTTCATCCTGCCGGCCAAACTGTGGGGCGTGCTCGCGATGTTCGGGTCGATCCTGCTGCTGTTCTTCCTGCCGTGGCTCGACTCATCGCCGATCCGCTCGAACAATTACCGCCCCAAGGCACGCATCGCGTTCTGGGTGCTGGTCGTCGATGTGCTGATCCTGGGCTATTGCGGCGGGTCGCCCGCCACCAACACCTACATCGTGCTGAGCCAGATCTGTGCGGCCTATTACTTCCTGCACTTCCTGGTCATCCTGCCCTTGATCGCGCGGAGCGAGCGGCCGACGCCGCTACCCAATTCGATCACCGAGGCGGTGCTGGCCGGGCATGGCGGGACCAGCCCGTCCGAAGGCGCACTGAGCGAGCTATAGGGGATATTTGAGATATGGTTCGCGGTATCGCTTTCCTGGTCGGTGCAGCCTTCGCGGCGGTGCTCGCCTGGGCGCTCCTCTGGACGGTGCAGGGATGGATCGCCGATCCGCCCGCGCCGACCGCCGAAGAGGAATTCCACCTCCATCCGCGCGCGGCCGGGCTGGCCTCGGACGGCGTCATGGGCAAGTTCGACAAGCAACAGCTCCAGCGCGGCTTCCAGGTGTACAAGGAAGTTTGCGCCGCGTGCCACTCGCTGCGCTTCGTCGCGTTCCGCGAGCTTGAGGGCATTGGCTATAACGAAGGCCAGGTGAAGGCGATCGCGCTCGGCTACGACACCGTCCCGTCGACCAACGCTGACACCGGCGAGCCCGCGACCCGCAAGGGCACGCCGGCCGACCGCTTCCCGATGCCGTTCGCCAACGACATCGCGGCGCGGGCCGCGAACAACAACGCGATACCGCCCGACCTCAGCTACATCACGCGCGCGCGCCACGGCGGCCCGGATTACGTCTATTCGCTGATCACCGGCTATCGTGACCAGGCGGGCTACAAGAACGCGGCGGGCGAGGAATTGCTGAAGGCGTTCCCCGATATCAAGACGCCCAAGGGCCTCTACTTCAACCCATATTTCGCCAACCTCAACATCGCGATGCCGCCGCCGCTCAAGTCGGAGGGGCAAGTTCAATACGCCGACGGCACCAAGCCGACGGTCGACAATATGGCGCGCGACGTGTCGGCGTTCCTCGTCTGGGCGGGCGATCCGAACCTCGAGACGCGGCACAAATACGGGTTCTTTGCGGTGATCTTCCTGCTGATCTCCAGCGTGCTGGCGTTCGGCGCGTATCGCAACGTCTGGCGCGATGTGAAGCATTGATCGGGCGCGGCCGCCGCGCCGCGCCGATTTGCTAAGCGGGCCGGGTCCGGATCATGCCGTTGCTGACGAAGGTCATGACCGGAACGTCATCCTGGTTGAAGACCGTCATTCGGCTTTTGTAGAGACCCATTTCGGGCCGGCTCGTCGATACGCGCTTTTCGAGAATCTCGGTCTCGCAGCGTAAGGTGTCGCCCGGATAGACCGGCTTGAGCCATTTGAGCTCGTCCATCCCCGGCGAGCCGAGGCCCGCCTGACGGTGGTTCTGCAAATTCTCGACGACCATCGCCATCGTCATCGCGCAGGTGTGCCAGCCGCTCGCCGACAATCGCCCGAAATGCGTCTGCGCGGCGGCTTCGTCTGACAGATGAAACGGCTGTGGGTCGTATTTGCGCGCGAATTCCATCACCTCGTCGCGCGTCACGTCATAGCGGCCGAAGCTCGACCGCGCGCCGACCGTGATGTCCTCGAAATATTGCAGGTCGTCGCTCATCGGCCGAGCGCCGCGCGGAACGGGGCATCGTCACCGTCGAGGTTCTGGCCCGCGGGCAGCCCCAGCAAGTCGCGCAGCAGCGGCGCGATATCGACATTGTCGAACGTGGACAGCTTACCGAGCGGCTTGATCGCGGAGCCGCTCGCGAGGAACAGCGCGAGCATGTCGGGCGCGAAATTGTCGTAGCCGTGCGCGCCGCCCTTGATCGTGAATTTCGGCGCGTGCGCGACCACGGTCCAGCCATCGTCCGGCATGCACAGGATTGCGGGCACGCGCGCATTGCTGCCGTAGTGGAAGCGTTCGGGCACTTCGGCCTTGCGGTAGCAGGTCAGATGCGCGCCGTGCGGCCCCAACAGCGCCTTTTCGACCGCCGCCTCCTTGCCGGGTTTGGGATTGACCGACGCGTAAACACCGTCCTCGACCACATCGTAATCGTCGGCGTTGCTGAACGTGTCGAGCACGATCACGCGGTCGGCGGAAATCGCGGCCATGCCGTGATCGGCGACGATGACGAAGTTGACCGGCTGACCGAGCGCGGCGGCCTGTTCGCGCAACCGCCCGATCGCGGTATCGACCGCGGCGGTAGCGGCGGTCGTTTTGGGATCGAACGGGCCGACCTGATGCCCGGCGGTGTCGACCTCGTCGAAATACAGCGTGACGAAGCGCGGGCGCGTCGCCGCCGGGCGCCGCAGCCAATCGACGACGATATCCACGCGCTGGCGGTCGCTGATCGCCTGGTTGAATTGAGTCCAATCCTCCGGACGGACGCCACCGGTCAGCGCGTTGGGCCACTCCTTCGCGCGCGTCGCCCCCCAGGCGACGTTCGATCCCGGCCAGAACGCCGTGGCGGTGCGGATGCCCGCATTCTCCGCCGTCACCCAGATCGGCTCGGCGGTATTCCACCAGAACGGATCGTCCGACTGCATCGTGAAGGTTTCGCCGGGACGCGTAGGGTCGAGCATCTTGTTGGCGACGATCCCGGTGCGGTCGGGGCGCAGCCCGGTCACCAGGGTCCAATGGTTGGGAAAGGTCTTCGAAGGGTAACTCGGCCGCATCGCCGCGCTGATCCCGGCGGCGGCGAGCGCGTTGAGGTTGGGCGTCACGCCGCGGTCGAGATAATCGGGGCGGAACCCATCGATCGAGACGAGGATGGTGACCGGTGCGCGTGTCTCCGTGGGCGCGGCAGCGATCGTCGCTGGGGCGGATTGCGGGGCGGTTGCGCACGCCTGTAGTGCGATGCAAGCCGCAAGGGCGGCGATCCGGCTGATCCAGCGCATCTCATTCTCCCGACGTGACGCGCCGCCATGCCGGATATCGCCCCTATCCGCCAAGGCTCAATTTGACGAACCCGGTCCAGCCGGCGGGCGACTTGCCATAGGCGCCGTCGAGCGCGCGCGGCGTCGCCACCACAAACCCAGAGCCGCCGATCGCGGCCTCGACCGGCCCGAACAGCTTCATGCGATACGCATATCCCAGTTCGCCGCGCGTCACCCGGAAAGGCCGGTCGTGAAGCGGGTCGGCGGGGGCGGGAAACAGCTCGTCATTGGCGACATTCTCGATGCGGCCAAACAACGAGTGATGCTCGCCCAAATTCCAGTTCGCTTCGCCGATCCATGCGGTCAGCGCGCGCCCCGGCAAGCGGTTCTTGGCCGAAAAACCGGCCAGCGCGGAGAAGCCGCCGCGGGCATATTGCACGCTCGCGGTCGTCCGTGCTTCGTCGATCCCGGGTTCGAGCGCCTCGGGGCTTTCGAGTCGGCCATAACTAATCTGCGCCGACCAATAAGCCGATGGGTTCCACGTTGCGCGCACGCTCCACGAATCGAACCGCGGTGTCTCTATGTCCCAGCGATATTGGTCGGGCTCGCGGCCGCGAAACGCCGACCCCTCGATTTGCCAACGCGTCGTGTTCAGCCCGACCGTGACGACGCCGAACGTGATGTGCGTGCTGTCGAACCAATGGTGCGTGATCGGCGCGAGCGGCAGGAATTGCGCCGAGGTCCGGTGCATGAACGCCGACGGGCCCAGCGCTGGTTCGGCGACGGGGCCGCCATAGACGAACGCGTCGATCGTCGCGCTGACCGGCACCTCGATCCGCGCCGACAGCTCCATGAACAGATCGTGCGGATGCTGGCGGTCGATCAGCGGGGTGACGCCGTCCGCGGTCTCACCGGTGGCGAGCAGGCTGGGGTAGCCCCGCTTGCCCGTCAGGGGGTCGAGGCTGAACATCGTGCGCAGCGTCAGCGTCGCGTCCTTTCCCAGATCGCGCCGCGCCTCGACCATCGCCATCGACATGACGAACGCTTCGCTGCTCCCGCGCGGTCCTGACTGGTCGGTATAGGCGCTCCAGGCATAGCCGTGCAGCATTACCATCCAGCCGCCGGTCATCAGGTGAAGCCCGTGCATCGCCTCGCCGGATGCGGGCTGGCGCGACGTGCCCGACCCGTCGCCGGGCTGGCAGCGGTAGCCGCCGGTGACGATGCCGTCGGGTCCGGGGTCGGGAAACTCCTGACAGCCCGAAAAGCGCCGCGGCGGCCATGCGCCCATGCCCGGCATGCCCACCATCGGCTTGCCGCCCGACATATCCATCCCCGCCATCGGCGCGGCGGGCGGGAGGGGCGAGGCCCGCGGCGTCATGACATTTGTATCCGCCGCACTCGCCGGCGTTGACGGCGAAGGATCGGGTGCCGGCGCTCGCGGAATATCCATCTTCGGCGCGGCTTGCGGCATCGACTTGGGTGTGGGCGCCGGTTTCGCCGGCGCGCGGCGTAGCGCCGGCTTGGGTTTCGGCTTCACGACAGGCTTGGCGGGCATCGCCATGCCGGGCATGCCGGGCATCGATTGCGCGAGAGACGAATTCGGCAGCGCGGCCATCGCCGCGGCGCCGGCGCAACCCGTTATCGCCAGTCTCCGAAGTACAGCTTTTGCGGTCATCGTAGCGGTATAGCATCCTGATCGCGGTACGGCGTCAAACGATGCACACACGCTGCCGCCGAGCGCCGCATGCGCGTCGCTTCGCCAGCCAGTGCATGGTTGCGATGAAGGCGGCGCCGGGCAACGCCCGATATCGGTGAGGCTCGATCGCTGGTCCCGCTTTTAACGCGCGCCGTGCCGACGGCGCAACTCGTCTTCCCAACCGGTTTCCGGCAGGCCGTGTTTGGCGCGTTGTTCCGCCGTCATCGCGGCAAAATGCGCGATTGTGACCAGCGCTGTTCGCTCGGCCGCTTCCTTGCGGATCGTCGCCAACGCGTCCTGGGCGTCCGGGGCGTCGAGCCACCGGTCGATCCACGCCGCCAGGCTCGCCGCCTGCGGTTTGAACGAACGGCGCCAGGCCGCATCGCCATAACCGTCGATCTCCTCGGGATCCCAGTCGATCACCGCGCCGCTGTCGAGGTCGAGACAGCTATGTCCGGGCTGCCGGTCGGTGAGCGGCACCAGGCTGGCGGGCCAGGCCTGATTCTGCGGACCGGCGGGATCGGCGGTAAGCTCGCGATACGTGGCGGCGCATCGATCGAGCGAGAACAACCCGCCATCGGGACCGAACCCGCCATCGGCGATTGCATACAATTGACGCAGCGCCGTGGGTAGCGGGCGCCCGAGCGCGGCTTCTGCGCGCGCGTAATCGGCCTCCGTCGCAGCGGCCGCCAGCGGCGCCGCCGGGCGCGGACGAGCGAGATCGCCTTGCGGCATCGGCGTGACGACACCAAATCCTTGCATCAGCGCGCTGAACTGGCCGACCAGCGACGGCATGCGCTGGGTCGCCTGAGCGAACGCCGGATTGGTACCAAGCTGGCCGATCAACGCGCCGAGATCGACCGCCGACGCGGTGATCCCCGCATCGTCGGTGCGACGGGCAGGGTCCGCCGCGCGATCGCGCAGCCGCGTCAACAGTTCCGCATCGAGCACGTCCATCGCGCGATCCCCGCCAAACGATATGCCGGCCCTATCTGCGGCTTTCTTGATCTTCGCTGAAGAGATTTGGTGATCAATCGTTGAACGCACGCGCCATTCGCCAAGGAACCCGCGCTACGACGCTTGCGTTGCTCCTGCCGGATCAGTCGGAGAGGAACGATGAAGACGATGACCTGCCGCGAACTGGGCGGTGCCTGCGATCAGAAGATTTCGGCCGAGACGTGGGACGGCATGGTCGAGAAAATGACCGCGCACGTTATGGAAAAGCATCCCGACGTCGCCGAGCAAATGAAGAAGATGCACGCGGAAGACCCCAGGAAATGGGGCAAGGAAATGAAACCCAAATGGGACGCCGCGCCCGAGGAATGACGCGCCCGCTGTGCGGAGCGGGTTCGGCTCAATGCGGACAGGCGCGTGGCCGCACTTTCGAACAATTCCCACCGGCCGGACAAGTCCGGCCGGTGGGATGTCCTTGGCCGTTTTAGCGGCCCGATTGCGACTCGTCAGGCGTAGCGAACGCGCATCGTCACGTTGCGCCGGCGACGCAGCGAGAAGCCGACCGCACCGAAGCCCATGACCATCATCGCCCAGGTCGCCGGTTCGGGCACGCCGCCGGTGAGTTCCTTGCCGATCTTGGCCTTGATCGCTGCGTCGAAGTCCGCGAACGAAGCGGACGCTTGCGTGAACGACCCTGCGCCGCCCTGGATGTTGTTCTGGTAGAACGCCAGCAGCCCCGCCTCGCCCAGAATCGGCAAGCCGTTGATCTGGTCGATGCCGAGCGCCAGCGCCGCATTGCGCGCGGCCAGCGTGTTCGCGCCATCGTTTTCCGCGCCGTCGCCCGACACGTCGATGATCTGCTTGGCGCTGGTGAACGTATTGTTGAAGAACTTCGGCGCCACGTAGTTAAGCGCACTGCCCGGGGCAGTCTGACCACCGAACGGACGCGAGGTCGCGGCAATCAACGTCGCGAATGCCGCCGAGGAAGCAGCGGAATTGACCAGCGTCCAGCCCACGGCCTGCGACTGCTCGGCTGAGCCCGACCAATAGATCAACGTGATCCCGGCCGACTTTCCGCTAGCGAACACGGCCTTGATCGCGGCGTCGTTGAACGCGTTGACGTAGCCCTGCTTCTGCAAGTTGAATTCGGTGTCATCGACGCTGCCCGAAACGTCGACCAGCAGCGCGAGCTCGATGTCGACGGTTTGCGCCTGCGCAACGTGCGGCGTCATTAATACGCCCATGCCAAGCACAGCGGCACTTAAGATACGGAAATTCATCGCTATTCCTTCCAGGTTGAACTGACGGATAGCGACCCCTGTTTTTGTTTTAGACCCCTACACGCCGATACGAGCTGGTCCCCCACCCCCCGGCAAAAAACATGCGAGTCGGCCATTCTGTAAATCATTCGTTCATATTTGGCGAGTCGGTCGTCATCGGCCTGTCCCACAATCGGACACATAACGGCGGTTGATTGCGCGCGCGTGACAGGCCGCATTTTTCGCGCCGAGGGCCTGCTGACTGCCGCTCAGCTGTGCGGGAAATGCATCACGTCGCCGTCATGCGCGGCATAGGGCTTGCCCTCGGCGCGCAGCTTGCCCGCCGCGCCCGCCGCCCTGACCGGCCGCGCTAACCGGCCGGTGAGGGCGCCTTTGGTACTTCGCGATATCAGCGGTCGGCTGCCACCGATCCGTCAGGCGTAGCGAGCGCGCATCGTCACGGCGCGGCGGCGACGCAGCAAGCATCCGATCCCGCCCATGCCGACAATCATCATCGCCCAGGTCGCCGGCTCGGGCACACCGTTGCCGCCGCCCCCGATCGTACCATTCGACAAAGACAGCCGCAGCAAACGATCGCTCTGCGACACGAACAGCGTGCCGTTGGGATCGAAGCCGACATAGTCACCGCGCGAGCCGCCGTTGGCGATCACCGTATTGGTCATCGCCGTGGGATCGAGCATGTGCAGGGTGCCGTCGTTGAAGTTGACGATCAGTTTGCCCGTCAGCGCACCGCTGGTGATCACGCCGACGCCGTCCGGCGTGCCGAGAAAACCGGAATCGTAAAGCTGGAAGCCATCGCTGATGCGCAGGCCGAAAATATGTCCGCCATCTTCCACGTAGGCGATGCTGCCATCGGGTGAGACGGTTACGCCGTCAATGCCACCGCTACCCCCGACCACGCGGAAGTTGGTCGCCGGGTTGGGATTGGTGGGGTCAATTTCGACCAAGCCCAAGTTGGTTGCGGCCAACAACGTCCCTCGCGCCTGATCTGCGCTCAACCCGCCGCGCCCGACATTGGCGACGATGGCTCCTTCCGACCCGTTCAGATTGACGATCCGGACGGTGTTGTCCGAATAGTGCGTGCCGTATGTAACACTGTTGAGGGTGGCCAGTGCCGAGGCGTAGCCGCCATCGTTCCATAAGTTCTTTGCGAGCGGCGTCAGGTAGCTTTGACCGTCCACGTCGGCGAAAATGTAGTTCATGAACGTGCCGTCGCCGGGCGCGTTATAACCGTTAACCACGACATTCCCATTCGACAGGACCGCGCTGCCCCAAGCGCCATAGCCGCAGCAATAGCTCGGCATTGCCGCGAACAGCGAGAGGTTGAAGCCATTGGTCGTGCCGGCGGACGTTAAGGTGAGTTGCGCATGTGCTGGCGTTGCCAGAGCCGTAACGGCAAAGGATGCCGCGATTCCGATGCTGCGCAAGCGCTTGATTGATAGCGTGTTCATTTCTCGCTCCCAATAGTCGTCGTCTGCCAAACGCTCGCAAAGCGAACGCGCATCACGCAAACCGGGCGACCCGACTATCGTCGGGTTGCCGTTGGATCTTTCCGGGTGCGACTCATTGGTACTCCGCGTGGGCGGAGACTTAACCAAACTTACATCCGGCTCTGCGCCGGTCAATCGGTTATTTCGGATACGTTTTTGACTGTGCCAAATTGGCAAGGTCGGCGTTCTGTTGCTCGGTCGAGGCCGGTCAGCTGTGCAGGAAATGCATCACGTCGCCGTCATCGACGACGTACGCCTTGCCCTCGGCGCGCAGCTTGCCCGCCTCGCGCGCCTTTGCCTCGCCGCCCAGCGCGACATAGTCGTCGTAGGCGATCGTTTCGGCGCGGATGAAGCCCTTCTCGAAATCGGTGTGGATCTCGCCTGCCGCTTCGGGCGCGGTGGCGCCGGCATGGACGGTCCAGGCGCGCGCTTCCTTGGGGCCGACGGTGAAGAAGGTCAGCAAGTGGAGCAATTTGTAGCCCGCGGTGATGACGCGCGCGAGGCCGGTTTCGTGCAAGCCCAATTCGGCGAGGAATTCGCCGCGATCTTCGGCGGGCATCGTCGCGATCTCGGCCTCGATCGCCGCCGACACCACCACTGCCTCGGCGCCTTCTGCCTCGGCTTTCTCGAACACGCGCGCCGAATGCGCGTTGCCGTTCGCCGCGTCGCGTTCATCGACGTTGCAGACGTAGAGCACCGGCTTGGCGGTAATCAGTTGCGCCTGTGACAAGACCCGCGCTTCCTCGGCGTCCTTCGGCTCGGTCAGCCGCGCGGGCTTGCCGTCGCGCAGCAGGTCGAGCGCCCGGCCGAGCACGCTGGCGGCGATCTTCGATTCCTTGTCGCCCTGTGCCGCCTTCTTCTGCGCGGCGGGCACGCGCTTTTCCAGGCTTTCGAGGTCGGACAGCATCAATTCGGTCTCGACCGTCTCGGCGTCGGCGATCGGATCGACCTTGCCCTCGACATGCGTCACGTCGCCGTCCTCGAAACAGCGCAGGACGTGGACGATCGCATCGACCTCACGGATGTTGCCGAGGAACTGGTTGCCGAGGCCCTCGCCCTTCGACGCGCCGCGCACGAGCCCGGCGATGTCGACGAACGCCAGCTGCGTCTCGATGATCTTCTGAGACCCGGCAATCGCCGCAAGCTTGTCGAGCCGCGGGTCGGGCACGCCGACGTTCCCGACGTTCGGCTCGATCGTGCAGAACGGATAATTCGCCGCTTGCGCCGCCGCGGTTTCGGTCAGCGCGTTAAAAAGCGTCGACTTTCCCACATTGGGAAGCCCGACGATGCCGCATTTGAAGCCCATGATGCTCGCTTTAGGGGTGATGGAGAGCGCGCTCTCTAGGCGGACACGCGCAAAAGCGCCAGCCGGAGCCCGCGATCCGCTCGCCGCCACAGTCGTTAACGGCCGATAAACCAAACATTGCGTGTCCCGCGGTGTCATGCCACCATCCTTTGTGGAGAGTCGTAGCGGGGAGAGGCCTCGATTCTTGGGGGAAACGGGGGATGCCGAGGACGATCCACGCCGCAATCGCGATGACGGGGCTGGCGTGCGCGCTGTGGCCCGCGGTCTCGTCGGCGCGCAATTCGCCGAAGCGCCCGGTTGCGGAGGCTCGGTTCGGGCTGGTCAACGCGAAAGCGCCACGCATGGGACCCAGGGTGGTCCGGCGGGGCGGCTACACCGCGCTGACCGACATGATCCGCCCGCGTTTCTTCGGCGGCATGACGGATATCTACCCGAGCGCGGCCATCGGCGTTCGTCTGTCGGTCGGCAGCCGCTATTTCGCACGGCCCAATTATTGGACCACGGCCGAACAAGCGACGCACGGACTGTTATACGACACGCACTGGCGCACCAGCAGCGGCGGCATGCCGAGCGGGTTCCGCCGCCGTACCTGGGCGATGACCGCAGGCTATGACGCAGAGCTTCTGTCGGGCCTGGTCGTCGGGATCGAGGGCGGCGCGTTGAAGGGGCGCGCGATCAATCGCGGCCCGCGGGGCCAGGCGTTTCGCGCCGATGACCGCAACGCCAATCGCGCGGGGCTCAACCCGATCGCGACGCTGGCGATCCGCTACGCGTTTTAGGTGCCGCAGCGATTGGGCGGCGCCCGATCGCGTTAAGAAGTTACCAATCCGATCCCGCCGACCGGCTGAGTCTGCGCGTTCGAATCGAAGCCGGCGATCAGCGGGCGGGCCTTGGCGATCGCGGCCTGCACTTGCGGCAGCTTGAGCGAGGCGTCGTGGCTTTCCTTGCTCTCCCACGCCTCGGTGATCCAGATCGCGTCGGGATCGGTCAGGTCATTGGCGACAATATAGCTTAGACAGCCCGGCATCCCCGCCGAGCTTTCGAGCAGAATCGCGAGTAAGGCGTCGCGCTGGCCGGCGACCGCCTTCATCCGCCCTAGCATCCCGAACATGTGATTTTCTTCCACGGCGATCGCTGCTCCCGGCCACGCCATCATCGCGGCGGTGCCGCCCAGCATCATGCGTCGGTCGATGGCCATGAGGCGAGGCTAGCGCACCATTACCGATAGTTGAAGCTGATGCTGATCCGATCCTGCTTCGCGGCGTTGGGCATCACTTCGTGGCGCAGCCAGCTTTCCCACAGGAAGACGCTGCCGGGCGCCGGCTCGACATAGACGAAGGTATCGGGCCGCGACGGTGCCGCCATCATCAGCGGCAGGCGCGGATCCTCGAGCCTTAGCGCGCCCGATCCCGGCGGCACCGTGACATAAACCGTCCCCGACACCACGCTGTGCGGGTGGATATGCCCCGAATGCGTGCCGCCGGGCTTGAGGACGTTGACCCATATGCTGTCGAGCCGGAGCTTTTTGGCGAGGTCGAACCCAGCCTCCTTGGCGAACGCCGCGACATGGCGGTCGAGCAGCTTCACCAGGTCGGCGAATCGCGGGTCGCGATGCGGCAGGTCGTTGAGCGACGCGTAGGAGGTGTAGCCGCGGTAGCCGTGCTCCTTCGACCAGCGCTGGCCCGCCTTGTCCTGCGCGGCGAGATCGCGGCAGGCGCCGGGCAGATCGCCAACCAACGCCTCGTCGCCGAGCGCTGCGTCGTAGAAGTGGGTCGAAAAGAGGGAGCGAACGGCCATCTTACACCTCTTCCCCGGCGAAGGCCGGGGCCCAGTCGCGAGCGGCGCGATACTGGGCCCCGGCCTTCGCGAAAACGAGCGATATCATTTGCCGTCTTCCATCCTGAGCGCGAGGTCGTTCATGAAGCGCACGTCGTCGCCCTTGGCCAGCCAATCCGCCTCCGCCGCGATCGCGCCGAGCAAGTCGCTGAGCGGCTCGATCTCGCTCTTGGCATAGTTGCCGAGTACGTGCCCGGTGACGCGGTCCTTGTGCCCCGGATGGCCGATGCCGATCCGCACGCGGCGGAACGCGTCGCCGATATGCTGGACGGTCGATCGCATGCCGTTGTGCCCCGCCGTCCCGCCGCCGCGCTTCACCTTGACCTTGAAGGGGTCGAGGTCGAGTTCGTCGTAGAACACCGTAACGTCCTCGGGCGCGAGCTTGTAGAAGCGCATCGCCTCGCCGATCGACCGCCCGCTCTCGTTCATGAACGTCGCGGGCTTGAGCAGGACGATTTTCTCGCCGCCCAGCCGTCCCTCCTGGGTCCAGCCCTGGAACTGCTTCTTGACCGCGCCGAAGCCATGCACCTCGGCGATCGCATCGGCCGCCATGAAGCCGACATTGTGGCGATGCATCGCATATTGCGCGCCCGGGTTACCCAGGCCGACCCAGAGTTGCATGGCAGCCCTTTAAGCCAAACCTATCCAGAGGGAAGCCGCCACCGGCGACCAGGTCCGCGCAGTTATGGAAAAATAACACTGTCTCGTTTCGGCACAGAAGGACGCACAAGCCGTTGCGTCAATCGGCCCCTTTATTATGGTTAACTTCAATCAGGGCCGCTGACGGTCCGATTCTTTTAGGGGAAATTGTCATGCGATTTACGATGTTCGCTTCGATTGCGCTCGTCGCCGGCGTGGTCGCAATGCCCGCACACGCGCAGGTTCTCGACACGTTCAACCGCGCCAATACCGCAGCCGGTGCCAACGGATTGGGCGCCGATTGGTCGATGCTCAAAAGCGGCGCGTCGATCAGCAGCAACGTGGCGAGCGGCGGCACGCAGTCGCTGTATCAATATGTCGGCAGCAGCAGCTATTCGGCCAACAAGGCGGAGTTCGACTTCCTCACCGCCACATCGCCGACGGTGGGCACTTATTATGATGGCGCGTTGCTCAACTGGGACGGCACCGCCGGCTATTTCCTGAAGGTGCAGCATCAAGGCACCGCCGCGGGGTTCACCAACTACAGCCTCGGCTATGTGACCCTGGCGAACGGCATCTTCACCTACACCAATGGGATTTTCGGTGCCATCGGGGCGACGCTCACCAGCGGGCATTTGACCGCCAGCGTGGTCAACAATGTCGGCACGCTGACGCTGACGTCGGGCGCATCGACCTTCAACTTCAACTTCACCTATGGCGCGGCGCAGACCTACACCGGCAACGGGATCGGTCTGGGCATCCAGGACGGCGCGCGGATGGACAATTTCGCGTCGCCGGCCCCGGTGCCGGAACCCGCAACATGGGGAATGCTGCTCGTCGGCTTCGGCGCAGTGGGCGCCACGCTGCGCCGTCGTCGCGCGGTGACGCGTATCGCGATCGCCTGAACCGGCAGTCCTGACGATCGAGACGCCGTCGGCAGCGATGTCGGCGGCGTTTTCGTGCCCGGGGCGGGGCCGCAATCCGACAAACAAAAGGGCGGCGGAAGCCATCGCTTCCACCGCCCGATCTGTTTGCCGGTGAAGCCGGTGTTACTCGGCGTCGCCTTCGGCGGTCGGAGCTTCCTCGGTGGTGGCTTCGGCTTCCGCCTCGGCAACCGATTCCTCGTGCGCGGCTTCGGCCAGCGCGGCTTCTTCCGCCGCCTGCTCGACCGCGTCGGACTTCATCGCCGACGGGGCGATGATCGTCGCGATGGTGAAGTCGCGGTCGTCGATCGCCGACTTGGCGCCCTTGGGCAGCGTCACGTTCGAAATGTGGATCGAATCGCCGACCTCGAGGCCCTTGAGCGAAATCGCGATCTCGCCGGGAATGTCGGCCGCGTCGCAGATCAGTTCGAGCTCATGCCGCACGATGTTCAGCACGCCGCCGGTCTTGATGCCCTTCGACTCTTCCTCGTCGGTGAAGTGCACCGGCACGTTGACGTGGACCGTGGCATGCTCGCTGATGCGCAGGAAATCGACATGGATCGGCCGGTCGCTGACGACGTCGAACGCGACGTCCTTGGGCAGCGTGCGGGTCGCGGAGCCCTTGCCGGTGTCGATCATCACGACCGTGTTCATGAAATGCCCGGTCATCAGCATCTTCATCAGCGCCTTTTCCTCGACGTGGATCGAGATGGGGTCCTGCTTCATGCCATAGATGACGGCGGGC
>JBDSWC010000043.1:0-6282 GCA_039926845.1 Sphingomonas sp. | reverse complement strand
GAAAAGATCATCGGCGACCGCCTGCAGGGCAAGTCGATCGGCTTCGGCGCGCATGTCGCAGGACCCGACGAACGCCGCACGGGCGAGACGCTGAAGTCGGTCGAGCCCGAGGATTTGCTGAAATTCGGGCTGATCCCCGAATTCGTCGGCCGTCTGCCGGTGATCGCGACGCTGGAGGATCTCGACGAGGTCGCGCTGGTCAAGATCCTGTCCGAGCCGAAGAACGCCCTCGTCAAACAGTATCAGAAGCTGTTCGACATGGAGGAGGTCAAGCTCGGCTTCACCGACGACGCGTTGGTCACGGTCGCGAAGAAGGCGATCGAGCGTAAGACCGGGGCGCGCGGGTTGCGGTCGATTTTGGAGGGCATCCTGCTCGACACGATGTTCGACTTGCCCGGCATGGACGGCGTCGACGAGGTGATGATCGACAAGGACGTGGTGCTGGGCGGCAAGGAGCCGATCCGAGTCTACGCCAAGAAGGAAAAGACCGGCGACGCGGCCTGATCGCACGGAGCGGGGAGGGGAACATGCTCGACCTGCGGCCCAATTGCGAATGCTGCGACCGCGACTTGCCGCCGGATAGCCGGGACGCGCGCATATGCACGTTCGAGTGCACTTTCTGCGCCGATTGCGTGGACGGTGTGCTGGGCGGCGTCTGTCCGAATTGCGGTGGGAATTTCGTGACTCGGCCGATCCGCCCAGCGCATTTGCTTGCCCGCTATCCCGCTTCGACCAAGCGTGTGCTGAAAACCGCGGGGTGCACGGTCGGATGATCCGCGACGCGACCGACGCCGACCGCGATACCGTTGCCGCAATGTTGGCCCGCGCGTTCGCCGACGATCCGGCGATGTCCTACATTTTCCCCGACCCGCGCGATCGGGCGAAGCGATTGCCGCGGCTGTTCGGCTTGCTGTTCGACGCGGACGCGCCCGGCATGCGGCTCGTCACCGGCGAAGCGGAAGCAGCAACCCTGTGGCAGCGGCCGGGCACGCCGCGAGCGAACACGGTGGACTTGCTGCGCCGTGCTGTCGCGCTGGTGACGACGCTCGGCTTCGCGCTGCCGCGGGCGATGCGCGTCGGTGAGGCGCTCGACGCCCACGCGCCCCCCGAGCGGCACTGGTATCTCCACATCGCGGGCGTCGATCCGGCACATCAGGGGAAGGGGCTGGGTGGTGCCTCGATCCGCGAAGGGCTGGCGCGCGCTGCTGCCGACAGGGTGCCCGCCTATCTGGAAACCGCGACCGAACGCAACGTCGCGCTCTACCAGTCGCTCGGGTTCGAGGTCACCAGCGAATGGCACGTGCCCAAGGGCGGTCCCAAGTTCTGGTCGATGTTGCGCCCGGCCTAGAAGACTCCCGGCACGAACCGTTTCACTCGGGCGGCATATTCGTCATAGGCCGCGCCGAACTGTGCGCGCAGCAATCCTTCTTCGCGTATGACCCGCATCCAGGTGCCAAGTGCGAAAACCGGAATGCCGATGGCCAAGTTACGCCAGTGGCCGAAAGCGATCACCATCGCGATCATGAACAGCGACATGGCTACGTAGATCGGGTTGCGGATCCACTTGAACGGCCCGTTTTGAACGAGGACGTGGTCGCTGCGTGTTTGCGCGACGACCGCCCAATTCTTGCCCATCGCGCGTGACGACGCGTTGAACAGCCCGACCGCGCCCGCCATCAGCAGCGCAACCACGGCCGCCTCGACGATCGCCTTGGCGGACATCGGGTCGAGCTCGACGCGGATCGGACCGAAGCCGGCAAGCCCGATGCCGATCCCCTGCACGGCGATCCACAGCCGCGTGATCGGCGCGCTTTGCGAGAGCGGTGCCGCCGGCACCTTCGCGACGCGTGCTCGCGCGACCAGCAGAGCGATGAAGAATCCCAGAAAGCCGAGCATGATCGCGGCAAGGCCCGGCAGGCCGACGGGATCGTTCGGAAAATAGTGCAGCATCGCTGTCTCCTAGCTCGGCTTGCGCAGGCCGGCTTGATAATCCTCGACCGCCTTCGACCGCCGGAGAATGCGCGCGAACGGGTCGACCAGCACGCGCGCGTCGGCGGGCGCGTCGATCGTCGTGGTGCCGTCGGGCATGGCGACCTTCATCAGCTTGTCGCCCACCATCACCTCGATCGGCATCGGGAAGGGCAGATTGTCGGGCGTGATCCACAGCAGCGTCAATTTGTCACCGCTCCGCGCCTCGATCAATTCCGGCAACGCCGCGCGGCGCAAGTAAACGTCGAAGAACCAGTCGTAGTCTTTGCCCGTCACCTTCTTCACGAAGCCCTGATATTCGCGCGTCGATCCATAGCGCGGAGCGAAATTGCCTGGTTTGGGGTCGGTGCGGCCATAGATTTGCAGCCGCGTCACATCCCAGAAATCCTTGTCGCCGATCAACCAGCGTAATGTGTGGAGGATCCACGAGCCCTTGTTGTAGATGTCCTGCCCCGGACCGCCCTTCGCCGTCTCGTAGACTTCTTCTTCGGTCAGCACGCGGTCGCTCACGACCGGCGCGCCGTTGACGATCTGGTTGCGCTGCTTGTCCATCATCGTTGCGTAACGCGCATAGCCTTCGCGCCAGAGGCCGTAGGCGGGTTGCATATATTGTTCGTAGCCCTCGTGGAGCCAGTAATCGTCCCAATTGCCGACCGTCATCTGGTTGCCGAACCATTCGTGGCCGAATTCGTGGTGGAATAGCCAGTCGAAGCCCTCGGGCGCCTTCCTGTAGGCGTTGCCGTAGGCGTTGATCGTCTGGTGCTCCATGCCGAGGTGCGGGGTCTCGACCACGCCGACCTTCTCGTCGCCGAACGGGTAGGGGCCGACATTCGCTTCATAGAAATCGAGAGCGGGGGCGAACTCGGCGAACAGCGCCTTCGCTTGCGTCTCTTCACCCGGCAGATACCAGTAAAACATCGGGATCGTGTTGCCGAACCGGCTTTTGTAGCTGCCCTCGACCACCTCGTACGGCGCGACGGTCAAGGAGATGGCGTAGGTGTTGGGGCGCTTGATCTCCCAATTCCATGTCGTCCGCCCATCGGCGAGCGCGTCCATCCCCCGGAAAACGCCGTTAGCGGGCGCCTTCAGTCCTTTGGGCACGGTAATGTGGAGCGCGACTTTACCGGGCTCGCCGGTCGGAAAATCGAGGCACGGCCACAGGATGTCGCATCCTGACCCCTCGCTGGTGCTGGCGATCCATGGCCGGCCGTCCTTGGTCTTCGACCACACCATGCCGTCGTCCCACGGCGCGTTGACCGCGACGTGCGGGGTGCCGCCAAAGTTGATCGTCGCGGTCACCTTTTCGCTGGCTGCATAGGTGCGGGGGAGTTTGATCGTCAGCCGACCGTCGGGGTTGGCAAACGCCGTGGTGGGCAGGCGCTTTCCGTCGATCGCGACCGCGCTGGGCCCGAGATTTCTGTCGAGATCGATCACGAGCTTGTCGATCGGCGCCTTCGCGGTGAAGGTTAGGCGCGCGACATTCTTCAATTGTTGCGTCGCGGGCAGCACCTCGAACGACAAATCGGCGGCATCGAACTGCAGCTTGGCCTGGTCTGGATCGATCGGCCCGCCCGACCGCTGGGTCTGCACGCTGAGTGGCGGCTCGCCCTTTTTGGGCAAGGTCGCGGCGCCGGCCGCCGCTGCCAGCAACGCGCTTATCCCCAACATCGCGACGCCGAAACGCCCGTGGCGATTGATGGAACGCTCACCATTCCCATATACAGGGTCAAATGCGCCCCGATCGGGCGCCGTCGGAGTATCCATGACCCAATCCTTCCCCGTATTGCCGCTGCGCGACATTGTTGTTTTTCCGCACATGATCGTGCCGCTGTTCGTCGGCCGCGACAAGTCGGTTGCCGCACTGGAAACCGCGATGGCCGCCGACAAGGAGATTTTCCTCGTCGCTCAACTCGATCCCGGCCAGGACGATCCCGGCCGCGATGACCTGTACGACATGGGCGTCGTCGCGACGATCCTTCAGCTGCTCAAGCTTCCCGACGGCACCGTTCGCGTGCTGGTCGAGGGGAAGGCGCGCGCCACGCTGACCGAATTGTCGGGCATCGGCGATCATTTGACCGCCGAAATCGATCGGATCGAGGAACCGGTAGCCGAAGGGGTCGAGATCGCCGCGCTGATGCGGTCGGTGGTCGATCAGTTCGAGAATTATTCGAAGCTCAACCGCAAGCTTCCCGCCGAGACCGCAGTGCAGATGAGCGAGATCGAGGAACCCTCGCGCCTCGCCGATTCGATCGCGGGCAACATCGCGATCAAGGTTTCCGACAAGCAGGCGCTGTTGATCGAACTCGATCAATCGAAGCGGCTCGAGATGGTTTACGCTTTTATGGAAGGCGAGCTTGGCGTCCTGCAGGTCGAGAAGAAGATCAAGTCGCGGGTCAAGCGCCAGATGGAGAAGACCCAGCGCGAATATTACCTCAACGAGCAATTGAAGGCGATCCAGCGCGAACTGGGTAACGAGGGCGAGGAAGGCGATGGCGACGAGATCGCCGAGCTGACTCAGAAGATCGCGACGCTCAAGCTGTCGAAGGAAGCGCGCAGCAAGGCGACCGCCGAGCTCAAGAAGCTCAAGACGATGGCGCCGATGTCGGCCGAAGCAACGGTCGTGCGCAACTATCTGGATGTGCTCCTCGGCTTGCCGTGGGGTAAGAAATCGAAGCTCAAGAAGGATATCGCGGCGGCGCAGGCGGTGCTCGACGAGGATCATTATGCGCTGGAAAAGGTCAAGGACCGGATCGTCGAATATCTCGCGGTGCAGGCGCGCACCAACAAGCTGAAGGGGCCGATCCTATGCCTCGTCGGGCCTCCCGGCGTCGGCAAGACATCGCTCGGCAAGTCGATCGCCAAGGCGACCGGGCGCGAGTTCATCCGCCAGTCGCTGGGCGGCGTGCGCGACGAAGCGGAGATCCGCGGGCACCGGCGCACCTATATCGGTTCGCTGCCGGGCAAGATCGTCACCAACCTGAAGAAGGCGGGGGCGAGCAATCCGCTGTTCCTGCTCGACGAGATCGACAAGCTTGGTCAGGATTTCCGCGGCGATCCTGCGTCGGCACTCCTCGAGGTGCTCGATCCGGAACAGAACAACAAGTTCAACGATCACTATCTCGAGATCGACATCGACCTGTCGGACGTGATGTTCGTGACCACTGCGAATACGCTCAATTTGCCGCAGCCCTTGCTCGACCGCATGGAGATCATCCGGCTGGAGGGCTATACCGAGGACGAAAAGGTCGAGATCGCCGAGCGTCATTTGCTGCAAAAGCAGATCGAGGCACACGGGTTGAAGCCGGAAGAGTTCGTGCTCACTCACGAAGGCCTGCGCGCGCTGATTCAACAATATACGCGCGAAGCCGGCGTGCGCACGCTCGAACGCGAGATCGCCAAGCTGGCGCGCAAGGTGTTGCGCCAGATCCTGGAGGGCAAGGTGACGTCGGTCACGATCACGCCCGACAACCTCCACGAATTCGCCGGCGTGCAGAAGTTCCGTCACGGGCTGTCGGAGACCGAGCACCAGATCGGTGCGGTGACGGGGCTCGCCTGGACCGAGGTCGGTGGCGAATTGCTGACGATCGAGAGCGTGACGGTGCCGGGCAAGGGCGGCATCAAGCTGACCGGCAAGCTCGGCGACGTGATGAAGGAGTCGGCCGAGACCGCGATGAGCTTCATCAAGGCGCGTTCGCCGTCTTACGGCATCAAGCCGAGCCTGTTCGCGCGCAAGGACATTCACGTCCACCTGCCCGAAGGCGCAGTGCCCAAGGATGGGCCGTCGGCCGGCGTTGGCCTGGTGACGTCGATCGTCTCGACGCTGACCGGTGTGCCGGTGCGGCGCGAAGTGGCGATGACGGGTGAGGTCACACTCCGTGGGCGCGTGTTGCCGATCGGCGGATTGAAGGAAAAGCTGCTCGCAGCGCTGCGCGGCGGGATCGAAACGGTGTTGATCCCCAAGGAGAACGAAAAGGACCTCGCCGAAATTCCGGCGAATATCCGTGAGGGCCTGAAAATCATCGCGGTCGAGCACGTCGACGAGGTGTTGGCGCTCGCGCTGACCGGTCCGCTGGAGGCGATCGATTGGACCGAGGCTGACGAGCTGGCGGCGCAACCGCCAGCGCCGATCGCCCCGGCTGGCGAGATGCACCACTGATCCGTCGCCCTAACGATCCGCCGCAAATTCCCCGGACGGGATTGGATTTGCGGCGGAATCGGTTTGACTCGCCGGTGTCCTATCGCGTTACTGCGCCGTCCGTCCATGCGGCGAGTCTCATTACCGACATAAACTCA
>JBDSWC010000042.1:0-19482 GCA_039926845.1 Sphingomonas sp. | reverse complement strand
AGCACGGCGGACTGGTCAAACCCGCCCCGCCCCGCTAGCCTTCCTGCCATGCAATTTCTCAAGATCCTGCTGTGGTGCCTGCTCGCCTTCGTCGCGGCGATCTTCACCTTCGGCAATTGGACCTGGGTGACGATCAACCTGTGGGGCGGGCTGGTCGCGGAAGTGAACTTGCCGTTCCTGATGCTGCTGACGTTCCTCGCCGGCTGGCTGCCGACCTGGCTCTATTTCCGCACCCAGCGCTGGCGGCTGGCGCAGCGGCTAAACACGGCCGAGCGCATCATCGCCGACCTGAAACCCACGCCGGTCGCGATCAGCGCCGACCCGGTGCCGCTGCCGACGCCGCCGAACGGCTCAACCCCTGCCCAACCAACGCTCCCGCTTACATGACCAGCCGCATCTACGTCGCGCTCGACACGCCCGACATCGATCGCGCGAAAGCGATAGCCAACCGCGTCCGCCACCATGTCGGCGGGATCAAGCTGGGCCTCGAATTCTTCATGGCCAACGGCCGCCACGGCGTGCTCGAAATGCACGAACTCGGCCTGCCGATCTTCCTCGACCTCAAGCTCCACGATATCCCAAATACCGTCGGCAAGGCAGTGCAGTCGCTGCGCGGTCTCGATCCAGCGGTGCTGACGGTGCACGGCGCGGGTGGGCGCGCGATGCTGGAAGATGCCAAGGCCGCGGCGCCGCTCGGCACCAAGGTCGTCGCGGTGACGATGCTGACCAGCCTCGACGACAACGACCTCCGCACGACCGGCATCGAAGGAACCGCGCACGACCAGGTGCTACGACTGACCGACCTGGCGATGGATGCCGGGCTCGACGGGATCGTGTGTTCGGGCGACGAAGTCGCCGCCGCTCACCGGCATTGGCCCAAGGGCTTCTTCGTCGTCCCCGGCGTACGCCCGGCGAATGGCGCTATCGGCGATCAGAAACGGGTTGTGACCCCCCGTGCCGCAATCGATGCGGGGGCGTCGATTCTGGTGGTCGGGCGCCCGATCACCGGCGCAGAAGATCCAGACCTCGCTGCGCGCGAGATCGGGGCGACTTTGTAACCGTCGCCGCTTTCCGCCATAGCGCCGCGATGCCGGTCACCGCCAAGATTTGTGGTCTCTCCACCCCCGAAACCCTCGACGCCGCGATTGCCGGCGGGGCAAGCCATGTCGGCTTCGTGTTCTACCCGCCCTCCCCTCGTGCGGTGTCGTTCGACGCCGTGGGCGGGCTAGCCGCGCGTGTGCCGGCGCATGTGGCGAAGGTCGGGATCTTCGTCGATCCGTGCAACGCGCTGATCGACCAGGCCGTGGATAGCGGTAACCTGGACGTAATCCAGCTCCATTCGGTCACCCCCGGACGCGCTGCTGCCGTGAAACAGCATAGTCAGCGGAAAACGTGGGCAGCCATCGCAATCAAGACTCGCGCCGACCTGGAGGCGATGGCTTCCTACCGGCACGCGGCCGACAGGATTCTCTATGACGCCAAGACGCCGGACGGCGCGCTGCCCGGCGGCATGGGAGTGCGGTTCGACTGGAGCTTGCTCGACGGGTTCCGGCATCCGCTGCCCTGGGCGCTGTCGGGCGGGCTGACCGCGGACAATGTCGGCGAAGCAGTGCGGCGCACCGGCGCTTCGCTGGTCGATATTTCGTCGGGGGTCGAGACCGCGCCCGGCGTCAAGGATGTGGACAAGATCGCGGCGTTCCTTCAGGCGGTGGCGCGATCATGACCGTCCCCAACACCTTCCGCGCCCAGCCCGACGAACGCGGGCATTTCGGCCAGTTCGGCGGGCGCTACGTCGCCGAAACGCTGATGCCGTTGATCCTCGAACTCGAGCGCGAATATCGCGCGGCCAAGGCCGATCCCGCGTTCAAGGCGCAGTTCGACGATCTGCTCGAACATTATGTCGGCCGCCCCAGCCCGCTCTATTACGCCGAGCGGCTGACCGCGTCGATCCGCGAGGGTTGCGAACCGGGCAAGGGCGCGCAAGTGTGGTTCAAGCGCGACGAGCTCAACCACACCGGCGCGCACAAGATCAACAATTGCATCGGGCAGATCCTGCTCGCGATGCGGATGGGCAAGACGCGCATCATAGCGGAGACGGGTGCGGGCCAGCACGGCGTCGCCACCGCAACCGTCTGCGCGCGGTTCGGGCTGCCCTGCGTGATCTATATGGGCGCCAAGGACGTCGAGCGGCAGCAGCCGAACGTGTTCCGGATGAAGCTGCTGGGCGCCGAAGTGATCCCGGTGACGTCGGGCGCGAACACGCTCAAGGACGCGATGAACGAGGCGCTGCGCGACTGGGTCGCGAACGTCCACGACACGTTCTACATCATCGGCACCGCGGCGGGGCCGCACCCGTACCCGGAACTCGTTCGTGACTTCCAAAGCGTAATCGGCACCGAGGCTCGCGCGCAGATGCTGTCGCGGATCGATCGCCTGCCCGACCTGCTGGTCGCGGCGATCGGCGGCGGGTCGAACGCGATCGGGCTGTTCCACCCCTTCCTCGACGATGCCAACGTCAAAATGCTCGGCGTCGAGGCGGCGGGCGAAGGACTCGACAAGAAGCACGCGGCGAGCCTCGCGGGCGGGTTCCCCGGCATCCTCCACGGCAACAAGACCTATCTATTGCAGGATGACGACGGCCAGATCGCCGAAGCGCATTCGATTTCGGCGGGGTTGGATTATCCGGGCATCGGGCCGGAGCATTCGTGGCTCAAGGAAATCGGGCGCGTCGAGTATACGAGCGCGACCGATGTCGAAGCGCTCGACGCATTCCAGCTGCTCTGCCGCACAGAGGGCATCATCCCCGCGCTGGAGCCCTCACACGCGATCGCAGCGGTCGTGACCAAAGCACGGGAAATGGACGAAAATCAGATTATCCTCGCCAACCTGTGCGGCCGCGGCGACAAAGACATCTTCACCGTCGCCGAGGCGCTGGGGGTGACGATATGATCAGCGTTCGCAATCTACTGACTGGGATGGCGGTTGGCGCCGTGGTTTGTGTGCTAGTCCGCGAACTCAATGAATATGGCCTTACGTTCGCAAATTGGAGCCTTAAGGCACCCCGCATTGGCGAAGCGATCGTTACCGGACTCTTGATCGGGGCGATTTCTCAACTGGTCGGACAACGGCGATCACGATGATGACTCGTTTGTCCGCCGCCTTCACTAATGGTCATGCCGCGCTTGTGACGTTCGTGACGGCTGGTGATCCCCGCCGGTTTGCAACTGGTCCGATCCTTGATGCCTTGGTCGCGGGCGGCGCGGATGTGATCGAGCTCGGCATGCCGTTCACCGATCCAATGGCCGACGGCCCCGCGATCCAGGCAGCGAACTTGCGCAGCCTCGCCGCGGGCACGACCACCGCCGACATTTTCGCCATCGCCATGGCCTTCCGCCAGCGCCACCCCGACGTGCCGCTCGTGCTGATGGGCTATGCCAATCCGATGACTCGACGCGGGAGCGACTGGTTCGCCGATCGATGCAAGGAAGCCGGCGTCGATGGCGTCATCTGCGTCGATATCCCACCCGAGGAAGACGATTCACTCGGCCCGGCGCTGCGCGGGAGCGGGATCGATCTGATCCGCCTCGCCACCCCCACCACCGATGCCGCCCGCCTGCCCACCGTGCTCGATGGCGCGAGCGGATTTCTCTATTACGTCTCGGTCGCCGGAATCACCGGCAAGCAACAGGCCGCGCAAGCCTCGATCGAGGGCGCCGTCGCCCGGCTCAAGGCCGCGACCGACTTGCCCGTCGCGGTCGGGTTCGGGGTTCGCACCCCCGAGCAAGCCGCCGCGATCGCGCGCGTTGCCGATGGCGTCGTCGTCGGCTCGGCGATCGTCGAGCTCGTCGGCCAGCACGGCGAGGATGCGCCCGAGCCGGTTCGCGCCTATATAGCGTCCCTATCCGCGGCGATCCGCGCCGCTCGCGAGGAAAAAGCATGAGCTGGCTGACGAACGTCCGCAACGCGCTGTCCTATGTCATCCCGAAGAAGGAAGGCCCCGACAACCTCTGGCACAAGTGCAAGGGATGCGGACAGATGGTGTTCGCCAAGGAAATGGAGGACAACCTCCACGTCTGCCCCAACTGCGGTCATCACGAACGGATCGGCCCGGCCGAGCGGTTCGGGCAGATTTTCGACGAGGATGGCTACGAGCAACTCGCCGCGCCCAGGGTGCCCGACGATCCGCTCAAGTTTCGCGACCAGAAGCGCTACGTCGACCGCATCAAGGCGGCACGCGCGGCGACCGGCGAGAGCGACGCGCTGATCAACGCGGCCGGCACGATCGACGGACGCACCGCGGTGGTCGGTGTGCAGGATTTCGCATTCATGGGCGGATCGATGGGTCTTGCGGTCGGCGAAGCGTTCGTGCGCGGCGTCGAGGCGGCGATCGAGCGCAACGCGCCCTACATCATCTTCACCGCGGCGGGCGGCGCACGCATGCAGGAAGGCATCCTGTCGCTGATGCAGATGCCGCGCGCGACCGTGGCGATCGCGATGCTCCACGACGCGGGGCTGCCCTATATCGTCGTGCTGACCGACCCGACGACCGGCGGCGTCACCGCGAGCTATGCGATGCTGGGCGATGTCCAGATCGCCGAGCCGGGCGCGCTGATCGGGTTCGCCGGCCAGCGGGTCATCGAGCAAACCATCCGCGAGAAACTCCCAGAGGGGTTCCAGCGCGCCGAATATCTGCTCGACCACGGCATGCTCGATATGGTCGTCGAACGCGCCAAGCTGAAAACGACTTTGGCGAGCGTTATCGGTTATCTCAGCGATCGGCGAAAAGCGGCTTGATCTAGATTAGTTACCATACCGTCGCAATATTCGCGACAACGATATTATCGTTACGCACCCGTTTTAGTTCGATCGTTTTCCAATAATACTGTGTCGAAACAGGAATCGATCAATAACACTGTTGCTATATTGCTTAACCTCCCGTTAAGGCATCCTCAATCGACGAGCGAGTCGGCACGCCAAATCGCATCGTCGGGGGGATCGCATTGTAATGGCTTTGTTGCACAACTCTGAATGGGGCTGATGCAGGCTTTATTTCCTATTACTACGCGACGCGAACGGTATTGGGCGTGCCGATTTGCGAGAAGCGATTGAGGATTGCAGCACGAACTTTGAGCTCGGTTATCTGACGATCGAAGGTGCGGGCCATGACGCGCTGACCGAGCAGCTTGAAGCAGTGCATTTTCGTTTCGACGAGGCTGCGGCGATGATAGCCGCTCCATTTCTTCCAGGTGGTGCGTCCCAGCCGCTTGATCGCCCGGAGCGTTTCATTGCGGGCAGCCGCACCAGGGCTATCCTTCTTCCATGGTTGTCCGTTGCGGCGAACTGGAATGATAGCCTCGGCATCGCGTTCGGCGATCGCGGCATGGCACTTTTTGGTGTCGTACGCGCCGTCCCCGCCGACGCTGCTGATCTTCTCGTCCTGCGGGATCTGCGCCAACAGATCGGGGAGGACAGGGGCATCGCCAATCGCATTGCTGGTGACTTCGATGGCCCGGATATCAAGCGTTTCTGCGTCGATCCCGATATGCACTTTGCGCCACTGGCGACGATAGGAGGCGCCGTGCTTGCGTGTCTTCCATTCCCCTTCGCCCATCATCTTGATACCGGTGCTGTCGACCAGAAGATGCAGACCGCCAGAACTGGGTCGACCGCCCAGCGTCACGGGCAGCGCCTTCTGACGTCGACACAGCGTAGTATAATCCGGTACCGGCCAGTCCAGATCAGCCAACTTGAGCAGGCTCGCTACCAACCCCGTCGCCTGTCGCAGTGGCAGATTGAACAGCGCTTTCAATGTCAGACACAGCTCGATTGCGCTGTCCGAAAAACGAGCAGGGCGTCCCGGACGACCGCATGGCGCCGACCGCCACTGCATCTCCGGATCAAACCAAACATCCAGTGAGCCGCGCTGCTTCAGCGCCGCGTTATATGCGCTCCAGTTCGTCGTGCGATATCTCGGTGAGGATGGCTTGGGCATGGATGCCCCCTAACGCACTCGATTCACCCGAGGAATCCCCCCAAGCTCAATTACGCAACAAAGCCCATTGTAATAGTAACGGGGAAATATACGACATGAAGAAGGTTCTTTTTGCCCTGGCCGCAGTGGCCATGGGCACCGCGATCGCGCCGGTCGCGCAGGCGCAGACGACGGTGGTAAACGGTTGTCCGACCACGCCATTCTCATATGGCACCGGCAACAATTACACGCCGTGCAACACCTATGTGCAGACGTTCACGAACGGTGGCGATACCGTCGAACTCGATTCGCGCTGGCACGTCAATGGTGTGGCTGCGCCAGCCTCTGTCGGCAACACCTACGTGTTCGCGCTGGGTTCGCAACCACTCAACTTCGACTTCGGCGTGCAGGCTAACTACGATCTGGCAAAGGTAATCTTGAGCATTTCGCTGACGAACCTGAGCACGGGGGAAAACCACACCTTCGATCCGAAGGTTTTGCCCGACAACTATCTCGCCGGCGCCGGGCGCACCGACACGCTGCAGAACAGCGAGCGGCTGAACTACGGGTTCCTGTTCGGGTCGAACTTCAACGCGAACACCGACGTCACCTACAAGTTGGATTGGACCGTCAACGGCAACACATCGACGACGTTCGCGCAGATCGGCGCGGGCACTGCGGCAGTTCCCGAGCCGGCGCCCTGGATGATGATGATCCTGGGCTTCGGCCTGATCGGCGCGTCGGTTCGCCGTCGTCGCAGCGACGACGTCGCCGCGCTGGCCTGATGCCATAAGTCCAATGGGCTAAACATACGGGCGCCTCACCAGTCGGTGGGGCGCCCTTTTGTTTTCGCGGCGGTGCAGGACATTCGCGATCAAGGCGCTATAGGGGCTGCGATGGCCGACCATGCGCGTTCCACCGACCCCGCTGTCCAGGCGCAGCTCGACCGGTTGTGGGCGCTGTCGCCCGGCGCGGATATTCTCGGGCTCGAGCGCATCACCGAATTGCTGGCGCGGATCGGCGATCCGCACACGCGGTTGCCGCCTGTGCTCCACGTAGCCGGAACCAACGGCAAGGGATCGACATGCGCTTTCTTGCGCGCTGCGATCGAGGCGGCGGGCTATACGGCGCACGTTTATTCTAGCCCGCATCTGGTCCGCTTCAACGAACGCATCCGGTTGGCCGGCCGGCTGATCGAAGACGCAACGCTCGCCCCGCTTCTCGCGGAAGTGCTGGACGCTGGCGGCGATATCGGCGCGAGTTTCTTCGAGGTGACGACGGCGGCGGCGTTCCTCGCCTTTTCGCGGACGCCCGCCGATGCCTGTATCGTCGAAGTCGGGCTCGGCGGACGGCTCGACGCAACCAACGTCATCGCCGATCCGATCGTCACCGGGATCGCGCAGCTCGGGGTCGATCACGAACGCTTCCTGGGCAGCGACCCGGAAGGGATCGCCGCGGAAAAAGCCGGAATCGCCAAGCCGCACGTTGCGCTGGTCACGATGCGCTATCCGGCCAGGAACGAAGCACGGATCGCAAGCGTCGCACGCGCCGCCGGCGCGCCCGTTGCGGCGGAAGGCGGGCATTGGTTCTGGTCGGCGAACGAAAGCTACGTGACGTATCGCGACGCGGCCGGGCGAGTGACGACGCCGCTCCCTAGCCTTGCCGGCCCGCATCAGCAGGCCAATCTCGCACTGGCCATCGCGATGCTGCGGCATCAACGGGCACTGACGATTCCCCCGGAAGCGTATGTGACGGCGGCCAAGCAGGCGGCTTGGCCGGCACGGCTTCAACGCCTCGGCCCAGGCCCACTCACCGCTAAACTGCCTGGCCGCACGGTCCTGGTTGACGGCGGGCACAACGCCGATGCGGCGCACGCGATTGCGGCGGCTCTGGCCGGATCGGCGCCGTTCGACCTCGTATTCGGGCTGATGCGCAATCGTAAGATCGCCGACGTCCTTTTTCCGATCGCGCCGCTTGTCCGGCTCGCGCATGTCGTCCCGCTCGTCGGCCACGAGCATCACGACCCGCGTAACGTCGCCATGTTCGCTCAGTCACGTTCGGCGCCTCGGCATTGCTACCCCGCGTTTAGCCTCGACCAGGCGGTAGATCGTCTGGCGAACGATCCGGACGCGGCATCGACGCTGCTGATCGCCGGGTCACTGTATCTCGCCGGCGAAGCGCTCGCCGCCAATGATGAGGCTCCGGTCTAGCCCGCCCGCAATTCCTTGAGCCTGTCCACGGCCCAACGATACATCTCCGCATCGGCGCGGCGCTGATAGCTGTCGAGCCGTTTCATCCGGTCCTCGACTTCCTCGAGCACCCCCTGCGCCTCGCGTTGACGACCCATATCGAGCAACAGTGCGGCGTAGCGGCACCGCGCTTCTTCGCCCGGCATCCGCGTAACGATGTCGCGATAGATCGCGAGCGCCTCGTCCTGCCGGCCGACGTGGTCGTAGAGCCTTGCGCGCAACAGGCTCAATTTGTCGCGCTCGCTTTGCCCGCTGGGTTCCTTGACAGTCTCGACCGTCACCAGCGCTTCGTCGATCTGATCGGCTTCAAACAGCGCGTTGGCGAGTTTGGTCTCGGTGCGCGGATCGGGCAGCGGCTGCGCGCTCAGCGCCTCGCGATAGAGCGGGATCGCCTCGCCCGGCCGCTTCACGGCGGCGAGGGCATCCGCCAGCCGGATGCGATTGGCTACGGTGTCTGCGAGCCCGAGCGCGTCGCGCGCCGCCCGCACCTCGCGTTCCGGATCGATCGCCATTGTTGCCTGCGTGCGCATCGTACGGACGTGGCGATTGCCCTGCATGCCGGGCAGCACCTCGACGATGAAATAGGCGATGCAACCGACCACGGGAAAGAAGATGATCGGCCAGATCCAGAACTGGTTGCGGCCAAGCTTCACGCAATGGACGACGCACGCGACCTGCGCCGCGATCGTGCCGCCATAGATCAGCAGCATCAGCATCAGCCAGGCTCGCCGGTATGCCCCGGCTCGACCACGGCGGGCATGCGCGACGTGCGCCACCATTCGAACAGCACGAAGAGGATCGCCAACAACCCGATCACCGCGACATAACGGAACACCGGCGCATAGCCGTATTTGTCGAACATCTCGCCCGCGACGCCCTTGCCGAGTGAGCCGATCAGGAACGTCAGCGACGACAGAACGGCATATTGGACCGCCGCGAATTTCTTGCTGACGATGCCCGAGACGTAGGCGACGAGCGCCGCCCCGGCGATGCCGGTCGAGATATTCTCGTAACAGATCGTCAGCAGCAGCCGGGCCATGCGCTCGTCGCTGCCGAACCACGCGGCCAGAACATCGAGCCGCAAGGTGTGCAGCACTGCGTCGATGCCCGGCGCGCCGTCCGCCAGATCGGCGTACACGAAATTGCCGAAGATCGGCAGGATCGCTCCGATCAGCACAGTCGGAAACCGCCCGATCTTGAGGAACAGATAGCCGCCGATGCTGACACCCAGAATCGACATCACGATGCCGAAAACTTTGGACGCAAACGCGACCTCGTCCTTCGTATAGTGCATGTAATCGAGGTAGAACGGATACGCGAACGACGCCCAGATATTGTAGCACAGCGCATAGGTCAGGATCAGCCCGATCACGACCAGCACGCCCCAACGCAGCCGCGCGATCAAATCGGCGAGCGGCGCGATCAGCGCGCCATATAGGTGATTGGCGACGCTGCGCGTGGGCGACGTCGTTCGGTCGACCTCATGCTGAACATGGCGGCCGCGCGTCTTCAGGCCGTTGAGGATCGCTGCCACACCCAGCGGCACCAGCACCGTCGCAAAAACGATGATCGGGCCGTAGATTTTGAGGAATTCGGCCGGCGACGGTGGTTTCCCGCCGGGGGCGACGGGCGCGAGCATGCTGATCATGAACAGCAGCAAGGTCACGATCGCCCAGGTCCAGCTCGCGCCCACTACGAGCAGCGCGATGGCGCGCGTCCGCGCGTCGATCTCGCCCGGTTCGCCCAGCAACGCCGCCTCGCTCGGGGTGCGTGCGGTGTCGGGCGCGGTGAGCGCGATGACCAGCATCACCGCCATCACGCCGGCCATCACTAGGTATACTGTCGGCCAGGACATTCGGGCCGCGAGGAATAGCGCACCCGCCCCGCCAACGATGGCCGCGGTGCGATATCCAAGCTGATTGACCGCGGATAGCAATTCGACCGGCGTCTTTTCGTCCGCGACGTCGATCCGCCAGCCGTCGATCGCGATATCCTGCGTCGCCGATCCGATCGACCCCAGGAACGCGAACAGAGCAAAGCGGGCGATATGAACCGCGGGATCGGTCACGACAAGCCCGAGCAGGCCGATGATCATCAGCGCTTGGCACAACACGATCCAGCTCTTGCGCCGCCCCAATCCGCCCAGCACCGGCAAATTGTATCGATCGACTAGCGGCGACCACAGGAATTTGAACGAATAAGTCAGCCCGATCCACGACAGCACGCCGATCGTCGCGAGCTTCACCCCGACCTCGCCAAGCCACGCCGTCAACGTGCCGACGAGCAACGCGAACGGCAGACCCGACGAAAAACCGAACGCGAGCATCGATGCCGACTTGTGCGTGCGCAGCGCGGCCGCGAACACCTTCAGGCCCTTGGGCCGTGCCGGCGGGGCCGCAGCGGTGTCACTCATTCAGGCTTGCTCCCCTTATCGTTAAGGCAGACACTAACGGCAAATACGGGGAGAGGAAGCCATGAACGTGGCGTCCAAGATCGCGCCGACGCCGGGGCAACTCGCCTTGGCGAAACAGCTCGCGGAGGGCGGCGCCCGGCGCGAAGCGAAGGTCACGCATATCGACGCGTCGGCCTATACCGATCCGGCGCGTTACGCGGCCGAGCGCGAGCGCCTGTTCGGCCAGCGCCCGCTGGTGATCGCCCCGTCGGCATTGCTCCCCGAGCCGGGGATGGCGGTGCCGCACGACGGCTACGGCAAGCCGCTGCTCATCACGCGCGACCGCGATGGGGCGGCACACGTTTTCCTCAACGTCTGCCAGCATCGCGGCACGCGATTGATAGAGGGCGACACGGCGGTTTGCGCGGCGAAGCTGGTCTGCCCGTATCACGCCTGGACCTACGGGCTCGACGGCAAGCTGCTCGCCCTCCCCCGCACCGACGCCTTCCCGGGGCTCGACAAGGCGACGCTCGGCCTCAAGCGCTTGCCGACGCGCGAGGCGGGCGGGTTGATCTGGTTCGCGTTCGACGAGGCCGCCGATTTCGCCGAGCCCGACACGCTCGGTCATGATTTCGACGCGTTCGATCTCGCGGGGCAGCATTTGTTCAAGCGGCGCACGCACGATGTCCCGGCGAACTGGAAGCTGATCATGGACGCGTTCCTGGAGAGCTATCACGTCCAGCGGCTGCATGCGGCGACGATCGGCCCGTTCTTCAAGGACGGCGTCGCGTCGGGCGACTTCATCGGATCGCACCAGCGCTCGGCGGTCGGGCGCGACGTCGAAGCGATCGAATGCGCCGCGGAGGACTGGCCGACGCTGCGCCGCGCGATCACCTATACCTACCAGATGTTCCCCGCGACGATCCTGATCGTCAGCCCCGACTACATGAACCTGATGACCCTGATGCCGCGCGGCGTCGACCGCGTGCTGGTCGAGGATTTCATGCTGATCCCGGAACCGCCCGCGACCGACAAGGCGCTGGCGCATTGGGAAAAGAGCTGGAATCTGCTCGATGGCGGCGTATTCGGCGCCGAGGATTTTCGCGCCGCGGCGCTGGGTCAGGAAGGGCTGATGTCGGGCGCGATCGACCGCCTGACGCTCGGCGGATTGGAAGGCGGGATCAAGGTGTTCCACGATTCTGTCGAGGCGGCGCTGGTCGGCCGAACGCGCGCGCCATGAAAAAGGGCGGCCCATCAGGACCGCCCTTCGAACGCGAACAATTGAAAAAACGTCAGGCCGGCTTCTTCGTCACCGTCGCCTTGGAGCCGTCGTCGCCGGTGCCGATCCAGCTGCCATCCGCGCCCGGAGCCGAATTGCTCCAGCACATCTCCGCCGCACCCTTCGGGGTGAAACAACCCTTGGCGCCCTTCATCGCGAAGGTGCCGCTCTCCGATTTTCCGGCGGCGTCCTTACCGGTGTAGGTGCCGTCGCTATTGATCGTGAAGTCGACCTTGGCGCCCTTGGCGTCAGTGACCACATAGGTGCCCGGCTCGAAACCGGTCCAGGCGGCAGTATCGTTCACCGTCGCCGTTTCGGTCGCCACGGCATCGTTCGCCGGCGCGGCCGTGGTGTCGGTTTTCGGCGAGCATGCGGACATCGCGGCGATCGTCGCGAGCAGTATGATTTTCTTCATGGACATCCCCTCCCGTGCGGAAGCGAAGGCTACGTCCGTCGCGGGGTAGCGGTCAATCCTTCAGCACCAGCACGATCGTCTCGATCACGCGGCTCGTGTCCTCGATCGATTCGACCTTGATCGTGTCGAGCCCCATTTCCTTCGCGGGATAATCATTGCCGCCGGGGAAGATCGCGTCGCCGAGGAACAATACTTCTTCCGCTGTCACCCCGGCCTCGGGCAGCAGTTTCTTCAGCCCGTACGCCTTGTCGACGCCCTTTCGCGTGATATCGATCGAGGTCGACCCGCCGATATTGATCGACAGATCGGGCAGCATCCCGCGCAGCCGCGCCTGCAATTTCTTGCGCTTGGCATGGTCGGGGTCCCAGCTGTCTTTCGCCTCGAGCGGCGCTTGCTGGCCGAGCGCGGAGAATGTCACCTGGCTCCCGCGATCCTCGACCCGCTCGCCCCAGGTCTTGCCCTGGTCGAGCCCTTCCTCGGCCATCGCCTTGTCGAACGCGTCGATGATGTACTTGCGCTCATCCTCGGTGAACAGTTCGGCGTAGATCGCCTGCCATGCGCCATCGACGAAGCGGTAGAGCTTGGTCCCCGTCGTCGGCTGGATGAAGAGGTTGGCCAAATTGGCGCGGTCGATCATCCGCCCGATCACTTGCTTCTCGAATTGCGGCCAGTCCCCGCCCGAAATGATATCGACCTTGCACACGTCGAGCAGGTCGGCGAGCGCATTGGCCATGCGGTCGTCGAGCGGTTGCTTCGACAAAGCCAGGGTGCCGTCGAGGTCGAACGCGATCAGTTTCTTCATGATGTCACCTTCGGGAGGATGAATGCGTCGATCGCATGCGCGACGCCGTCTTCGTCGTTGCTGCTGGAAACCGCGTCGGCCCTGGCCTTCACCGTGTCAGGGGCCTGGCCCATCGCGACCGAAAAACCCGCGCGGTCGAACATGGGCACGTCGTTATCCATGTCGCCGAACACCGCGACGTCGGCGAGATCGACGCCGAGCAGTTCGGCAAGCGCCGCGACGCCGTCGCCCTTGTTCGCCGCGGTGTCAGTTACGTCGAGATAATAGGTCTGGCTCTGGCCGATCGTCGCGCGGTCGCCGAATGCCGCGACAGCGCGCTCGGCCAAGCTCTTCAGCAACGCGCGATCGTCGCTGACGAAGGTCAGCTTGTCGGCGGTGTCGTAGAGATCGGCGAAATCGCCGCGCACTACCGGCGCCTGGTTCGAGGCGACGCGCTCATGCTCGACGTGCACGCCCTGGTCGGTGCTCGCATACCATTGCCCGCCGGCGAATACCCAGCGATCGACCGCGAGACCTTCGGCCAGCGCGAACACACCTTCGACCACCGCGCGATCGATCGGATGCGCGACGATCTCGCTGCCGTCGGGGCGGAACAGGATGCCGCCGTTGACCGCCGCCAGCGGGATGTCGATGCCGAGCGGCGCGATCAGCGGCATGATGCCCGACACGGGCCGCGCGCTGATCAGCGTAAACGGCACTTCGGCGTCGCGCAGCCGCTTCACCGCGGCGATCACTTGCGGGCTGAGCGACTTGTCCTTGCGAACCAATGTGCCGTCGACGTCCGACACGACCAATCTTATCACTGCGGCATTTCCACGTGCCCGCCGAACCCGAAGCGCATCGCCGACAGCAATTTGTCGCCATAGGTATGCTCGACGCGGCTGCGGTACCGCGAGAACAGCGCCGCAGTCAGGACATAGGCCGGCACCGCTTCCTCCATCGCTGCCTCGACCGTCCAATGCCCTTCGCCCGAATCCGCGACGCGGCCGGTGAACTGCGCAAGCTCCATGTCCTTGGCGAGCTGCTGCGCGCACAAATCGAGCAACCACGATGAAATCACGCTGCCCCGCCGCCACACTTCGGCGATATCGGTCAGGTTGAGGTCGTAGCGCTCGTCCTCGGGCAGGCTCTCCGAATTTTTGCCCTTCAGGATATCGAAGCCCTCCGCATAGGCCTGCATCAGCCCATATTCGATGCCGTTGTGCACCATCTTGACGAAGTGGCCCGCCCCTGCCGCGCCGGCGTGGATGTAGCCCATTTCCGCGCGAGGATCCTCGCCCTCCTGCGCCATCCGGTTGGGCGTGCGCGGGATCGTCCCCAGGCCAGGCGCCAGCGCCTCGAGGATCGGATCCAGCGTCTTGACCACGTCGGCCTCGCCACCGACCATCATACAATAGCCGCGCTCGAGGCCCCAGACGCCGCCCGACGTGCCGACATCGACGTAATGAATGTTCTTTTCTGCCAGATGCTTGGCGCGCTTTATGTCGTCCTTGTAGAAGGTATTGCCGCCGTCGATGATGATGTCGCCCTTCGAACATACCCCCGACAGCGCCTCGATCGTGCTGTCGGTCGGCCCGCCCGCGGGCAGCATCACCCAAACGATCGCCTGGCCGTCGAGCTTGGCCTTCATATCGTCGAGCGATGAAGCGCCGATCGCGCCGTCCGCGGCGAGTTCCTTCACCGTCTCCGGCGCACGATCATAAACCACCGTCTCGTGCCCCGCGCGCATCAGCCGCCGCGCGATATTGCCGCCCATGCGGCCGAGGCCGATGATCCCGATCTTCATGTCATTCTCCGAATGGTTCAGGCGGTGGCAGGATGCTTGGCGGCGATGGCGCCGAGCAAGTCGTCGAACGCTTTGGCGAACGAATGGACCCCTTCCTCGACCAAATTGTCCGTCACCGCATCCAGATCGAGCCCCAGCCGCTTGGTTTCCGCCAGCACGTGCCGCGCGCCATCGACATCCTGCGTCAACGTCTCCGCCGCGGTGCCACGCTCCCGGAACGCGTCCATCGTCTTGGGCGGCACGGTGTTGACCGTGTCCTTCCCGATCAGCGTGTCGAGATAGAGCGTGTCGGGATAGTCTGGGTTCTTGGTCCCGGTCGACGCCCACAACAACCGCTGCGGCATTGCGCCCTTTGCGGCCAGCGCTTGCCAGCGATCCGACTTGATGAAGTCGAGATACCATTGATACGCCAGCTTGGCGTTGGCGATCGCGACCTTGCCCTTCAGCGCCTTGGCCTCGTCGCCACCGGTTCCGGCGTCGATCGCGTCGTCGATCTTGCTGTCGATTCGGCTGACGAAGAAGCTCGCGACGCTGGCGATCCGATCGATCGCCTCGCCGCGCGCGGCGCGTTTTTCCAGCCCCGCGACAAACGCCATCGCGACGGCCTTGTAGGCGTCGATCCCGAACAGCAACGTGACGTTGACGTTGATCCCCTTGTCGATCGTCGTTGCGATGGCGGGGACGCCTTCGGGCGTGCCGGGGATTTTGATCATCAAATTGGGGCGCTCGACCGCGTCCCACAGTCGCTCGGCCTCGGCGGCGGTGCCGTCGGTGTCCTGCGCCAGATAGGGCGACACCTCCATGCTGACATACCCATCCTTGGCATCGAGCCGGTCATAGACCGGGCGCAGCGTGTCGGCCGCGGCCTGGATGTCCTGGATCGCAAGATGTTCGTAGCGCGCCATCGCGGAGGCGTCGGGATTGGCCTTGTCGAACTCGGCGAGCGCGGCGTCATAGGCGTCGCCATGCCCCATCGCCTTCTCGAAGATCGACGGGTTGCTGGTCACGCCGGTGATACCGTCCTCATCGACCAGTTTCTTGAGCCCGCCCTCGGCGAGCAACTTGCGATCGATGAAATCGAGCCAGACGGCTTGGCCGAGTTTTTCGAGATCGTTGAGGCGTCCCATCACTTTGTCTCCAGCAACGATTTGGCGGTCTTCACGACGTTGTCGACGGTGAAGCCGAACTTGTCCGCCAGCTTGGCGAGCGGCGCCGACGCACCGAACGTGCTCATCGTGATCGTCTTGCCCGACAAGCCGACATAGCGGTCCCAGCCGATCTCCCCGCCCATCTCGATTGCGAGGCGCCCAGCGACCTTCTTCGGCAGCACCGATTCCTTGTAAGCGTCCGCCTGCTTCTCGTAGCGGAACCAGCTCGGCATCGAGACGACGCGCGCGGCGACTCCCTCGGCCTTGAGCTTTTCGTAGGCGCCGACCGCCAGCGATACCTCTGAACCAGTGGCGATCAGGATGACCTGCGGATCGTCGCTGTCGGCGAGCACATAGCCGCCCTTCGCGACCCCATCGGCGCTCGCATATTTCTTGCGGTCGAGCGTCGGCAGCGCCTGCCGCGACAGGATTAGCGCGGTCGGATGCCCGCCGTCGGTCACGATCGCCTTCCACGCCGCGGCAACCTCATTGGCATCACCGGGCCGAATTGTGTCGAGCCCGGGGATCGCGCGGAGCGTTGCGAGATGCTCGATCGGCTGGTGGGTCGGGCCGTCCTCGCCGACCCCGATCGAATCGTGCGTGTAAACCCACACCGCACCGATCTCCATGATCGCCGACAGCCGCACCGGCGCGCGCATGTAATCGAGGAACACCAGGAACGTGCTGCCGTAGGAGCGCAGGTGCGAGAGCGCCATACCGTTGACCACCGCGCCCATGCCGTGTTCGCGCACGCCGAAATGGAAGTTCGCGCCGGCGTAGTTGCCCGGCTCGAACGATTCCGCCCCCTTGATGTCGGTCTTGGTCGAGGGCGCGAGGTCGGCCGAGCCGCCGATCAGCCACGGCACGGTCTTGACGATCGCGTTGAGCACCTTGCCGCCAGCGTCGCGGCTGGCGATGCCCTTTTCGTCGGCGTCGAAGCTCGGGATATCCTTGTCCCAACCGTCGGGCAGCTTGTCCGACAGCACCAGATCGAGTTCCTTGGCGAGGTCACTCCACGTGTCGCGATAGCTCGCCAGCGTGGCTTCCCACTTCTCGCGCAGCGGTTGTCCGCGATCGGCGACGCAGCCTTTGAAGTGATCCACCACACCCTCGGGCACGTAGAAATTCTTGTCGGGCCAGCCATAGGCCTGCTTGGTCAGCTTGACGTTTTCCTCGCCCAGCGCCTCGCCATGCGCCTTTTCGCTGCCGGCGCGCGGGCTGCCCCAGCCGATGATCGAATGGACCAGGATGAAAGTCGGGCGGTCGTCGGTCTTCTTGAACGCCGCCAGCGCCTGCGCCATCGCGTCGCAATCGTTGGCGTCCGCGACGGTGATGACGTTCCAGCCGTATGCTTCGAAGCGCTTGCCGACATTCTCGTCGAACGCGAGGTCGGTCGAGCCCTCGATCGAGATCTGGTTGCTGTCGTAGATCCAACAAAGGTTGCTGAGCTTGAGGTGCCCGGCGATGCTCGCCGCCTCCGCTGACACGCCCTCCATCATGTCGCCGTCGCCGCACAGCGCGTAGACGTCATGGTCGAACAGGTCGAAGCCGGGCTTGTTGTAGCGCGCCGCGAGCCAGCGCTCGGCGATCGCCATGCCGACCGAATTGCCGCAACCTTGCCCGAGAGGACCGGTGGTGGTCTCGACGCCGGTGGTGTGGCGATATTCGGGGTGGCCGGGGGTCTTCGATCCGAGCTGGCGGAAATCCTCGATGTCCTTCAGGCTGACCGCTTCCTTCCCGGTCTTCTTGCCGTCGCGGTCGATCTCCTCGACGCCGGCGAGATGCAGCAGCGAATAGAGCAGCATCGAGGCATGCCCGACCGACAGCACGAAGCGGTCGCGATTGGGCCAGTCGGGCTTCGACGGATCGTAGCGCAGGAATTGCGACCAGAGCGTGTAGCCGACCGGCGCGAGCGCCATCGGCGTGCCGGGATGTCCCGAATTCGCCTTTTGCACCGCGTCCATCGACAATGTGCGGATCGTGTCGATCGTCAGGCGTTCGATCGACCCGTCTTCCTTCAATTGATCGACATCCCGGGCGGCGGTTTCGGTATCGGACATTCGGTGCTCCCACTCGGGTGGTCGAACGCGCAACGCGAGGCAGAGGTTGCGCTTTGACCCGCCCTATATGGTGCGCTTTTCGCCCGCACCACCCATCACGGCGCGGTGCGTTCCATTTTCGTAACGATCCCGTCGATCGCGACGTAGGCGGCGTCGATTTCGGTAAGGAACAGGCCATGGCCGAGCGCGCCGGGGATTGCCTGGATGTCGAGCGCGAGTCGTTGGGGATCGGTGATCGCGCCGAAGTGGCAATCGAGGATCAGATTGCCTTGATTGGTGCGGAATTCCTTGCCCGCCGGGGTCACGCGAAGCACGGGATCGGCGCCCAATGCTTTGGCTCGAGCCGCCACGAAACTGCGCGCGAACGGAAGTATCTCGACCGGCACCGGCGCTTTACCCAGACCAGCGACGCGTTTCGAACCGTCCGCGATCGCGACCATCCGCCGTGCCGCGCTGGCGACGATCTTTTCGCGAAGCATCGCGCCACCGCCGCCCTTGATCGCGCGGAATTGCGGATCGATCTCATCGACCCCGTCGATCACCAGGTCGAGTTCGGCCTGGTCGGCGAACCGCGCGATCGGAATGCCGGCCTCGCGCGCGGCGTTGGTCGTTCGCTGCGACGTCGAGAAGAACGTCGCGGCGGGCCACTCCGCCAGCCTGCGCCCGATCGCCGCGATGGCGAACGCCACAGTTGACCCGCTGCCCAGCCCGACAAGCATTCCGTCGCCGATCTCCGCCACCGCCGCCTCGGCCGCCAGCCTCTTGTCGTCGTCCTGCATGACGGACGCGCTACCAGAAAACGAAAGGGCCGCGCCATCCCTTCGGATGACGCGGCCCTCGTGTCGTCAGCGCCGGAGCGCCGCCGGATCAGTTCGCGTTGGCGACGTTGTCGACCGGAACGGTGTCGTTCAGCACGGTCGCATTTTCGTCGACGGACAGGTTGGTGTCTTCGACATTGGTCAGCGTGTCGTTGCTGACGGTCGTGTTGTCGACCTTCGGGCCGCAAGCGGCGAGACCGAGAACTGCCGGCGCGATCAGCGACAGGATAACGAGCTTCTTCATAGTCTTAACTCCGTGGATTCCCGGACCGGCACCCCCGCTCTGCACCATGCGTCGCGTAACCGGACCCGTGTTCCGCCCGGCGCTATGCCGTAATCCCTATCCATTTGATAGGATAAAATGCACCGTTCGCCGCATTTTCGCCCAATTTGGGCACGCGCGTCATCGGCATGCTACAAAAACAAAAGCCCCGCCGGTCGGTTTGACCAGCGGGGCTTTCATTGGCGCGCCCGGAACGATTCGAACGTCCGACCCTCAGATTCGTAGTCTGATGCTCTATCCAGCTGAGCTACGGGCGCGCGGAAGATGGGTCCCTTAGAG
>JBDSWC010000041.1:0-29891 GCA_039926845.1 Sphingomonas sp. | reverse complement strand
CGACTGGATGAATTCGTTGAATCGGGGGCCGTTCATCGGCGGCGCCTGCAAAGGCCGGCGCATATTGGGCGGTGGGATAGACGTAGCTCCTGTGGTTGTTGAAGGGTCGATATAGGGGTTTTGAGGGAAAGACGAAAGCCTCCCCCTCGATATCAGGTGCGGTCGGGCGGTAATGCGGCCTGGACCAGTTGCGCGGTCACGTCAGCGAGGCTTAAAATCTGCTGCCGTTCGGAGCCTAACTGACGGAGCGCGACGGTGCCTTCGTCGGCCTCACGCTTGCCGACGACGAGCAGGTTCGGGACCTTCGCCAGCGAATGTTCGCGCACCTTATAGTTGATCTTCTCGTTGCGCAGGTCGAGCTCGACGCGCAGCCCCACCTTACGTAATTCGGCCGCGACCTGCTCGGCATAATCGTCGGCGTCCGACACGATCGTCGCGACCACCGCCTGTACCGGGGCGAGCCACACGGGCAACTTGCCGGCATAATGTTCGATCAGGATGCCGATGAACCGTTCGTAGCTGCCGAAGATGGCGCGGTGGAGCATCACGGGGCGGTGGCGCTCGCCGTCCTCGCCGACGTAGCTTGCGTCGAGCCGTTCGGGCAGCACGCGGTCGGACTGGATCGTCCCGACTTGCCACGTCCGGCCGATCGCGTCGGTAAGGTGCCACTCGAGTTTGGGTGCGTAGAACGCCCCCTCGCCCGGCAGTTCCTCCCAGCCATATTCCTCGGTCGCCATGCCGGCACGGACCACGGCGTCGCGCAGTTCGGCCTCGGCCTGGTCCCACATCTCCTCGGTGCCGAAGCGATTGTCGGGGCGCAGTGCCAGCTTGATCGAATAGGTGAAGCCGAAGTCCTTGTAGATGCGGTCCGCCAGGCGGCAGAAATCCTGCACCTCGGCGACGATCTGATCCTCGCGGCAGAAGATGTGCGCGTCGTCCTGCGTGAACTGGCGCACGCGCATCAGCCCGTGGAGCGCGCCGTGCGGTTCGTTGCGGTGGCAGCAGCCGTTCTCGTAAAAGCGCAACGGCAAGTCGCGGTACGACTTGATCCCCTGGCGGAAGATCAGGACGTGCGCCGGGCAGTTCATCGGCTTGAGCGCCATCCATTGCGCGTCGTTCGAGACGATCGGGCCGTCGTCCTCGACGTTCGGCACTTCGTCGGGGATGACGAACATGTTCTCGCGATACTTGCCCCAGTGGCCCGACTGTTCCCACTGGCGCGCGTCCATCACTTGCGGCGTCTTGACCTCGCGATAGCCCGCGGTGTCGATCGCGCGGCGCATATACGCCTCGAGCTCGCGCCAAATCATATAGCCCTTGGGATGCCAGAACACCGACCCGTGTGCCTCGGCCTGGAGGTGGAACAGATCCATCTCCTGCCCCAGCTTGCGATGGTCACGCTTGGCGGCTTCCTCGAGCCGGAACAGATGCTCGTCGAGCTGCTTCTTGTTGAGCCAGCCCGTGCCGTAGATGCGGCTGAGCATCGCGTTGTTCTGGTCGCCGCGCCAATAGGCGCCCGACACGCGCGTCAGCTTGAACGCGTTTGGGTCGAGCTTGCCCGTCGAGGCGAGGTGCGGGCCGCGGCACATGTCGAGCCACGCATCGGCGCGGTTGCCGGATTTGTAGACCGTCAGTTCCTCGCCCTCGGGCAGTTCTGCGGCCCATTCGGCCTTGAAGCTTTCGCCCTGCGTCTTCCAGCGCGAGATGAGGTCGGCGCGACTCCACACTTCGCGGACCAGCGGCTCGTCTTTGGCGATGATTTTGCGCATCTCCGCCTCGATCGCCGGCAGATCCTCTTCGGTGAACGGCCGGTCCTTGGGCGCGAAGTCGTAGTAGAAGCCGTCGTCGGTCGCCGGGCCAAACGTGATCTGCGTGCCCGGAAACAGGTGCTGCACGGCTTCCGCCAACACATGCGCGAAATCGTGGCGCGCCAGCTCGAGCGCGTCCTTCTCGTCGCGGCTCGTCACCAAGGCGAGGCTGGCATTTGCCTCCAGCGGGCGCATGATGTCTCGCAGTTCACCGTCGACCCGCGCGGCGATCGCCGCCTTGGCGAGGCCGGGACCGATCGCCGCGGCGATGTCCGCCGGCGTGGTGCCGGGCGCGACTTCGCGGACCGAACCGTCGGGGAGCGTGATCGAGAGCATGTTCATCGTCGTTCCTGTTGCTTGCGCGCGCCTATGCACGGGCTAGCGTCCTGTTGGAAGACGGAACGGGAGAGCGGACGCCGGCCTCACCCGTTCCGGGCGAGGTCGTCGGCGGCGCTAGAGGCGCGTGCCGACAGCCCCCCGGAAATCCGGGAGGGTGGTGGTAGTCGTCAAGGCAAACGCGCGGTTCATAGGTAGGTAGATAGGCCGGATCGGTTGACGACGCCAGTCACTGTTCGGTTCGCTCTTCGCGGGCCGTCTTGATCTGCCATTCGATCGAGCCCCAGATTTGAGCCGTGTGGAGAGCCACGACGTCACGCAGCGCTTCAGCATGGCCAGTCGAGGCGTCGAGCTGATCGACCGCCGCGACGTTGGCGTCCTTCAGCATGCCCGCCGCGGCGACCGGGTCGGGGTCGTTGTTGAGCAGCGAGATCCACGCGCCCTCCACGGCCATGCGCAACGCGACGATCTGGGCCTGCAGGTCGGCTACTTCGTCCATGTCATCGTCCTTGAAATTGGGGTTGGCGCCCCGTCGCGGTCCGCCCGCGCGCTGTCAAGGTCAGGCGGCAACCGCCGGACCGACGGTGCCGATGCGGCGCGCCATCAGCGCGGCGTGCTGTGCGGTGCTGAGGTCGGGGGACATCAATTGGCGGACGTCGGCGATGTGCTTGTTCAGTCGCCCGTTGAACCACGCCATTTTTTTCGCGGTCACATCCCAGTCGAGCGGGGTTTCGTCGGCGAGGAAATCCTTGACGTTGAAACGCAGGTCTTCGGTCAGCGCGATGCATTCGACCTTCACTTCGTTGACCCGCGACCGCACCACCGGGTCCGACTGGCCGAGCAGCGGCGCGAAGACGTTGCGGTGCACGAACAATTGGTATGACGCGACCAGCAGCATCGAATCGGCGACGCGGCGCTTGAGGCGACGGGCAGTCGCGGGGTCGCGGGCCGCGACGAGCGCCTCGCCCTCGACGATCATCGCTTCGATTTCGGTGTGATAGGCTTCCAGCGTCTGCGGCACGTCTCGCCCTCCCGGCATCCGCTTTGCTAGCGCCAAATCGTTAGCAATAAGTTGGTCTGGACCGGCCCTAACCACAGTATCACCCAAAATGGGTCAGTCCCTGGGGATGACCTGGCCGAACGGGACGACATGGTTGTTCGAATCGTGCCCGATCAGCGCGCGGCCCTCGTAGGGCTTCTTCATCAGCTTCGACCAATGCCAGGCGATCTGATCGGGCGAATGGCCGAAATCGGCCTGGCCGTCGGCGTCCGGCAGGGTGATCGTCCCGACGCGCAGCGAATTGATCCCCGCGAGCTGGGTCGAGTTCGCAACGGTGAACATCATCCGGTCGACGCGATAGAGATGCTCGCTGACCTCCTCGACCAGCAAATCGTGATCGGCCAGGTCGGGCAGCCACTTCGTCCCGACCATCGCCGCCAGGATCGACAGGTTGAACGCCGCCGCGGGCCGCCCGGTGCCGATGATGCCGGGCTCGAGCGCCGATTTGTCGCCCCGGGTCAGCCACGCCAGCGTCCGCGCCGCGCACTCGCGCCCGCCGACCTTGCGGTTGATGTCGACCGGCATCGGCCCATGGATCGGCCGTCCGATCTTGCGGGCATAGAGCGCGCCGAGCAGGAACCCCATGTCCGAATAGCCGATATAGGCCTTGCGCTTGGCGGCTTCCTCCAGATGCGGAAAGATCAGCGGAAACAGCCGGTTCGAGCCATAGCCGCCGCGCGCGAACCAGATCGCGTGATAGCTCGGGTCGTTGGCGTATTTGAGGAACGTGTCGGCGCGCTGCTGGTCCGGCCCCGCCCACGTGTGCCCCCCGCCGCTCGCCCAGCTTTGCGGGTCGATCACCAATTCGACGCCATATTCCGCGGCCAGCGCGGGCACGGCATCGAGCGCGTGTTCGTCGACCCGGTTGGCCGGCGCCATCACCGCGATTTTCATACCTGCCGCCGCCCCGTCCTTGCCGTCATCCGTGAAAGCGGGGATAGCCGCATCCTATGCCCGACGCCAACACCCCCGCCGACTATGGCTCCGACGCGCCCGAAAATCCCGTATTCTTCGTCGGTGTCGGCGGGTCGGGGATGATGCCGCTCGCGATGATCCTGGCGGCGCGGGGAGCAACGGTCGCCGGGTCCGACCGCAGCCTCGACCAGGCGCGGCTGCCCGCCAAGTTCGAATATCTCCGCGACCTGGGCGTCGCGCTGTTCCCGCAGGACGGCAGTGGGATCACCTCGTCGGACCAGATCGTCGTCGCCTCCGCCGCGATCGAGCCGAGCGTGCCCGACATGGTCGCCGCCGAGCGTTTCGGCTGCGCGCGGCGCACTCGGGCGGAGATGCTCGCCGACCTGTTCAACGACGCGACGATGCCGATCGCGGTCGGCGGGACCAGCGGCAAGTCGACCGTCACCGGCATGATCGGCTGGATCCTGCGCGCGGCCGACCGCGACCCGACCGTCATGAACGGCGCTGTCATGAAGAACTTCGCGACCCCCAACGCGCCCTTCGCCAGCGCCCTGGTCGGCGGCGGCGATGCGTTCGTCAGCGAAGTGGACGAAAGCGACGGGTCGATCGCGCTGTTCGCCCCGCGCGTCGCGGTGCTCAACAACGTCAGCCTCGACCACAAGAGCCTGGAGGAGCTCAACCAGCTGTTCGGCGACTTCATCGCCAAGGCCGAGCTGGCGGTGATCAACATGGACAATCCGGACGCCGCGGCGCTGGCGCGGACGCTGCCGGCGCGGAAGGTCGTCGGCTTCGGCATCGACAGCGACGCGACGTTCACCGCGCGCGACATCGAGCAACGGCCGTTCGGCGTCAGCTTCACATTGGTCGTCAAGGACCAGGATCCGTTGCCGGTCGAGCTCCAGGTGCCGGGGCGCCACAACGTGTCCAACGCGCTGGCCGCGATCGCCGCGGCGCATTGCGCAGGGCTGGCGCTGGACGAAGCGGTGCTGGCGATCGCCGGGTTCACGGGGCTGCGCCGCCGCTTCGAGTTCGTGGGGGAGACGCGAGGCGTCGCGGTGCTCGACGATTTCGGCCACAACCCCGACAAGATCGCCGCCACCCTGACGACGCTCAACGCCTTTTCCGGGCGGTTGCTGATCCTGTTCCAGCCGCACGGTTACGGCCCGCTCAAGGTGATGCGCCGCGAACTGGTCGAGGCGTTCGCCAGCAACCTCAAGCCCGGCGACGTGCTGATCCTGCCGGACCCGGCTTATTACGGCGGCACCGTCGCGCGCGAGGTGACCAGCGCAGACATCGTCGCCGATCTGGTCGCGAAGGGTTGCGACGCCCGCCACATCGCCGACCGCGCGGAGGCGGCGGCGGCGATCGCGAGCTTGGCCGAGAGCGGCGACCGCGCGATCGTGATGGGCGCGCGCGACGACACGCTGAGCCAGGTCGCAGGCGACATATTGGCGGCGATCGCCGAGCGGTGAGGCGCCTAAGTTTACACTGGGTTTACACTATCGCGGTGTGCCGAGCGGGTGCGGCCGGGTGGCGCGAAAGTTAGGCAAAGGTCAGGCCAACCAAGCGCTGGGTTCCTGCGACAGCAGGAACCAAGAGCCAAGGACGATATCGTTCGCGACTGCACCCTGGGCTCCTGCGTTCGCAGGAGCACGATCGGAGCGCGGTCGCGATGTCAAAGAGCCCGACGGTCATGTCAGGCGAAATCCTACATTTCCAGCACTATGTTCTAGCGCCGACCGCGAGCCTAATAGCCGCGCCGATCCCTGTTCCTGCGCTCGACGTTGGCGCGGCTATTCAAAAGCTAGCTCTCACTTGGTTTCCCTGCAGCTGAGTCTACGATCTCTGTAAAGCACCCTGGCGTCATTATATTTCACATACCCAGATGTGAAAGGCGCTGCTAATGAGCTCTAATGGAGGCCTTCTTTCCCTTGCTGATCTTTCGCTGTCGGTTCGTGGGCGCCCTAGGCTGATGGGCATTCTGCGAGCATACGCGGACGAAAGCGGAAAAGCGGGCGCGGCGCACGGCATTTCGATGGGCTCCGTCATAGGACGAGATGACCAGTGGGCGAACTTCAACAAGCGCTGGCCGAAAATGCTCGCGGCTCACGGCATTCCCTATCTGCACATGAAGGAGGTAATGGGCGCTCGGTTTACTAAAATCGGGCCCTTCGCCCAGTTTTTAGATATACAAAAACTAGACAGGCTTATGATCGACGCATCTGACTGCATAGTTAAATCAGGGCTCTACTGCTTCGCCAACGCAGTCTACACTGATGACTTGAAAAGAGTCATGAAGCGTCATCGCCTCAATGTTGACCCATATTCTTTTATGCTCTGTTTTAACGTCGTTATGTTGGGCACTTGGGCGCTTAATAATTATCCAGCCGACCCAAGCTTCCACCTGGTTCTTGACCGCTTGGAGAAGGGCTACGCGAGGGTGGCGGAAGCGGAACGGATGTACGAGAGCGATACGTTCTGTTCTTGGCGCGGTTGGCCTGCGGTGACTCCACTCAAACAAAATGATCGCGTGGGATCGCGGCAAATGATGGAGCTTCAAGCTGCCGATCTAGTGGCTTGGTCATTGCGTAATGAGCTAGTCAATATCAGGGAGTGGATGAGAGATGTTAAGCCCACCCTTGGCGCGCGTGAATTTAGTGAGTGGAGCAAGAGTTTACGCGAATGGTTGAGCGGAAAGCTCGCTGAACAATCCGTGACCTATCCTGAAAGGCGGGCATTCTTTAGACCGTTTGCTCGCCTAGCCGACGAACAGCGTCTGCATCACTATTTTCTTGATGAAGAGCGGCTTGAAGATCAGATCATTCAAGGGCGCGTCACGCAGGTTAATCCGCTGGCGATGGCGGACGCTATTAAGCAAGCCGGTCGCGCTTTCCCGCTGTCGCCTTAAGGAAATCGTCAAGCGCTTTTTCACCGTCGGTGGGGTTTAGCTCGCCAGCGTCGATAAGCTTTTGGGCCTCGTGCTTGAACGCCTCGCTTTGCTCTTCCGGCGTCATCCCCGGCTTCTTCTTTGGCATTACGCGACCGCTCCACGAGTTGTTTGATAGGTAAGGCGCTTGCCGACGATACCCGCCAACAAACGGTCGGCGCGGTCCTGATCGTTGAAGCCGAGCGCGACGCGGTTGCTGTAGCGGAAATCAAACTCCGCGAGGTAGCGGTGAAGGTGCTGCTCCGCGCAATGCTGGTAGATGCCACGCATCCCGCGCTTGAAGATCGAAAAGAAGCCTTCGACGGTGTTGCTGTGGATAGTCACATCGCCTTTGCGGACATACTCGCCGCGGGCGTGGTTCACGGTGTGGTGAGCGGCGTAGCGGGTGCCAACGTCCTTATAGTGGCGGGCTTCGTCGGTCATGAGTTGCGCGTCCTGCGCTAGCTTGGGGCCGATAGCGGCGCTGATGCCGGGAGCGCTGAAAAAGCCGGTATAGACGACCGACGACGCGCGCCCGGTGCTGCGGTCGATCAGGCTCACCACCTTGTGCATGTTGTGGATCGCAAGGCGGCTGGTTCCGCCATTGTTGCCAATGAAAGTCTCGTCGGCTTCGACCATCCCGCCACCGACGCCGAACAGGTCGCCACCGTCCGACTTCATGGCTTCGCGAATGCGATGCGACATGAACCAAGCGGTCTTGAGGGTGACGCCAAGGGTACGGTGAAGCTGGTTGCTGGAAATGCCCTTCTTGCTGCCTGCGATCAGGAACATCGCCTGTAGCCAAAGGCGCATCGCAACTTTGCTGTCCTCAAAGATGGTGCCGATCTTCACGGTGAATGGCTTGCGGCACTGGTAGCACTTCCACAGGCCGGGACGGGTGGTCTTGCCCTGCAGCTTGCCGACGCGTTCCACACCGCCACAATGCGGGCACACCGCGCCATGGGGCCAGATGCGCGCCTCAACGTAAGCGTAGGCCGCTTCTTCGTTGTGGAAATGGGGCTGCGAAAGAACGGAAGTCATCGGGTTTCTCCAGTGTCAGGAAACCCTAGATTATGTGGGTGGGTATGTCAAGTATAATAACGCCAGCACCCTTGACGACAAGCTTCCTTTCCATGTAAAGCTTCCTTCACTGATTCGAAAGGAACCTTTACATGTCGTTCTTCGGCCAAAACCGCGCGATCCAGCGGTATAACAAGCGGGTCGTCCTCCTCAGCCTGGTCTACGCCGTCACGCTGGTCGGCGCGGTTTACGGGTTCAAGCATCACCTTGTCGCCGGGCCGATTGCCTGGGTCGTCGCGGTATTGCCCGCGTTGCCGATCGTCGGAATCTTCGCGGTGATCGGCCTGTATCTGGTCGAGGAGCAGGACGAATACGTCCGCGTGATGACGGTGCGCCAGACGCTGTGGGCGAGCGCGTTCGCGCTCAGCATCGCGACGATCTGGGGGTTCCTCGAAAGCTTCGAGCTCGTCCAGCACATCGAATCCTATTACGTTTCGGTCCTGTGGTTCGGCGGCCTCGGGCTCGGCACCTGCGCCAATCGGCTGTCGACCGTGGGGCGCCGGTCATGAGCCGCGATCACGACCCCGCCGAAGCGGTGTATGTCCGCCGCGTCATCCCGACGATGATCGTCTATCTGGCGCTGATCGTCGCATTGCCTTTCCTGATCGCGTGGCTGAAGCCGACCGGGCCGGCGTTGTGGCTGATCGCGTTGCTGCCGGCGGTGCCGCTGTCCGCGGTGTTCTGGTTCTACGGGCGCTTTTTCATCGAGTTGCGCGACGAATATATTCGCCTGCTCGAAATCCGGAAGGCGCTGATCGCGACCGGGATCGTGATGATGGCGGCGACCGCCTGGGGCTTTCTGGAAAGCTATGCCGGGGCGCCGCATCTGCCGCTGTTCGCGGTGCCGCTGGCGTGGTTTCCCTGTCAGGGCATCGGCGCGGCGATCGTCGAGATCGGCGAGCGGAGGGCGGCGCGATGAACAACCGCCTCAAGGTCCTGCGCGCCGAGCGCAACTGGAGCCAGGGCGATCTCGCCGCCGCGCTCGACGTGTCGCGCCAGAGCGTCAACGCGATCGAGACCGGCCGCTACGACCCCTCACTCCCCCTCGCCTTCAAGATCGCCGAACTGTTCGAGCGCGCGATCGAAGACGTCTTCACCAGCCCTTCCAAGGAGAATTGAAATGACCCCCCAGAACAAAGCCCGCCTGGTCGCCGCGATCGCCCTGCCGCTGCTCGCGCTCAACGTCGCCCAGGCCCATGCCGCCCCGGCGCCCGCCGCGGTCGCCGCCACCGCCGAGGTTCGCATGGACCACATTTCGGTCGTGACGATGGGCAAGGGATCGCCCGTCATCCTCATCCCCGGCCTCTCCAGCCCGCGCGCGGTGTGGGACGGGGTCGCGGCCGATCTCGCGAAGACGCACCGCGTCGTGCTGGTCCAGGTCAACGGCTTTGCCGGCGACGATGCCGGCGCGAACCTGAGGCCCGGCGTGCTCGACGGCATCGTCGCAGACCTCGACGCCTATATCGCAAAGAACAAGCTGCAAGGCGCGGCGGTGATCGGGCATTCGATGGGCGGCCTGGCCGGGCTGATGCTCGCCAAGGCGCATCCCGCCGACATCGGCAAATTGATGATCGTCGACTCGCTGCCGTGGTTCGGGATGCTGTTCGGCCCGACCGCGAGCGTCGCGATGATCGAGCCGCAAGCGGCAAAGATGCGCGACGGCCTGATCGCGAGCTACGGCAAGGCCGACACCGCGGGTCAGCAAGCCATGGCCGCCAAGCTGGCGCTCAAGCCGGACAGCCAGGCCAAGCTGGCCGGCTGGATGCAAAGGGCCGATACGCGCGTGGCCGGCGAGGCGATGTACGAGGACCTTGTCACCGACCTGCGCGGCGATTTGAAGGACATCGCGACGCCGATCACCTTGCTCTATCCGAGCTCGGCCGGGCTGCCCGCGGCGATGGCCGATCCGTTCTACAAGGGCGCCTATGCAACGGCACCACACGTGACGTACCAGCGGGTGGACGACAGCGCGCACTTCATCATGCTCGACCAGCCCGAGGTGTTCGCCAAGGCGGTGGCGGCGTTTGTGGGGTAAACAGCTTTTCGTCATCCCCGCGGAAGCGGGGACCCATCTCCTGCCGTTGCAACACGTGGAGCTTTCGGGAGATGGGCCCCCGCTTTCGCGGGGGTGACGGAGTTGGTAGGGCGCGGGCATGACCGCCCCTCCCCGCCCCACCCCCGCCTATCGCCTGACCCGCGGCAAGGGGCCGCCGGTCGTCTTCCTACCCGGCTACGCCTCCGAGATGGAAGGCGCCAAGGCGCTGGCGCTCGAGGCGTGGGCGATCGCGGCGGGACGCACCTTCCTGCGCTTCGACTATGCCGGGTGCGGCGCCAGCGAAGGCGCGTTCGAGGACCAGACGCTGACCGGCTGGCGCGACGATGCGCTGGAGATGCTCGATCTGTTCAGCGAGCCCGCGATCATCGTGGGATCGTCGATGGGCGGGTGGATCGCGCTGATGATCGCGCGCGATCATCCGGAAAAGGTCGCGGCGCTGGTCGGCATCGCCGCGGCGGCGGACTTCACCGACTGGGGCTTCTCGATGGACGAGAAGATGGCGCTGCTCCAGGACGGCCGGGTCGAGCGCGCGTCGCCCTATTCGGACCAGCCGACCGTCTTCACCAGCCGTTTCTGGCAATCGGGCGAGGCGTCGCGGATGACGGCTGCGGCGATCCCGATCTTTTGCCGCGTGCGGCTGATCCACGGGCTCGGCGACCGCGACGTGCCCGCCGAACGCACGATGCACTTGATCCAGATGATCAAGTCAGCCGACATTCAGACGACCCTGATCAAGGACGGTGACCACCGCCTGTCGCGCGACGGCGACATCGCGTTGCTGATCCGGACAATCGAAGGACTTTCATGATTTTCCTCGCGCTCGCGCTGCAAGGCGCCGACACGCCGATGGACACCCGCTACAAGGCGTGCCTCGACCTCGCGACTAGCAACCCGCAAGCCGCGCAAAACGACGCCGAGCGCTTCCGGCTTGACGGCGGCGGGGCGCGGGCGCGGCAGTGCCTGGGGCTCGCCTATGCGATGCAGGAAAAGTGGCGCGAGGCGGCGATCGCGTTCGAGGCGGCCGCGCAGGAAGCAAGCGCGGCAAAGGACCCGCTGGCGACGCGATACTGGGCGCAGGCGGGCAATGCGTGGCTAGCGACGGGCGAGCCGGTCAAGGCCTATGCCGCGCTCAACGCCGCGCTCGCGGGCGGTACGCTGACCGGACAGGACAAGGGCGAGGCACTGCTCGACCGCGCGCGGTCGCTGGTCGCAGCGGGGCAATTGGCGGGCGCGCGGACCGACCTCGACGCGGCGCTGGAGGCAGTGCCGAGCGATCCGCTGGCATGGCTGCTGTCGGCGACGCTGGCGCGGCGGATGAAGGATTTGCCCCGCGCGCAGACCGACATCGCGGAGGCGCTCAGGCTGTCGGCCGACGATGCCTCGGTGCAGCTGGAGGCGGGCAATATCGCCGCGCTGGCCGGCAATGCCGACGCGGCCAGGGCGGCATGGGAAGCGGCGGTCAAGATCGCCCCGACGAGTGCGGCGGGCCAGAACGCGCGCGCGGCCCTGGAGCAGTTCGATGCTCCCGGTCCGGCTCCTGCTCCCGCTCCGCCAGCAAAGTAGATGTGCTCCGGCGAAGGCCGGAGCCTTGGCCACCTGCGATTCCCTCTCCAACGCTCCGGCCTTCGCCGGAGCACGTTGGGGTGGCGCGACAAAAGCGACACGCCTATCTCGCTCCCCAACCAAGGGAGCGCCCACATGAACTATCTCCACACGATGATCCGCGTCACCGACCCGGCGGCGACGGTCAAGTTCTTCGAACTGCTGGGCTTGCAGGAAGTCCGCCGGATGGAGAGCGAGAAGGGCCGCTTCACGCTGATCTTCCTCGCCACGCCGGAGGACATGAACGGCCCCGGCGAGCGCGCCAAGGCGGAGGTCGAGCTGACCTACAACTGGCCGCCCGAGGACGGCAGCGCGGCGGAGACCTACAGCGGCGGGCGCAATTTCGGGCACCTCGCCTATCGCGTCGAGAATATCTACGAGACGTGCCAGCGGCTGATGGACGCCGGGGTGACGATCAACCGCCCGCCGCGCGACGGCCACATGGCGTTCGTCCGCACGCCCGACAATATCTCGATCGAGATTCTGCAGAACGGCGTGCTCGACCCCGCCGAGCCGTGGGTGTCGATGCCCAACACGGGCGAATGGTAGGCACGTGAGCGGCTGGCCCGACCGGCGATTTCTGGACCTGACCGGCGCGAGCGTGCCGATCGTCCAGGCGCCGATGGCAGGCGCGAGCGGCGTCGCGCTGGCGGTGGCGGCGATGCGCGGCGGCGCTGTCGGGTCGCTGCCCTGCGGGATGCTGACGCCGATCCAGGTGATCGTGCAAGCCGCCGAGGTGCGCGCCGATGTCGACGGGCCGCTCAACCTCAATTTCTTTTGCCACCATCTCGTGCCCGTGCCGGACGACAGCGCGTGGCGGGAAGTGCTGGCGCCATTCTACGCGGCGGAGGAAGTCGAATCCGCTTCGCCGCCGCCTCCGCTACGCCGCCCGTTCGACGGGGCGATGGCCGAGGCGGTGGAGGCGGTGCGCCCGGAGATCGTCAGCTTCCATTTCGGGCTGCCCGATGCCGACTTGCTCGCGCGCGTCCGGGCGACGGGCGCCTTGGTGTTCGGCAACGCGACGACGCCCGACGAAATGCGCTGGCTCGCCGATGCGGGCGTCGATGCCATCATCTTGCAAGGCTCGGAGGCCGGCGGGCATGCCGGCTGGTTCCTCGATCGCCACCGCCCGACACCGCTCTCCGACTTGCTCCGCACCGATGTGCCTATCCCCAAAATTGCGGCAGGCGGGATCGTCGATGCTGCGGACATGGCTGCAGCCTTTTACGCCGGCGCCAGCGCCGTGCAGATCGGCACTGCTTATCTCGCCGCGCCCGAAAGCCTTGCCAGCGCGCCCCATCGCGCGTCGCTCGGCACCGCGACCGAGACGGTGTTCACGAACGTGTTGTCGGGCCGCGAGGCACGCGCGCTGCGCAACCGCTTGATCGACGCGATCGGTCCGATCAGTCCGGCCGCACCACCCTACCCTCACGCGACCGCCGCGCTCGCGCCGTTGCGCGCGCACGCCGAAGCCGATGGCCGCGGCGACTATTCGCCCATGCTGGCGGGCACATCCGCATCGCGCGTCCGGCCCGAACCCGCCGAAGGTTTGACTCGCCGCCTCGCCGCCGAGGCGCTCGCCCTGCTGGAGACCCCTTGATGCCCCTCGACATCGTCCGCATCCCCGCGTTCAGCGACAATTACATCTGGCTGGTCCACGATCCCGACAGCAAGGAGACGATGGTGGTCGATCCCGGCGAGGCGACCGCGGTGCTGGCGGAAGCCGAACGGCGCGGCTGGACGATCTCGGCGATTTGGAACACGCACTGGCATCCTGATCACACCGGCGGCAATCAGGCGATCAAGGACGCGACCGGCGCCCCGGTAATCGCGCCCGCCGCCGAAGCCGCGAAGATCCCGACCGCTGATCGCTTGGTCGCGGAGGGCGATACGGTGATGCTGGGCAAGCATGTCGCGACGGTGCTGGAAACGCCCGCGCATACCGCCGGCCACATCACCTATCATTTCGCCGAGGAAGGAGCGCTGTTCCCCGGCGACACCTTGTTCGCGATGGGATGCGGGCGGCTGTTCGAGGGAACGGCGGCGCAGATGCACGCCAACCTCCAGCGCCTCGCCAAGCTCCCGCCCGAAACGCAGGTCTATTGCGCGCACGAATATACGCTGTCGAACGCGCGCTACGCCCATGTTGCGGAGCCCGACAATGACGATATCGCCCAGCGGCTGGTTGCGGTCGAGTTGATGCGCGAGCACGGCAAACCGACCGTCCCGACCACGATCGGCGAGGAGCGCGCGACCAATCCGTTCATGCGCGCAACCTCGGTCGACCAATTCGCCGAACGCCGCGCCGCGAAGGATGCTTTTTGAACCGTCGCGTGTTATGCTGCGACTAACGGGGGATAATGCGATGGAGTCGCCGATGCGTGCCCTTGTTCCCACACTCGCTTTCGCCGCACTGGCGCTGACCGGCTGCACGATGACCCCCGCCGAAACCGCGCGCGCGCAGGCCGCCGCGGCGGCCGACCGCGACGCGCTTGGCCAGCAGCTTGCCGGCTTGCGGCCGGTCCATACCGACGATTGCATGAATAATTTCCAGAGCTCGTCGCTCAAGGCTTATGGCTCGACCCTGGTCTATCGCGTCAGCGGAAATTTGATTTACGTCAACGACACCGCGGGCGGGTGCGAAGGCATCGCGAACGGCGATTATCTGGTGACCAAGTCGAATTTCGGCCGGGCGTGCCGCGGCGATATCGGCCGGACCTTCACCCCGGGATCGGACGTCCCGAGCGGGAGCTGCTCGCTGGGATCGTTCACGACCTATCGCAAGTGACGTGCGGTACGCGTTGATTCCGGTGCTGCTGGCGGGCCTTGCCGGCGGCGCCGCTCCTGCCGCGCCGCGCGAGACGGATCCGCTCGCGGGGCGCATCGCGGGTAAGCCCGTCGATTGCGTGGACCAGTCGCAGCTCGGCGGGCCGGACATCGTCGACAATCGGACGATCCTCTATCGTCAGTCGCTCCGCCGTATCTGGCGCAACGATTTGCCCGCCGCATGCGCGGGGTTGCGGCCCAACACGACGCTGATCGTCGACATCTACGGCAGCCAATTGTGCCGCAACGACCATTTCCGGACGCGCGACACGGGCTCGATCATCCCCGGCCCGATCTGCCGGCTGGGCAAGTTCACGCCGTACGATTTGCCGAAATAGCGTCCTGAACCCTCCCTTTCAGGGGGGGGAGGGGTTGGGGTGGGGCAGTCACGAGCGACAGTCTCTGCAGGGCATCCCCCACCCCGTCCCCTCCCCTGAAAGGGAGGGGCGAATAACACCTACAACACGAACCGGCTGAGATCGGTGTCGCGCGCAATGCTCGCGAGTTGGCTCTCGACATACGCCGCGTCGATGGTCAGCGACGTGCCGGCGCGGTCCTCGGCATCGAAGCTGACCTCCTCGAGCAGCTTTTCCATCACCGTCTGCAACCGCCGCGCGCCGATATTCTCGATCGCGCCGTTCACCTCCGCGGCAATCTTGGCGACCGCGCGGATGCCGTCGTCGGTGAAGTCGATCGTCACGCCCTCGGTCGCGATCAGCGCCTTATATTGTTCGGGCAGCGACGCCTTGGTGTCGGACAGGATCGCGACGAAATCGTCCTCGGTCAGGCCTTTCAGTTCGACGCGGATCGGCAAGCGGCCCTGCAGTTCGGGCAGCAAGTCGCTCGGCTTGGCGACGTGGAACGCACCCGACGCGATGAACAGGATATGGTCGGTCTTCATCGGGCCGTATTTGGTCGCGACCGTGGTGCCCTCGATCAGCGGGAGCAAATCGCGCTGGACGCCTTCGCGGCTGACCGACCCACCGCGCACATCGCTCACGGCGATCTTGTCGATCTCGTCGAGGAACACGATCCCGTTGGCTTCTGCATCGGCGAGCGCCTGGCGTGACACTTCGTCCTGGTCGAGGCGCTTGTCGGCTTCTTCCTCGACCAGTTTGTCCCACGCCATCGGCACCGTTAGCTTGCGGCGCTTGAGCTGCGGCCCGCCGAACCCCTTCATCATTTCGCCGAGGTTGATCATCTGCGGGCCGGCGCCCGGAATATCGAACGGCATTTGCGGCGCGGCTTCGAGTTCGATTTCGATCTCGGTCGCATCGAGCACGCCGTCGCGGAACCGCTGCTTGAACGCCTCGCGCGTCGCGGTCGACGAATCCTTTCCGGTCAGCGCGTCGAGCAGGCGGGCCATCGCCGCCTCCTCGGCCTTGTCCTTCACCGCGACGCGGCGGCGTTCCTTCTCGAGCCGGATCGCTTCCTCGACCAGGTCGCGCGCGATCTGTTCGACATCGCGCCCGACATAGCCGACTTCGGTGAACTTGGTCGCCTCGACCTTGACGAACGGGGCGTCGGCCAGCTTGGCGAGGCGGCGCGAAATCTCGGTCTTGCCGCACCCGGTCGGGCCGATCATCAGGATGTTCTTGGGCGTCACCTCGTCGCGCAGATCGGCGCCGAGCTGTTGCCGCCGCCAGCGGTTGCGCATCGCCACCGCGACGGCCTTCTTGGCGTCAGTCTGGCCGATGATGTGCGCGTCGAGCGCGGCGACGATGGCTTTGGGGGTAAGGGCGTCGTTCATTTCATTCTCGCTCCCCTCCCTGGAAGGGAGGGGCTGGGGGTGGGTGGAAACTAGGGGTGTCGCGTGTAGCGACCCACCCCGACCCCCCCCCTTCCAGGGAGGGGAGTGGAGATCACGTCGCGCTGTCGAGGCTCTCCACCGTCAGCCGATCATTGGTGTAGACGCAGACTTCGGCAGCGATCGCCATCGCCTTGCGGCAAATCGTCTCGGCATCCTGCTCGTAATCGACCAGCGCCCGCGCCGCGGCGAGCGCGTAATTGCCGCCGGACCCGATCGCCGCGACACCATTCTCGGGCTCGAGCACGTCGCCGTTACCGGTCAGGATCAAGGTCACGTCCTTGTCGGCGACGATCATCATCGCTTCAAGGTTGCGGAGGTATTTGTCGGTGCGCCAGTCCTTGGCGAGCTCGACCGCGGCACGCATCAGCTGGCCGTTGGCGCGCTCGAGCTTGGCCTCCAATCGCTCGAACAAGGTGAAGGCGTCGGCGGTGGCCCCAGCGAACCCGCCGATGACGCTGCCGTCGCCCAGCCGCCGCACCTTTTTCGCGTTGGGCTTCATCACCGTCTGCCCGGCCGAGACCTGGCCGTCGCCGATCACGATCACCTTGCCGTTACGGCGCACCGAGAGAATCGTGGTGCCGTGCCATGTAATGCTGTCGCTCATGGCGCGAATGTAGGGACCGGTTTCGCCTGCGCAACAGATCGGATATGTCGCGCCTGTCCAATCTTTTGGCGGCGCAAGGTCGCATGTTGCGGACAAGGGGCGGTTCGCCCCGCAGCGAAGGGGAGCAATCATGGCCAGCGAATTTCCCAACGATAGCCCGAGCGCGTTGCCGCCACCGCCGCCTCCCGGCCCGCCGCCCGCAGCCAGCAACGTGATCGAACGGATCAAGCGTATCGTCATGTCGCCTAAGACCGAATGGCCGGCGATCGAGGCCGAGCCGATGACGCTTAACAGCATCATGGTCACGTGGGTGTTGCCGCTCGCCGCGATCGGGCCGGTTGCGGGGCTGATCCGCAACATCCTGTTCCCGCTGACGGTGTTCGGCGTCAGTTTCCGCATGCCGTTGATCGGATCGATCGTCCAGGCCGTGCTCGCGATCGGGCTCACGATGCTCGGCGTGTGGGCGTGGAGTCTGGTGCTCGACGCGCTGGCGCCCAATTTCAAGGGGGCGAAGAACGCGATCGCCGCGCTAAAGCTCGTCGCCTTTTCCGCCACCGCGGCATGGCTGTGCGGCATCTTCCAGCTCACCTGGGCTACCGCGCCGCTGGCGATCCTAGGCCTCTACAGCGCTTATCTGTTCTGGGTCGGCGTGCCGGTGATGATGAAGGTGCCCGACGATCAACGACCGATCTATGTCGTGGTCGCGGTGGTCGTCGGCATTGTCGTCAACCTCGTGGTCGGCCTGCTTGCGGCGTCGCTGGCGGGCATGATGTTCGCGATGACGCCTGGGGCCGGAATTACGACGCCCGGCGGAAGCGTCACGATCGGCGGCACGACGATCGATACCGGCAAGCTCGAGGCGGCGGCTGCGAACATGAAGGCGGCTGGCGAGAAGATGCAGGCCGGCATGGCGAATGGCGACGGCGCCAAGGCGGTCGACCCGGCGGCGCTGCAGAACCTGCTGCCCGCCTCTATCGCCGGCTGGAACCGCACCAGTATCGAGAGTCAGGGCGGGGGCGCCGCCGGGCTCAACGGCAGCAATGCGAAGGCGCAGTTTCAGGCCGGCGACCAGAGCTTCAGCCTGTCGGTCACCGACATGGGCGTGATGGGCAGCATCGCCACGCTGGGCGGCGCGGTCAACGCGTCGTCGTCGAAACAGACCGCGACGGGATACGAAAAGACCGAGATGCAGGGCGGCAACATGGTCAGCGAGGAGTGGGACAACCAGTCCAAGTCGGGCAGCTATAGCGTGATGGTCGCCAGCCGGTTCGCGGTCGAGGCCAAGGGGTTGGCGCCGAGCATCGACGTGTTAAAAAGCGCGGTCGGCGCGGTCGATCTGGGGCAAGTCCAGGCACTCGCGAAGTAACAGTCCGCGATTCATTTGGCGGGACTTCGAGAAATCGACCTAAACTGCATCAACCGCTCGCAGCGCTGGTTTTTCGCAAACATCTAGAATCACTTAGAATCTGCCGAAATACCCCGCCACTATTGTCCCGAGATGGGATTCAATCCGATTGACGTGACCCGAAAGATTAATAGGGTGTTAATGGGATCAAACGCGATTCGCCCCGTGAAGAGGGCGGCCCGTCGCAACCGAAGCTTTGGACTTGAGACTCGAAGAGGGGACTACCATGAAGCGTATTGTTTTATCTCTGGCGACAACCGTCGCCGCGATCGCACTGGCGCCTGCCGCCAATGCGACCATCTGCATCGGCGTGGCCGTCAACGGCGGCGCCATCACCAACGTCGGCTGCGACGGTGGCACGGGTTCGGTCAACTACAACACCACCACCGGCGGTTATTTCTATAACGTCGGCGCGACCGGTAACCCGTTGCTCTCGATGGCGACGTTGCTGACCCAGTCGATCAACATCCAGAGCCAGGGTGGCTCGAACGCGCTGATCGACGTCTACGTTACGCAGCAGGGCATCACGTCGCCGAGCACCGGCCTGCTCAGCACGCTGACCTCGAACACCATTTCGGGTGCGACGGCGACGCTGACCTCGTACTACAGCGCTGCGAACGCGCTGTTCGCGGGCACGCAGCTCCAGCAGGGCGTATTCACTGGTCCTGGCGTCCTCAGCGCGGGCAACGCCATCTCCGTGGCGGGTCCGTGGTCGGAAACGGTCAGGTATAGCCTGAACTTCACCGGCGGCAACGGCTCGAACTTCAACGGCACGGCCAACCTGACGGCCGTTCCGGAGCCGGCGACGTGGGGCCTGATGCTCCTCGGCTTCGGCGCGATGGGCGGCATGCTGCGCACCCGCAACCGCAAGGTTCGCGTTCGTTTCGCCTAACAGCGTTTAGGCCAGCCTCCGGGCTGACCTCGATGGAAAGATTGCCGCGGCGACCGAAAGGTCGTCGCGGTTTTCTTTTGGATGCATCAGGCGGTGTCAACGGTCGGCTCGCGGCCCGCTCACCGAGCAACACGGTGTTTGTCCAGCCTGGACGGACAAAGCTGCGGGCCCTTGTCCGACACGGCCAAACCTCACAAAATTCCAGGGCGTTTGGTGCCGCTTGAATTGGCGAGCGAAAACTGGCGGCAGAGTGCCCTGTCTCCCACCTTCCGGGGCGGGCCTCTCAACTACTTATCGATGCCCTCGCCTTCCCCCATTGCCGCGCGACCGTATAGCCGAGATAGCCGATGCCGAAGAGCGCGTAGAGTGGCTCGGGGATACCGTTGAGATACGCGCTCATCCCAACAGCAATGTCCTTCGCCATCTGTGGCCGCACCGCGGCGATCAGCCCCATCGGGATCGCCCAGAGCAGCATCGTGTACATCACGTAGAGGAAGCTCGCCCGCGCGCGGCTGGTCCAGGGATCGGACGACTGCGCCTCCGCCATGATCGCCGAGATCTGCGTGCGGGTCGCCTCCATGCCTGACTGCCCTGGAGCTCGAGCAGCTTGAGCTTGGCCTCGTCACGCGCCTTGGGATCGGGAATGAGCTTGTCGAGCAGCCCGGCGATCGGACCGATGATCGCATCGAGGATTGCCATGATCGTTCTCCTTGGTTGGGTAAGAACGGTCCAGCTATCCTATACGGTTTGCTGTAGGAAAATGGAAAATGTGCCCACAATCCGCTTTTGCGAGCGTAGGCGGGCAATCGATGAAGGCCCGCGTGGGAGTGGATTGCTTCGCTACGCTCGCAATGGCGGGCGCGGGCGGCTGGCTTACCCGAACGCGATCCCGACCAGCAACTTGACGTTGAGCGCGACGATCGCCGCCGCGACCAGCCATGCCGCAAGGCGTAACGCGAGCGGGCTGGCGAATTCCCCCATCAGCGTACGGTCGCCGGTGAATGCGACCAGCGGGATCACCGCGAACGGCAATTGCAGGCTGAGCACCACTTGGCTGAGGACCAGGAGGTTGGTGGTCGCGCCCTCCCCGACCAACGCTATAACCAAAGCGGCCGGCACGATCGCGATCGCCCGCGTCACGATCCGCCGCAGCCACACCGGCAGCCGGATATCGAGGAAGCCTTCCATCACGATCTGCCCGGCGAGCGTGCCGGTAATCGTCGAATTCTGGCCCGAGGCGAGCAACGCGAGCGCGAACACCACGCTCGCTGCGCCCGCGCCGAGCATCGGCGACAGCAAGCGGTGCGCCTCCTCGATATCGGCGACGTCGGTGCGTCCGGCGACGTGGAAGGTCGCCGCCGCCAGGATCAGGATCGCGGCGTTGATCAATAGCGCGAAGCTGAGCGCGATCACGGTGTCCATCGTCGCGAAGCGGATCGCGCCGCGTTTGTCGTCGCGCTCGACCGCGCGCGTCTGCACCACAGACGAATGGAGGTAGAGATTGTGCGGCATCACCGTCGCACCGAGGATGCCGATCGCGATGTAGAGCATGGCCGGGTTGGTCACGATCTGTCCCGTCGGCACGAACCCGCCCGCGACCGCGCCCCAATCGGGCCGCGCCAGCCACAATTCGTAGGCGAAGCACCCCGCGATCACGATCAGCAGGGTCGCCACGAACGCCTCGAGCTTGCGGAACCCGAAGCGTTGCAGCGCGAGCAGCAGCATGACGTCGAATGCGGTAATGAGGACGCCAGCGAGCAACGGCAATCCGAACAGCAATTTGAGCGCGATCGCGGTGCCGAGCACTTCGGCGAGATCGCACGCGATGATCGCCAGTTCGCACAGCAACCACAGGACGGCGCTGACCGGCCGGCTGTAGCGTTGGCGGCACGCCTGGGCGAGGTCGAGCCCCGCGGCGATACCGAGGCGGGCGGACAGCGTCTGGAGCAGGATCGCCATCAGGCTCGACAACAACACGACCGCAAGCAAAGTGTAGCCGAACGCCGACCCGCCAGCGAGGTCGGTCGCCCAATTGCCCGGGTCCATATAGCCGACCGCGACCAGATAACCCGGTCCGACGAACGCCATCGCCCGCCGCCAAAAACCGCGAGTGGGCACGGGCACGCTGCCGTGGCTTTCGGACAGGGACTTGCCGAACGCGTTGCGGTCGATCGCATCACTGGTCGGCGGTGGCGTCACGTGGTTCCCTTGGTCGTGGTGCATCGCCAGATACGCTCGTTAGCGCCGACGGTTTCACTGCTATGCTGGGCACCCCTGCCCCGCGTCAATCCGGCCGGTGCAGCGCCTGCGCCGGCGCGCCGAGCATCGCGCGGCGCAACCGGGTCGATGCGGCGTTGATCGGGCGCGGCATGCAGAGGAAATCGCCCGGCGCCATGCCGAGAAATTCGTGCGCATCGCGGATGAAATGCGATTGGTCGTGATAGCCGAGGCCGAGCACATCGACCCAATTGGCCTGCGGATTTTCCTCCAGCCGAGTCAGCGTGCGGAGGAAGCGCGCGCGGCGCAGCAGCAGCTTCGGCGAGAACCCGAACGCCGAGCGCGCGAGCCGCAGAAATGCGCGCGGGTGCATGCCCAGTTCGGCCGCCGCGACATCGACGGTGATCGGTGGCGATTCGGCGAGCAGGCGGTGCATCGCCTCGATCCGCGGCTCGCTGCGCGCGGGCCGCCCCAGCCGCGCGAGGAAAAAGTCGTCCATCACCGACGCGGCAGCCGTCGCGTCGGGCGGGGCGAGGACCGCATCGGCCAGGCCGTCGGTGCCGGACACGGCGTCGCCTAACGGCACGATGCGATCGGCGAAGTCCGCCGCCGCTGCGCGCACGAAGTTATTCCAACCGAGCGGGGTCAGCCCGGCACCGATCAGCGTCCCGCTGGTCGACCGGCTGACGCTGGCGCGGCTGGTCGGGCCGAACAGAGCGGCGTGCGGCACGGGATCGAAAATCCGCTCGCCAATGGCGATCCGCCAATCGGCGTCGCGCGAATAGAAGCGTATATTGCCCCAGGCCGGGTAGAACAGATCGTCATGCGCCACGCCGGGCGCGAAGTTGAGCGTGTAGAAATGATAGCCCGAAATGAAGCGGCGCAGCGCCGGCGCGGGCTGGATGAACTGGACCGCGATCTCGGCCTCGGCCGTCGCGGCGATCGCCCGGTTACTGGTCACGCACCGCTACTCCCTTGGAACACAGCGCTAAGTCGTCCACGCATGCTGCGCAATGACCAGCTTGAGGGGTATGCCATGATTCGCCGTCTCGTCGCCGCACTCGCGCTGGCCGTCACGCTTCCCGCCTTCGCCGCGCCGCCGATCGCCGGCCGCTGGCTGACCGCGGACGGCGGCGCAGTCGTGGCCATCGGACCTTGCGGAGCGGCACTGTGCGGGCGGATCGTGAAACTGATCAAGGGACCGCCCTCGGGGCCGCCGGTCGATGCTCGCAATCCCGATCCGGCGCTAAGGGGGCGTCCGCTGGTCGGGCGGGCGATCTTGATCGACTTGTCGCCCGACGGCCAGGGCTGGAAGGGGCAAATTTACGACCCCAAGACCGGCAAGACATATCGCGCCTTCGTCGCGCGCGACGGCGCCAAGCTCAAGGTGCAAGGATGCGTCGCGGTATTCTGCCAGACGTTGGTTTGGACGGCGGCAAGCTGAATTTTGATCCTCCCCCGCCAGGGGGAGGTGTCGCCGAAGGCGACGGAGGGGGAGGAAGCACAACGATAGTTGGTCGTTGACCTCCCCCCGACAGCTGCGCTGACACCTCCCCCTGGCGCGGGAGGATTTGAGATCAGATCACCGCCATATCGACCTTGTAGTGGTGCCACGCCAGGATCGCCGCAGCGCCGCGGTGGGGGCGCCATTGCTCCGCCAGTTCGCGGATCGCCTTTTCGCTCGGGCGCTCGTCGTGGCCGAGGATGCGGCCGATCTCGATCTGCACCGCCAGGTCGCCGGCGGGCCAGACGTCGGGGCGGCCTTCGGCGAACAGCAGATAGATTTCCGCCGACCAGCGGCCGATGCCCTTGACCTGGACCAGCTTGGCGATCGCTTCCTCGTCGTCGGCAGGAAGATTGGTCAGGTCGAGCCGGCCGCTCGTCACTTCCTCCGCAAGACTGCGCGCATAGCTCGCCTTTTGCCGCGATAGCCCGGCCGCGCGGAGTTGCTCGTCGCTCGCTTTCGCGACGTTGGCCGGATCTTCGAGATCGCCGCATTGCTCCTCGAGCTTGCGCCAGATCGACGCCGCCGCGGCAACGCTGACTTGCTGGCCGACGATCGTGCGCAGCAACGTGCCGTAGCCCCGCTCGCGCACGCGCGGTTCGGGATAGCCCGCGCGCGCGACCGCCTCGGCAAACCGCGGCTCGACCTTGCCCAGCGCATCGCACGCCGCCCGGATCGTCTTCGTCGTCGTCACCATGGTGAGCGGCCTTGATTGCTTGGTCCCGGCGCGGCATGGCGCAGGGCGACCGGATCAGGAAGGATTATCATGCCCAAGCTTATCGTCGTGACGCGCGGCGGGGAAGAACAGGAAATCACGGGCGAGGCCGGCCTTTCGGTGATGGAGGTCATCCGCGACGCCGGGATCGACGAGATTTTGGCTTTGTGCGGCGGCTGCTGCAGCTGCGCGACGTGCCACGTCCATGTCGACCCGGAATTTGCGGCCAAAGTGAATCCGATGAGCGAGGACGAGAACGACTTGCTCGATTCGTCCGCCGACCGCGACGAGACCAGCCGGCTGTCGTGCCAGATCGAGTTCACCGACGCGCTCGACGGGCTGAAGGTGCGGATCGCCGCGGAAGACTAGTCCCGCGCCGCCACCGCATAGAGCGCGATCGCGGCGGCGTTCGACACGTTGAGGCTTTCCATCCGCGGCGAGATCGGCAGCTTCGCGAGCTGGTCGCAATGCTGCATCGTGTTGTGCCGCATCCCTTCGCCTTCCGCGCCGAGCACCAGCGCGACCCGCGCCTTACCGATCGCCTTGCTGAGCGTGTCGGTCGCCTCCCCCGCCAGCCCGATCCGCCAGAAATTGGCGTCCGAAATCTCCTCCAGCGCGCGCGACAGGTTCACCACGCGCACCCACGGCACGATTTCCAGCGCCCCCGACGCCGACCGCGCCAGCGCGCCACTTTCGGGCGGCGAATGGCGGTCCTGAGTCACGATGCCGAGCGCGTCGAACGCCGCGGCCGAACGCAGGATCGCGCCGACATTGTGCGGGTCGGTGACCTGGTCGAGCACCAGCAGCGGCCGCTCGTCGCCCTCGCCCATTCCCTGTTCGAGCAAATCGCCGAGCCAGATATCCTCGAGCGGCTCGACCTCGATCACGAGCCCCTGGTGGGGTGCGTCGCCGGGCACCAGCCGGCCGAGATCCGCAACATCGGCAAAGGTGATCGGAATCACCGGCGGGATATCGAGCCCCACCAGCGCCTCGCGCGTCGCCCACATCTTGCGGACAGTCCGCTCCGGGTTGGCGAGCGCCGCCAGCACCGGATGCCGGCCCCAGATCCGGGGACGGTTGTTGATGCCCTGCGACGGCCGATGCCCGCGACGTTTCACCACTTCTTATTCATCCCCATAAGCGAATGGATCGGTCTTGACCGGCTGGGTCGGCACCGGCGCGCGCGGCAGCGCGTCGCCGTTCGCCGCATTCCACAGGAACGCCGCCAGGATCACCGCGGCCTGGCGCATGTCGTCGCCCTTCAAGTGATCGAACGTGTCGATCGAGGTGTGGTGGACGCGGCTGCCGTAGTCGAGCGGATCCTGGATGAACTGGAACCCGGGCAGCCCCACTGCCTGCATGAACACATGGTCGGTGCCGCCGGTCTTGCGGATCACGACCGAGGCCGCGCCCATGGAATTGAACGGGGTAAGCCAGTCCTTGAAGATCGGCACCACCGCCGGGTTGTTCTCGGCATAGATGCCGCGCAGCTTGCCCGATCCGTTGTCGATGTTGAAATAGGCGGCCATCTTCGACCATTCGGGCTTGGTCGTGATCGGCCAGCGGTTGCCCCAACCCTGATAGCGCGCCAGCCCCGTCGCGGTCGCATTGCCGCCGCGCGTCGCGAAGTGGTTCTCGACATAAGCGAGACTCCCGAGCAGCCCCTGTTCCTCGCCGGCCCACAATGCGAAGCGGATCGTGCGTTTGGGCTTGGGCATCTTCGACAGAATGCGCGCAGCCTCCATGATCATCGCGGAGCCGGCGCCGTTGTCCGCCGCGCCGTCGCCCGCCACCCAGGAATCGAGATGCGCGCCGGCCATCACATAGCTGCCGTCCTTCGCCGTGCCGGGGATGTCGGCGATGACGTCGTACGCCTTGCTGTCGCTGTCGTCGAAGCGGACGTCGCTGTTGATCGACACGGTCGGCGCGAGGCCGAGCCCGGCAAGCCGCGCGAGGCGGCGGTAATCCTCCGCCGCAATCTCCACGCCCGGCGTCTTCACGGTGTCGCCGACCCCGAACAGATAGCCCTCGCCATGGACGAGCTTGCCGTCGAGCCGCGATTTGGTGGCGTAAGCGACCGCGCCCTCTTCCTGCAGGAACGCGTCCATTGCTTTGGCGAAGCCGAGCCGCTTGACCCGGGCATCGGCCGCGGCGGGATCGTAGATCGGCTGCTGGAACTGATCCATCTTGGCGAGGTCGTCATCGGTGTAGCGCTTGAACGCCGCCTCACCCGGCTCTGAACCAGTGTCGGGCCGGGTCACCAGCACGATCTTGCCGCGCAACTTGCCCTTCCATTTGGCGAAGTCGGCCGGCGTCGAAATCGGCGCGACCACGACCTCGGCGGTGACAGCACCATTGGTCGCCGGCGTCCAGGCGATCGGTATCGCGGTCAGCTGGATCGGGCGCGGGCTGACCACCCTGACCGACGAGCTGTCGATCCACCAGCCGCGGCCGAATTCGAACCCTTCCTTATGGACGTTCGCCAGCCCCCATTCGCTGAACTTGCCTATCGTCCAGCCTTCCGCCTTACGCATCGCGGGCGAATTGGTCAGCCGCGGCCCGATCTGGTCGGCAAGGTATTCGGCGGTCAGAATCACCTGGCTGCGGTTGAACCCTTCGTCCATGATCCGCGTGGTCATGCCGAGGTCGCTCGACTGCGACGCGGCAGGAATGACGAGGGCAACGGCCGCGACCGCGGCGAGCAAGGTTTTGCGCATGGATGGTATCCCCCAGGGAACGACGAACGGCGCGCACGCTATTGCCGCGCGTGTCCCCGCGCAAGGCCGGTGACCCGCGTTGACAGCGCGGCCCCGCTTGGGCATGGGGCGCCCTCGCTTTCGAAAGCGACGACCCCGAACGGGGGCAACGCCTGGGGACAGGTGGCCGAGTGGTTAAAGGCAGCAGACTGTAAATCTGCCCGTGCAAGCGTACGCTGGTTCGAATCCAGCCCTGTCCACCACCCCCTCGATCGTGAGGGCCCGCCAAACACCGTAAAACCCCGCCCCCTCTGAGGCTTAGTTAACCATCTAAGCCCGTCCGCGCCCGTTGCCGCCCGCCTGCAACCGCGTTACAATGTGGGGGAAGTGTGGGGGAAGATCGGCTTTCCCCCACACTTCGATCCCCGAATGTGGGGGAAGAAAGTGTGGGGGAAGATGGGCAAGCTGACAGCGACCGCAGTCAAGGCGGCGATATCTAATCCCGGCACTTATCAGGACGGCGATGGCCTGTTCCTCAAGGTCGATAAGCGCGGTGGCGCCTCATGGACCGTGCGGTTGCAGCGCGACGGCAAACGGCAAGACCTCGGGCTAGGCAGCGCCAAGCTGCTGACGTTGGCGGAGGCCCGCGACAAGGCAAGCGAGTTGCGCAAGGCGATCAAGGTCGAAAAGCGCGACGTGCTTACCGAGCGAAGGGATGAAGCCGCCGCCAAGGTCACTTTTCGTGAAGCCGCAAAACTCTATCACGTCGAAAACGAACCGGGCTGGAAAAGTCAGATTTACGCGCGTCAATGGCTCGCCAGCCTTGAGAACTATGCCTTTCCGAAATTGGGGGAACGGCCGACCGGCGGCGTCACGGCCGCCGACATTATCAGCGTCCTGACTCCGATCTGGCAGGAAATCCCGGAAACGGCGCGTCAGGTTCGCAATCGGATTTGCTCTGTCCTCGATTATGCCCACGCAAAGGGCTGGCGATCGACGGAAGCGCCATCGGGCAATGGCAGTCTAAAAGCTGGGCGAGGTTTACCCCGACAATCGAGAGAGCGGGAAAATCGCAAAGCGATGCCCTATGTCGCGGTGCCCGGCTTTATCAGCGCTTTGCGCCGCCGACCTTCATACGGGCGCTTGGCGCTTGAGTTGCTGATTTTGACCGGCGTGCGCTCGCAGGAAGCGCGGTTGGCGATGTGGGATGAATTCGACTTAGACGCGAAGCTTTGGACCGTCCCGGCGGATCATATGAAGCGAGGCAAGGCGCACATCGTGCCACTCTCCGAAGCGGCTCTAACCATATTGTCGAAAGCCGCCGCGTTGAAGATGACCGGCAGTGAGTTTGTGTTTCCCGGTGCCAGCGGCGGCGCCATGTCCGATATGACGCTGTTAAAAGTGCTGCGCGACATGAGCGAGCCCTACCACGTCCACGGCTTCCGCAGCACTCTCACCGATTGGGCGGCTAACGAAAATTTCCCCGATGCCGTGGTGGAGGCCGCGCTCGCGCACAAGACACCGGACGCGGTGCAAGCTGCGTATCGCCGCACGACCTACCTCGGAACGCAGGGTCAGCCGGGCGCGCGGGTAAAGCTCATGGAGGTTTGGGGCCAATATTGTGCTAACGGTGCAGCGAGTGAGGCCAAGGTCATTCCGATCGCGAAAGCGAAGGGCGGGAAATGAGCGCCGACGCAAACGGCCTTGCTCAAAGTTTTGGCCTTCTTTCCCGGCTTCCGCCTGACAAGCCATTTGTCTCGCTTTCCCACGCCATCTCATGGATTGCCTTGAGACGGTCCGTTGCGGGTCCCGTGCTATCCAAGCTGTTAGGCTTGGGGAAAATGCAGTGCCACGAGCGGATCGACCAAAATGATCGTCTCGACAGGGCGATTAAATCTGCGGTTGAGAAATTCGCTGATTTGGGTTTGGGCGAGCAAATCGAAATTCTCGGACAAAAATACGCTCACGTTTTCGACGACGACCGTGATGACAAGATTCCTACTGAACGAATTCCAGCGCAACGGTTCGCGGACTATCGAGGATTCGACACGTTAGACGATACTTTGTTTCCCGCGCCATATCGCAAAGTCGAGTTGGCCTGGCGCCGCGAAAGAGCGGAGCATGATTCTCCATTGGAGAATCATTACCGCTTCATAATGGTCAACCGTGCAGATTTAATGCGGGAATTTCCTTCTGATCTGACGAAGTCGCTGATTGAGCTAGGCCGCTTCACCGTTGCTGAAATGGACGAATGGATTCGGGCCACGCCTCTCACGGGAATGAAAGCGGCGCGAAATGCCTTCATGAAAGACCCGCGCGCCAAGGGCCTTTCCGGAAGCTTTGAGTCTAGTTGGAACGCGATCAAAAAGAAGCCGGTAGGGCGCCCGCTCGCGGCTCGATAATTGCGCGAGAAATGGCAAAACAATGCCGTCGCGCCATTTAGGTTCGGCGTTCCACCTCGGATAAATGGTTCGCCACCCGTGAAGGCCCGCGCGAATCCGCCCGGTGCCAAGTGGTGGAGATACGAGACATGGAACCCATTCTTTGCAGCCAAGCCGAGGCTTGGGCGATGCTGGCGATCGGAAAGACGAAGGGCGCGGAACTTATTGCGGCCAATAGGCTGGTGACGGTTTGCATAGGCTCACGCAGATTGGTGAGGATCGACAGTGTTCGTCGGCTCGCCGGCGTGGATATCGATCAGCAGGGGGAGGCTTAGCCGTGTGCGCAATTTTCGATCCCTCATCGCGCGCGCCCTATTTTACGGCTCGGGTTATCGAGGGGCCGTCGCACGCCCCGCGCGTCGTGTTTCTCGATCCGATAAACGATCCAGCCGAAAACACGCTCGACCGAGTGACTTCGGCAATCGAACAGTATGGGGAAGTGGTTTTTGCCATTCACCGCTACGGGATTACAGAGGGCTATCGGCGCCTTGGCAAATTTTGCCTGCCAGTAGATTTGCCGGAATTCGGCGCACCGGACATAATTCGTCTCTTCGGAAAACCCATCCACTCAGTATTTGCCGCCACGTTCCCTCCCTTATGGGAGACGGGCCAAGTGCGAGGCTACGCGCTCTCGTCCTCAACGCCGACCATGCGTTACGGGATGCTGGCCCAACAGTGGTTGGCGGAAATCGGTCCATCGGCGAGCAATCGCTTGCTCTGGTCCGCCTGCGCATCCTGACGCACTCCAAAAACGTCGCCGTCGCTCACGAGCGCCAGCGAATAGGAAAACCCTTCAATGTCTGTTTCCATTGAATCCCCTGCGGAGGCGGGGAGCCACCTGCCTTCAACCTTCGCCGCCATGTTGGACGCCTGACGTGCTCCCCTGAAACTCTGCCAGTTTGAGCTAGAGTCCTTCACACGAGGAGGACGAAGATGAAGCGCAGCAGGTTTACCGAGGAGCAGGTGATCGCGATCCTGCGGGAGCAGGAGGCAGGATC
>JBDSWC010000040.1:0-35500 GCA_039926845.1 Sphingomonas sp. | reverse complement strand
GTTCCTTGCAATTCGTTCATATTCAATCGCCGTTCAGCCTAGACCCGCCACATAGCCGGCCAGACCGGGGTTTCGTCGAGACGAAGAGGAAGACCAAGTTGCGCTACGCTTACGCCATTACCACCGCCTTGCTGATCGGAGGCGCCGCCTCCTCGCTGGTGCTGCAACACCCCGCTTACGCCCAAAGCGCCCAGAACGAGCCCGGCACGATCGCCTCGGCGGCGCCCAAACCCGGTGCGCCGATGAGCTTCGCCGACATGGTCGCCAAGCTCCAGCCCGCGGTGGTCAATGTCTCGACCAAGCAGAAGGTCCAGGTCTCGACCCAGGACAATCCGCTGATGCAGCTATTCGGCGACGGCAGCGGTAACGGCGGCGACGGCCAGCCCGTCACCCGCGAAGGCCAGAGCCTCGGGTCGGGCTTCATCATTTCCCCCGACGGCTATGTCGTCACCAACGCGCACGTGGTGAACGCCGCCGCGCGCGGGGCGAAGGTCGAATCGATCACGATCACGCTCGTCAACAAGAAGGAATATGTCGCGCGGCTGATCGGCAGCGACACCAGCTCCGACCTTGCGCTGCTCAAGATCGATGCGACCAACCTTCCCTATGTGAAGTTCGGCGATTCGACCCAGGCGCGCGTCGGCGACTGGGTGATCGCGATCGGCAATCCGTTCGGGCTGGGCGGGACCGTCACCGCCGGCATCGTCTCGGCGCTGCACCGCGTCACCGGCCAGGGCGGCGCGTATGACCGCTTCATCCAGACCGATGCCGCGATCAACAAGGGCAATTCGGGCGGGCCGATGTTCGACCTGAACGGCAACGTCATCGGCATCAATTCGCAAATCTATTCACCGTCGGAAGGCTCGGTCGGCATCGGCTTCGCCATCCCCGCCGAATCGGCCAAGCCGATCATCGACACGATGATGAAGGGCGGCAAGATCCAGCGCGGCTATCTGGGTGTCGGTCGTCAGGCGATCGACGAGGATATCGCCGCTTCGCTCGGCCTGCCCAAGGACAAGGGCGAGCTGATCGGCCGCGTCGAACCAGGCCAGGCCGCGGAGAAGGCCGGGATCAAGCAGGGCGACGTTATCCTCGCGGTCAACGGCAGGGAAGTGAATCCCGATGAGACGCTGTCGTATCTGATCGCCAATCTGGCACCCGGCTCGACCGCGCGCCTCACCGTGATCCGCGACGGCAAGCCGCTGACGATCAACGCCATCGTCGGCACGCGCCCGAGCGAAGAGGAATTGGCTAATCTGGTTCCCGGCGGCGCGCCCGACGGCAACGGGGCGCCCGGCGCACCCGAACTACGCGCATCGACCGACTTGCTCGGCATCTCCGTGACCGCGCTGACCCCGGGCGTCGCCAATAGCCTGGGGATCCAGCCGGGCAGCGTCAGCGGCGTCGTCGTCACCAACATCGACGCGTCGAGCGACGCCGCGGCCAAGAGCCTGCAGCGCGGCGACATCATTTCGTCGGTCAACCGCATCGCGATATCGACCCCGGCGCAACTCGCCGCTCAGGTCAACGCGGCCAAGGCGGCGGGGCGCACGACGGTGCTGCTCTACATCACGCGCGTGCGCCAGGGCAGCCTGTACATCGCGGTCAAGCTGAAGGGCTGACTCGGCCGATAAGGCGAGCTAAAACTCCCTCGTCCCGGATCCGGGACGAGGGAGTTTTCGCATGGCCGACACGACCACCATCTTCATCGGCGCAGGGTCCGGCGGCGCCGATCCGCAGGCGCTCGAACTCAAGCGCGCCAACCGCCATGGGCTGATCGCGGGCGCGACCGGCACCGGCAAGACGGTGACGATCCAGGGTATCATCGACGGGTTGAGCCAGGCCGGCGTCCCGTGCTTCGTCGCCGATGTGAAGGGCGATCTGTCGGGACTTGCGATGGCCGGCTCGCCGACCGCCAAGAACGCCGACATTTTCACCGCGCGCGCCAAGGATATCGGCATGGCCGACTGGTCCTACACCGACAATCCGGTGCAATTCTGGGACCTGTTCGGCGAACAGGGTCATCCGATCCGCACCACCGTGTCTGAAATGGGTCCGCTGCTGCTCTCCCGCCTGATGGACCTCAACGACGTGCAGGAAGGCGTGCTGACGATCGCCTTCACCGTCGCCGACAAAGACAGCTTGCTGCTGCTCGATCTCGACGACCTCCAGGCAATGCTGGTCAGTTGCGCCGAACGCGCCGACGAGCTGACCACCACCTATGGCAATGTCAGCAAGGCGTCGGTCGGCACGATCCAGCGCTCGCTGCTCCAGCTGCGCAGTCAGGGCGCAGACCATTTCTTCGGCGAGCCCGCGCTGACGATGACCGATTTCATCGGTTGCGACGACAAGGGCCGCGGGATCGTCAACATCCTCGCCGCCGACAAGCTGATGCAGAGCCCGCGGCTCTATTCGACCTTCCTGCTCTGGCTGCTGAGCGAATTGTTCGAACACCTCCCCGAAATCGGCGACCCCGACAAACCGGTGCTGTGCTTCTTCTTCGACGAAGCGCATCTGCTGTTCGACGACATTCCCAAGGCGCTCGAGGACAAGATCGAACAGGTCGTCCGGCTGATCCGCTCGAAGGGTGTCGGCATCTATTTCATCACGCAGAACCCGATCGACATCCCCGACACCGTCGCCGGCCAGCTCAACAATCGCGTCCAGCACAAGCTCAATGCCTTCACGCCGCGCGACCAGGCCGCGGTCAAGGCGGCAGCGACCACGTTCCGCAGCAATCCGGGGGTCGATGTCGCGACCGTCATCACCGAGTTGAAGGTCGGGGAAGCGCTGGTGTCGCTGCTCCAGCCCGACGGCGCGCCGTCGCCGGTCCAGCGCACGTTGATCAAGCCACCCTCGTCGCGGGTCGGCCCGGTGACCCCGGTCGAGCGCGGCGTGCTGATCTCGACCGACCCAATCGGCAACAAATACGACGCCTTGATCGACCGTGAATCCGCCGAGGAAATTCTCAAGACCAAGTCTGACGAGGCGAAGGCCGCGGCCGCGGAGGCGCAAGCCAAGACCGACACCGACAAAGCCGCCGCCGCGCAGGCCAAGGAAGACGCCCGCCTCGCCAAGGAAGCCGAGCGCGCCAAGATCGCCGCCGACCGCCAGGCCGCCGCCGACGCCAAGGCGGCCGCCAACACCCCATGGAACCGTGCAATCAGGAGCGCCACAACGTCCGCGACTCGGTCGGCGGGCACGGCGATCGCGCGCGAAGCGACCAAGGCCGTGTTCGGCAAATCAGGCGGCATCGCGGGCGGTGTGGTCGGTGGCCTGCTACGCGGTGTGCTTGGCGGGTTGTTCAAGGGTAGATAGACCGCCTCGTCGATTCCGCCTCCCCGGCGAAGGCCGGGGTCCCATTGCGAGCGGCTCGATGCTGGGCCCCGGCCTTCGCCGGGGAAGCGTAATGAGATATGGTGAAGCCAGACCGGAGACTCGCATGACCGAATTCACCACCGACTGGACCGCCGCCGGCGAGGCCGAACTCGACGAGGTCGTCGCGCTCCGACGCGCGATCCATGCCGACCCCGAAATCGGCAACCAATGCCCGCGCACGACCGCGAAGCTGCGCGCCGCGCTCGAAGGGCTGCCGCTTGAAATCCACGAATCGACCTCGACCACGGGGTTCGTCGCGATCCTGCGCGGCGGCGGCGACAATGGGCGCGTGGTGTTGTTGCGCGGCGACATGGACGCGCTGCCGATGCCCGAGGAAACCGGGCTGGAGTTCGCCAGCGCCGTTCCCAACGCGATGCACGCCTGCGGCCATGACAGCCATTGCTCGATGCTGGTCGGCGCCGCCCGTGCGCTCAGCGCCCGCAAGGATCAGCTCCCCGGCACCGTCGTCTTCATGTTCCAGCCCGGCGAGGAAGGCCACCACGGCGCGCGCTTCATGATCGAGGACGGGCTGCTCGCCATCGAGCGGCCCGACTCCGCATTTGCGCTGCATATCGACCCCAACACACGCGCCGGCGGGATTCGCACGCGCAAGGGGCCGCTGCTCGCCTCGACCGACGCGCTCAACATCACCGTCAAGGGCGCGGGCGGCCACGCCGCGATGCCGCACAATTGCCTCGACCCGATCCCGGTCGCCGCCGAGATCGTCACCGCGCTGTCGGTGTTCATCGCGCGTCAGGTTCCCGCGACCGACCCTGCGGTGCTGTCGATCACCAAGATCGAGGCGGGATCGGCCTACAATATCGTGCCTGGCGAAGTACAGATGATCGGCACGCTGCGTACGCTGAGTCCCGAAACGCGCGACCAGGCGCGCGCCGGGCTGACCCGGATCGTCGAGCATATCGCTGCGGCGCACGGCCTGACTGCAGAGGTGCGGATCGACGACGGCTATCCCGTGACGATGTGCGACCCGCGCGCGGTCGATTTGATCGAGCGCGTCTCCGACAGCCTCGAGGAAGGCCAATGGCTGCCGATGCCTGCGCCGATCATGGGCGGCGAGGATTTCAGCTATGTGCTGCGCGACATCCCCGGCGCCATGGCGTTTATCGGGGTGGCGCCGGAGGGTTCGGACCCATCCACCAACCCGCCGCTTCACAACACCAGGATGACGATCGAGGAATCGGTGATGGCCAAGGGCATCGCGATGCACTGCGCCTTTGCCGAGCGGTTCCTGGAGAACGGGTTCGATTGAGCGACTACGCGGCGGCCGACCCATCCCTCATTGCCCGCTGGGCCGAGGCGTGGGCGATCTCGCGTGATGCAACGCCGCCGGTAGCGCGCGACGGCGGGCTCTATATCCATGTCGGCCAGCCCGAGCAGATCGGGCGCTATATCTTCGCCAGTCTCGATCGCGCGCCGATCCGCGACCTCGCCGCGCGGATTGATCGGCCGTTGCTCAACCTCAAGGTCTGCGCGCCCGCGGGCGCCGTCCGTCCGCTCCTCCCCGCAAACTGGGAAATCGCGACGCCCGGTTACATGATGACCGCGCCCGTCGCCGCGATGCTCGATCGCCCGCCGATACTGCCGGACGGGCTCACCCTCTATCTGGCGCGCGACGGCGCCGTGACCTTCGCGACCGTCACCGATCCCGCCGGTGACGAAGCCGCCCGCGGGCGCATCATCGCAATGGACGACCTCGTCGTGTTCGACCGCATACGAACCACCGACCCACACCAACGCCGCGGACTCGCCACCGCGATAATGCGCGCGCTCGCCGCCCAGGCCGACATGTTCGGCATTCGCGACGCGATGCTCTGCGCCACCCCACCCGGCCGTGCGCTTTACGAAAGCCTCGGCTGGTCGCTTCACAGCGACTACACCACGGCCTCGCTCGCCCGGTAAAACTGTGCCACGATGCGGGTATGGCTACTTCCGCACCTTCCCGCCCGCTCGCCGAACTCACCGTTCGCGGCATCGTCTTGGGCGGTATCATCACCCTCCTGTTCACCGCAGCGAACGTCTATCTCGGGCTCAAAGTCGGGCTGACCTTCGCGACCTCGATTCCGGCGGCGGTGATCTCGATGGCGATCCTGCGACTGTTCAAGGGCGCGACGATCCTGGAGAACAATATCGTCCAAACGATCGCCAGTGCGGCGGGGACGCTGGCGGCGATCATCTTCGTCCTGCCGGGGCTGGTGATGATCGGCTGGTGGCAGGGCTTTCCGTATGTCCAGACCGCGATGATCACCGCGACCGGGGGCATCCTCGGTGTGATGTTCTCCGTCCCCCTCCGGCGCGCGCTCGTGGTCGATACCGACCTCCCCTACCCCGAAGGCGTCGCCGCAGCTGAGGTGCTCCAGATCGGTGCCGGTTCGCGCGAAGGTGAGGAAGAAAGCCGCCGCGGCTTGTTGGTGCTGATCTGGAACAGTCTGGCCTCGGCCGGCTTCGCGATCTTTACCCAGACCAAGATCGTCACCGACACCGCGGCCACGACTTTCCGCGTCGGCAAAGGCGCGACGGGGATATCCGGGAGCTTGTCGTTCGCGCTGCTCGGCGTTGGCCACCTGGTCGGCATTTCGGTCGGCGCGGCGATGGGGCTTGGCCTCGTCATCGGATGGTTCGTGCTGTTGCCGATCCTGACCGCGCATCAGCCGATGCCCGGCGACATCGCCGACTGGGTCAATACGATTTTCAAGCAGGACGTACGGTTCTTTGGCGCCGGCGTGATCGGCGTTGCCGCGATCTGGACGTTGCTCAAGATCGCCGGGCCAGTGATCGGCGGTATCCGGTCGGCGATGGCGGCAAGCGCGGCGCGGCATGCCGGCCATGTCCTGGCGCTCGAGGAACAGGATATACCGATCAAATGGGTCGCGGCGGTGTCGGCGCTCACGCTGCTGCCGATCACATGGCTGTTGTGGGACGTGATCGCGGGCGGCACGCTGGCCGGGTCGGCGTTCGCGCTGATCGCCGGGGCGTTGTTGTTCGTGGTAGTAATCGGGCTGCTGATCGCGGCGGTGACAGGTTATATGGCCGGGCTGATCGGCGCGTCTAATTCGCCGGTATCGGGGATCGGCATCCTGTCGGTTGTCGGCTCGGCGCTGATGCTGGTCGGGCTGTTCGGGCAGCACCCCGGGGCGAACACGACGAGTGCGCTGATCGCCTATTCGCTGATCGTCACCGGCATCGTGTTCGGCGTCGCGACGATCTCCAACGACAACCTCCAGGATCTCAAGACCGGCCAATTGGTCGGGGCAACGCCGTGGAAGCAGCAAGTCGCGCTCGTGATCGGCGTGGTGTTCGGGTCGATCATCATCCCGCCGGTGCTCAACGTCCTCAACAGCGGGATCGGATTCGTCGGCGCGCCGGGCGCTGGACCCAATGCGTTGGCGGCGCCGCAGGCCGGGCTGATTTCCGCGCTCGCCAAGGGCGTGCTGTCGGGTGACGCCAATTGGACGATGCTGAGCTATGGCGCGCTCGCCGGGGTAGCGCTGATCGTGCTCGACGAAGTGATGGGGATGCTCAAGCTGTTGCGGTTGCCACCGCTTGGCGTGGCGCTGGGCATCTACCTGCCGATGGCGGTGATCCTGCCGACCGTGTTGGGGGCAGTGATCGGCTGGTTTTACGATCGCTGGGCGAAGCGGAGCGCCAATCCGGAGGTCGCCGACCGCATGGGCACGCTGACCGCCACCGGCATGATCGTTGGCGAAAGCCTGTGGGGCGTCGCTTTCGCCTTCATCGTCTATCTGACCGCAAAGGACGCCCCCCTAGCGCTGGTCGGCCCGGGGTACGAGACGATCGCGCTGGTCGGGGGCACGGTCCTGTTCCTCGTCATCACCGGTCTGCTGTATCGCTACGCCAAGACGGCATCGCGCTAGACCATCGACGCGACGAGGTCCTTGATCGGCACGAACGCGAACGCGACCGAGCTGTCGGCCACGCCATAGGGCAGGAACAAACAGTCACCGTGGCGGATCGCACCGCACGAATAGACCACGTTGGGAACGTAGCCCTCCCGGTCCTGATCGGCGGCAGCGAGGATAGGCTGCGGGGTGCGACCAATGACCTTCGACGGATCGGCCTTGTCGAGCAGCACCGCCCCAATCGAATATTTGCGCATCGCCCCGACGCCGTGGGTCAGCAGCAACCATCCCTCGGCAAGCTCGATCGGCGGCCCGCAATTGCCGATCTGAACCAGCTCCCAGGGATATTTCGGCTCGAGGAGCCGCGTCCCCTCTTCCCAATGCGTCAGCCGGTCCGAATCGAGCAGGAACAGATTCTCGCCGTCTTGCCGTCCGATTGCCAGATACCGCCCGCCGACCTTGCGCGGGAACAATGCGATGCCCTTGTTGCGCGCCGCCGGCCCGGTCATCGGCACCAGATCGAACGCGCGAAAATCCGCGGTGCGCAGCAGCTCCGACTGGATCTGGGAGCCATTATAGGCGGTGTAGGTGCCGAGCCACTCGACTTCGCCGTCATCGTGGCGGAACTGGACCAGGCGGAGATCTTCGAGGCCCTTGGACTGCGCCGCAGTGATCGGGAAGATGACCGTGCCCGACAGCGTCGAATCGCGGTGACGATGCACCCTCACTGGCCCAGACGGAATATGCTCCTCGTCGCTGCCGTAAACGTCGGCGGCGGTCGCGAAGGGCGGTTCGGGCGCGAGCTTCAGCTCATTCTTGGCGGTGATGATGCCCTCGCGGAACGCCACCGACGAAATGTGCCCCTCACCCACCGCACGTAGCGACATCAGGATGCGCATCGACCCTTTGGGCATGCCCGACTGGTCGAAATGCGGCACCGCGCTGGGGTTCATCAGCGCCGCGGCGGCATAGGAATATTCGTGGCAGAAATAGGCGCCGATCAGCTGACGTTTCTCGTCGCCGATCTCGGTCCCGTCGACGCCCATCATTTGCTCGATTTCGTCGTAGCGCGTCATGAACACGCGCCGGGTCTGCCAATGTCGCGCCTCGAAATCCTTGAGCACGATCTCGAGTTCGCTCCGCGTCTCCTGCACCGACAACGCCAGCACTTCCTTCACCAATCGCTCGGTGCGGCCCGACGAAACGCCACCCGGCGCCCAGCCGATATGGAACGGCCGCACCACCACCCGAGAGGGATCGGCATGCAGCCTCAGGCGATGCGTGAAGATATCGAGCAACGAGAAAGCCCCGCTTGTAATTCATCCAAGCGGCGCCGCGTTTCGTTGCTACGCGACGGCGCGGCCTGTCCCTGACACGGTTCCGGTCGCTTTTCCAAGTGCGGAAATCGCACACGACGCTAATTGCAGCGCCAAAATCGACTCGGCGCCCTGATTTCGGTTGAGGCCGTTAGGCATCAATCCGTCGAAGCAGCCACCATCCTGGGCTGTAGCCAGCGGTAGATCGAGGTCGTTCTGTCCCAGATACCAGCGATAAGCCCGTGATGCTTCTTCATGCCATTTGACGTCGCCCGTCGCCTTGAACGCCGCCGCGCAAGCATCGATCGTGGCCTGCGCTTCGAGCGGTTGCTGGTCGAACGCGAGCGGAGCCTCATACGGGCGGCCGAAGCTTTCGGTGCCGACTGCGCGGAACCGACCCTCTGGGCTGGTCTGGCGCTCGACGATCCAGCTGAGTGTCGACAGGCCGCGGCTCAGCAAATCATCGCGACCGAGCGCCATGCCCGCACGGATCAGCGCTTCGGGTAGCCGCGCATTGTCATAAGCCAACACGATCTCGAACCATTCCCATTCAGGCCGCCGCGCGTCTTCAAGCAACGCGAGCAAATCCGCAGAAAAGCGCTCGAGAATATTGCGCGCCAATTGGTGCCCAGGATGCACGCCGAGAATGGCGGCGGCGCCAAGCATTGCAAACGCCTGCGCGCGCGGGCTGATCAGATCGAACGCGATGCTCGCGGTCTCGTCGAACAAGCGCAGCGCCCAGTCGCGGTGCTTCGACAGGCCCGCACGCTTTGCGGTGACGCCCAGCGCCCAGATCGTGCGGCCGTTCGAATCCTCAGACCCCTGATCCTCGCACCAGGTCCGGTCGAAGTTCATGAAGTTACGATAGCGGCGCGTGTCCGGGTTCCAGGCGTATTGGACGAACGCGGCATAGACGGTCATCCATTTGTCGCGCAGTTCCGCGTCGAGGTCAGGAACCGCGCTCATCAGCATCAGCGCGCGGACGTTGTCGTCGATGCAATAGCCGTGGCGGCGATCAGGCACCGACAGGATGGCATGCTGGAACATGCCGGTCGCGTCGCTCATCCGCTCAACCGCGGCTATATTGGGCTGGAGCGCGGGCAGTGCCGGCGACGACTTGATCCGGCGCGGACGCGCCGCGACGATCGCGTCGATCGCGCCCATGCTGGCTTCGGCCAGCCGCGGCCAGATCATCGTGCGGCCCCGCGCATAGGCGCGCGCCGACACCTCGGCCCGGTCGCCATCGTCGTAGAGCAGCCGCGAAATCTCACGCGCAAAGCCGTCGACGTCGCCGAAATCGACCAGCACGCCGTGCCCGTTGGCGAGGATCTCCGTGGCATGGATATAAGGCGTCGACACCACCGCCTTGCCCACGCCGACCGCGTAGCTGAGCGTGCCCGACGTGATTTGCTGCGGGTTGGTGTAAGGCGTGACGTAGAGGTCTGCCGCCTGGAGATAATCAAGCAACTCGTCGTTTTCGATAAAGCCGTCGATGAAGCGGACATGGCCGGCAACGCCGCGGTCGACAACGAGCGCCTTCAGGCGGTCTCGATACGCTTCACCCTCGCGGGCCGCCAGATTGGGATGCGTCGCTCCAAGTACGACGTAGAGCGCGTCCGGATTGGCGGCGACCACCGCCGGCATGGCGGAGATGACGCTTTCGATCCCCTTGTTTGGCGCAAGCAGACCGAAGGTCAGCAGTACTTTGCGCCCTTCCCAGCCGAACCGCGCCTTCATCGAGTCGGGATCGACCAGATCGCGGTCGGGCACGCCGTGCGGGATCATCATGATCGCCTTGGGATTGGCGCCGTATACCCGGACCAGAATCTCGCGGCCGATTTCGGCCATCACGACCACCTTGGCGGCGCGTTGCAGCAAGCCGTCCATCACGCGGCGCTGATCGTCGTTGGGTTGATCGAGAATGGTATGAAGCGTGACGATCACGGGCACCGTCAGCCGATCGAGCAGCGCCAGAATGTGTTCGCCCGCGGGCCCACCGAAAATGCCGTATTCGTGCTGGACCCACACGGCCTGCGCGCCGCTCGCCTCGATATCGCGCGCGGCAGCGAGATACGCCATGCGATCGTCCTGCGCGATCGTGCCGGTGACGGCGGGCGGATAGTCGTAACCTTGAGGGCGATCGTTCATCGCATAGACATCGACCTGCAAATCGGAAAAGCGGTCGGTCAGTGCGGCGTAGGTATCGGTCGTATATGTCGCAATGCCGCATTGGCGCGGCAAAAAGTTACCGATCAGGGCAATATGTCGAGTACGCGGCTGAACAAACGACGTGGCCATTTCGGACTTTCTTTATAGCAAAAGCGGGATTTTTCCCGCGACTCACGCCTCCCTGAACGGACTAAAAGAAATATGGTTGCGTTTATGCTGCATTGCAACAAAAGAATCGTGCTGACTTGGGTTAATTCCGGGACCGAAGCTGTCCGGCGGCGGCTAAATCACCCCCGCCCACGATAGCCCGGCACGTCCTGCGGCGGCAGCCACAGCCCGGCGGGCGGCTCACCCGATTGCCAGAATACGTCGATTGGAATGCCCCCGCGCGGATACCAATAGCCGCCAATCCGCAGCCATTGCGGTTTCATTTCCGCGGTCAGCCGCTCGGCGATCCCCACGGTGCAATCCTCGTGGAAGCCGGCATGGTTGCGGAAAGCGCCAAGGAATAGTTTGAGCGACTTGGACTCTACGATGCTGTCTTTGGGCACGTAGTCGATCACCAGATGCGCGAAGTCGGGCTGGCCGGTGACCGGGCACAGCGACGTGAATTCGGGCGCGGTGAAGCGGACCAGGTACGGCCGGCCGGGGCGCGGATTGGGAACGTAATCGAGCACCGCCTCTTCGGGCGATGCAGGCAGGCTGCTCGCCTGGCCGAGATGTTTCGGGGTCATTGGCGACATTTAGGCGCCTGGGCGGCCAAAGCAACGACCGGCGCGGGCTTTCCTGGCGCGCGCCGATGGGGCTAAGGTCGGGGAATGGACGCGCTGGTGACGACCGAATGGCTGGCGAACGAACTGGGCGCGGACGATCTGCGCGTGGTCGACGCGACCTATTTCGGATCGGTGCCGGGCGGCCCCGGCGGCGACGCGCGGGCGCAATACGAGGCGGCGCATATACCGGGCGCGGTGTTCCTCGACCTCGACACGCTCGCCGATACGACCACCGACTTGCCGTCGATGCTGCCCCCGCGAGACCAGTTCGCCGCGCGGCTGGGATCGCTCGGGGTCGGCGACGGCGACCGCACCATACTCTATGACGTCTCGCACTATCACACCGCGACGCGCGCCTGGTGGATGTTGCGCACGATGGGCGCGCGCGACGTCGCGATCCTCGACGGCGGTCTCGCCAAATGGCGCGCCGAAGGCCGCCCGGTTGCGAGCGGGACTGAGCATCCCGCCACTCGCCCCTTCACTGCGCGGCTTGATCCTGCTCGCCTCCGCACACTCGACCAGATGCGGGCGAACGTCGCGAGCGGCGGCGAACAGATGCTCGATGCGCGCTCACCAGCGCGCTTCTCCGGTGATGAGCCGGACCCGCGCCCCGGCACGGCGGCCGGTCACATTCCGGGATCACGCAACTTGCCCTATGGCCGGTTGCTCGATGCCGACGGCACTTGGAAGCGCGGTGAGACACTCCAGGCCGAGTTCGACGACGCTGGCATCGACCTTGCCAAGCCGCTGGTCACGACCTGCGGCTCCGGCATCACCGCCGCGGTGCTGGCGTTCGGCGCGTATTTGCTCGGCAATCACGCGGCGCTCTACGATGGGAGTTGGTCCGAGTGGGGCGGCGCATCCGACACTCCCAAAGCGACAGGAGCAGCATGAGCGGCAGGAACGACGACAAGCCCGCGACCCGCGTCGTTACGGCCGGGCGGCGCGACGAATGGACGCAAGGCGTGGTCAATACGCCGGTATGGCGCGCGTCGACCATCCTGTACGATAACGTTGCGCACCTCCGCGAGACTGCGCGCGGTGACAGCCACAACACGCTCTATTACGGCCGGCGTGGGACGCCGACGCAATGGTCGCTGGCCGATGCACTAACCGAACTCGAGCCAGGCGCCGAGGGCACCTTCCTATATTGCTCGGGCGTCGCCGCCGTGACCGCGGCGTTGCTGTCGGTGCTCAGACCCGGCGACGAATTGCTGCTCCCCGATTCCGCCTATGATCCCACGACCAATTTCGCTGCGGGCTTCCTCAAGAAATTCGGCGTCGCGACGCGTCACTACGATCCGCTGGTCGGCGCGGGTATCGCTGACCTGATCGGCGACAATACTCGCGCTATTTTGCTCGAAAGCCCCGGTAGCTTGACCTTCGAGGTGCAGGACGCGCCAGCGATCGTTGCGGCCGCCAAGGCGCGCGACGTGGTGACGCTGCTCGACAATACCTGGGCGACGCCGTTGCTGTTTCCGGCGATCAAAAAGGGCATCGATCTCTCCATCCTTGCCTGCACCAAATATATCGTCGGCCATTCGGACGTGATGCTCGGCTCGGTAACCGCGGGGCCCGGTTTCTTCGCGAAACTGCGCAACACCAGCCTGCAGCTGGGCCAGGTCGCCAGCCCCGATGATAGCTGGCTCGCGGCGCGAGGGCTTCGGACGATGGCGGTGCGGCTGAAGCAGCACGAAGCGAGCGCGCTGACCGTCGCGCGCTGGCTCGCCGATCGCCCCGAGGTCGCGACCGTCCTCCACCCCGCGTTGCCGAGTTGCCCCGGCCACGAATTCTTCGTCCGCGACTTCGAGGGTGCGTCAGGCCTCTTCGCTTTCGCACTCAAGGACGCAGACGAGGCCGGCCGCGCCGCGTTCATCGACGCGCTCCGCTTGTTCGGGATCGGCTATAGCTGGGGCGGATTCGAAAGCCTCGCGCTGCCGGTCGATCCCAAACGTGCGCTCGGCGTTACCGACCATGGCGGCCCGCTGGTCCGGCTGCATATCGGGCTGGAGGACGTCGATGATCTGATCGCCGACCTCGACCAGGGGTTTGCCGCGTTCAGGGCAGTGCGCGGGTGAACGGCGCGATCGCCTGGCTCGAAGCGCAAGGTCTGGCGATCCCGCAAGGAAGCGAGACGATCGAGACAGGGATCGTCGCGGCGTTGATCGTCGTGGCGCTGGCCGCGGGGCTGTTTACCGGACGATGGTTCGGTCCCCGCGCCGGCGATCTGTGGACCCGGTATCTCGGCCATCATGTCGAGGGACTGGGCAGCCGCGTCGCGGGAATCATCCGCCACGGCGTCGCCGCCTTGCTGCTCGCGATCCTGCTCGCCGCCGGCGATTGGCCGCCGCTTGCCGCCGCCCTGATCGGATTCTTCTTCGGCGCCGCGGTCGCGCGGACAGCGGTCGAGGTGTTGCGGGGGTTGGACATCCCGCGATGGATGGCGTGGCCGGTCGCGTTTATTCTGTTCGCCGCGACGTTGAGCTACGCAGTCGGCGGGCTTGCCCCGATCCAGGCGCGGTTGTCCGCGATCGGCCTGCCGATCGGCACCAAGTTCTTCTCGCTCTACGCCTTGATCATCGCGCTCCTGACCATCGTCTGCCTGTTTGCCGCGATCCGCCTCGCCAACCGCGTGATCGGCCATGCCATCCTGCGCACCGACAGCTTCGACCCGACGCAGAAGCTGCTGACCCAGAAGCTCGCCGGGATCGCGGTGATCGTCGTCGCCTTCTTCGTGGGGATCGACCTGCTCGACATCGATCTCACGACCTTCGCGGTCTTTTCGGGCGCGCTCGGGCTTGCGATCGGTTTCGGCTTGCAGAAGACCATCGGCAATCTGATCGCCGGGATCATCCTGCTGCTCGACCGCTCGATCAAGCCGGGGGATGTCATCGTCGTCGCCGACAAAGAGGTCGGCTGGGTCAACAAGATCGGCGTTCGCGCGGTGTCGGTCATCACCCGCGACGGCAAGGAGCATCTGATCCCCAACGAAGATCTGATGACCAAGGAGGTCGAGAATTGGTCGTACACCGACCGCAACGTGCGCGTTCGCGTGCCGGTGACGGTGGCCTATGATTGCGACCTCAAGCTCGCGCAGGAATTGATGCTGCGCGCGGCGTCCGAAAGCTCGCGTGTGCTCGACGACCCCAAATCGAACGTCTGGCTGACAGAATTCGGCGAAAACGGGGTGAAACACGATATCCTGGTATGGATCAACGATCCGCAAAGCGGCGTCGGCAACGTCCGGTCGGACGTGCTCAACCGGTTATGGGTGCTGTTCAAGGAGCACGGCATCGTCATCCCTTACCCGAAGCGCGACGTGCGGATCGTCGCCGGCGAACTGCCCGACGCGTGACCGCGACTGTTGCGCTATCGCAACATCATTGCGCCGGAACGATCATCTGCGGTCGAAAAGTGTTGTGCAGCGCAGCGAAGATGGGCACAGTTATTGTTGTGTCGGGTCAATAGTCCGTCGGCTTTCAGCCGATAAAGAGGCAAAACCGATATGTGCAGGCGGGGACGAACGCTTTTTCCGGTTCGAAAGGAATCACATGCGCTTCTCCCACATCAGCCTCGGTGCGCTCGCGGTCGCCATGGCCACTCCCGCGCTCGCGGACCCCAAGCCGGCCGGCCCCGCCGATCCCGCTACCACAACCGCTGCCGAGCCCGCTGCTCCGGCCGCCGTCGCGGAAGACGCCGCGCCGCCGCCCGAAATCACCATCAACGGCGGTGCGACACTAGTTTCCGACTATCGCTTCCGCGGTATTTCGCAGACCAATTTGCAGCCCGCGATCCAGGGCTCGATCACACTGACCCATGCGTCGGGCTTCTACGCCACGGTGTGGAGTTCCTCGACCTCGGGCTACGTGACCTTTTCGGGCACCGGCAGCCAGGAAATCGATCTGATTGCCGGATATAAGAAGACGGTCAGCGGCTTCACGCTGGACGCGGGCGTGCTTTACTATCTCTATCCGCGATCGATTCCCGCCGGCGACAAGAGCAGCGCGAACTTCTTCGAACCCTATGCCGACGTCGCCTACACGTTCGGCCCGGTCACCGCGAAGGTGACGGTGAACTATGCGCCCAAGCAAAAGGCGCTGGCGCTCGATCAGGGCCAGACCGGGCTGCTGAAGAAGAACGACAACGTCTACCTGGCGGGCGACCTCAGCGCGTCGATCCCGAACACACCGCTCGGCCTGTCGGCGCATCTCGGCCACACCTGGGGCCCGAGTTGGCTGTCGCTCGGTAACGAATATACCGACTGGGGCGCGGGTGCGACGGTGACGTGGAAGAACCTCGTTCTCGGCGTCAGCTATGTCGACACCGATGGCGTGTTCCTGCTCGCCAACGGCAAGAACGCCGCGCGCAGCGGTGTTGTGGTGTCGCTCGGCGTCAGCTTCTGATCCGACAAGCGGGGCGGTATCCGCCGCCCCGCTTGTGAATAATGTCGCGGTCGAATAAGATGTGATATTGTAACGTCGCGCCGATGCGCCTAGGTGCAACACATGGCCGCGACGATTCGCCACACTCTGTCATCGCATCTGCCGCGCCTCGATCGTTTCGCGATGGGGCTGTCGGGCCTGTGCGCGGTGCATTGCCTGGCCAGCGCGGTGCTGGTCGCGCTCGCGTCGACGGCGGGCGGCATGTTGCTCAATCCACTGTTCCACGAAGTCGGCCTGACCATCGCGATCCTGCTCGGCGCGGTCGCGCTGGGCCGCGGGATCTTCGATCACGGCTATATGGCGCCCGCGGTGACCGGATCGTTCGGCCTCGGCATCATGGCCGGCGCGATGCAGCTGCCCCACGGCAATGGCGGCGAGACGGCATGGACGCTGGTCGGCGTCGCGATCTTGGCGCTGGGGCATGACTTGAACCGGCGGGCGGCGAACTAAGCGCGCTTGTTACTGAAGGCCGCAGCGCCTAAATTGCATCCATGGCCGCGCACGCACATCACCATCACAACGAACCCGCAGGCGCCGACCTCGCCGTTGCCGCCCAGGCGACACTAGAGAAATCGGGCGAGCAATGGACGACGATGCGCGCGAGCATCTTCGACGCGCTGGCGAAGTTCGACAAGCCGGCCAGCGCGTACGACGTCGCCGACGCCGTCTCGAAGAGCGAAGGCCGCCGCGTCGCCGCCAACAGCGTCTATCGCATCCTCGATTTGTTCGTGGCGGCGAACCTGGCCCGGCGAGTCGAAAGCTCGAACGCCTATGTCGCCAACGCGCACCCCGACTGCTTGCACGACTGCATCTTCCTGGTTTGCGACAGCTGCGGCCAGACCGTGCACCTCGACGACGACAAGATCGCCGACAACGTCCGTCATGCCGCCGAAGCCGCAGGCTTTTCGCCCGTCCGCCCGGTGATCGAAGTGCGCGGCAAATGCGCGGATTGCGACTGATCTAGCCCGCTAGTTTCTTGCCCATCCTGACACCGGAAACGGGCACGCCAACTTCGGTCATTTTGTCGATCCGTTCGATCGGTTCGTAACCACACGCCAGGTAGAGTGGTTCGCCCGCCAGCGTCGCCATCAGCTCGGCGCGCTTGAACCCTGCCGCCTTCGCCGCTGCTTCGTTCACCGTCAGCACTATCCGCCCGATTCCGCGGCGGACGAAATCCGGATCGGTATACATCGCCCGGATCCGCGCCGCGTCGGTCGCCGGGTCGAGCGGCGCTGCATTGCGCAGCGCCGGGTTGTGGTCGCCGCCATAAAGCGTGGCGCGCCAGCTCCAGCCGCCGCAGCCGACGATGCGGCCCGCTTCTTCGACCACTACATAGGTCCCGTCGGCGATCAATTGCGTGTCGAGCCCCATGCTGAGCCGGCTCGCGGCGATCTCTTCATCGCTGAGATAGGCGCGCTGCAGTTCGGCGATCGCCCGGTCCATCAACGCAGCGATCGCCGGAATGTCCTCGGCCGTGGCGATCCGCGTCGTGAAACTCATTTACCGTCGAGCATCGCCACCGTCGCAGTCGCGGGCGGCACATTGGCCATGCTCGCCGCGACTCGCTCGGCCGCTTCCATCACGCGCAACACGTTGCCGCCCGCGAGCTTGGCGATCATCTCGTCGGTCCAGCCGCGCCGCATCAGCTCGGCGAGCAGCGCGGGATAGGTGTCGACCCCATCGAGTCCCTCGGGCAAGTCACCGCCGGTGCCGTCGAGGTCGCCGCCCAGCCCGACGTGGTCGATCCCCGCCACCTTGACGATCCATTCGATGTGGTGGGCGACCTGGCTCAGCGTAACGACGGGCCGTGGGTGCTCACGCTCCCATTGCGCAAGCGCCGCCTTGGCGCGCTCCGGCTGGCCGATATAGAGCCCGCCGTAGGGGGGCGAGTAATAGCGTCCCCGCTCGGCGTTGCGGTCGGCGTCCCAGCGCCGCCGCGCCTCCGACACGTAACCCGGCGCGTAATTGACCATCACCACGCCGCCGTTCGCCGCGACCAGTTTGAGCACCTTGTCCGATACGTTGCGCGGGCTGTCGTCGACGCCGCGCGCCGAGGAATGCGAGAAGATCACCGGCGCCTTCGACACGCGGATCGCATCGATCATCGTGTCTTCGCTGACGTGACTCAGATCGACCAGCATACCGAGTCGGTTTAGCTCGCGCACCACCGCCTCGCCGAACTTAGTCAGGCCGTCATGCTTGGGGTCGTCGGTCGCCGAATCGGCCCAGGCGATCGTCTTCGAATGGGTGAGCGTGAGGTAGGATGCGCCAAGCGCCCGATACGCGCGGAGCACCGCGAAGCTGCCGTCGATCTGGCCCCCGCCCTCGACACCGAACATGCTGGCGATCTTGCCCTGCGCGTGGATCCGGCGCACGTCCGCGGCGGTCGTCGCCTGGGCGAAGACGTTGGGATAGCGGCGGAAAATGTCCTTCATCAACGCAATCTGTTCGAGCGTTGCCTTGACTTGCTCGGGACCTGGCAAGCCTGCCGATACATAAACCGACCAGAACTGCCCGCCCACGTGTCCGGCGCGCAGTCGGGTGATGTCGGTATTGTATTGCTTGGGGTCGAGCCGCGTCAGATCCAACGTCCAGCGTGCATCGCCGGACTTGTCGACCAGCGTTTCCGCCCAGTCGTTATGCCCGTCGATCAACGGCGTCCTGGCGAGCACCGCGGCGACGCGCGACTGATAGGACGGGGCGGCGCTGACGAGCAGCGGCGTGGCGAGGAGCAGGGCTAGGGCATGGCGCATCGGTGCAGCCTATCGGAGCCGCCCGTCTGGTCAAGCGGGCTGCGGTTCCTCGACCGGCAGGACCTTGTCGGGCTGCAGCGTCATCTTGCGGCAAATGACCTCGAACGCGCCGTCATCGACCCGGATTTCGTTGAACGACGGCGGGTCGGCACGCGTGCGTTCGGACAACGTGCCCGCGCCGATCATGCGGACCGCGAGCCCCTCGATCTTGTGCTCGATATCGAACGCGTCGTGGACATGGCCCGTGAGCACGGCGTCGGCACCTGCCTCCGCGAGCGCTTTGATCGCCTCGGCGCCCCGATGCGTCTGCGCCGACGCCCTGGTGTGCGGTTCGATCAGCGGGTGGTGCGCCGCGACGAAGATCAGCCGGTCCTTCGGCGCCTCGGCAATCAGCGCGAGCGTCTTGGCGAGCGCCTTGCGGCTGACATAGCCCTTCGCCCAATTGAACCGCCACTGCGCCCGCCGTGTGGTCACCAGCGGCACGATCGTGATCCCAGGCAGGTCGAGCGGTTTTTCGATCAGGGCTTCGATCGCGTGATAGCGATGATAGGGACGAAAAAAGCGGTCGATGAGGTTGAAATAGGGCAGATCGTGGTTGCCCACTTCGAGCGTCACTGGCCGGCCGAGCGATCGCAGCCATTCGAGCCCGGCCGCGAACTCGTGCGACCGCGCTCGCATGGTCAGGTCGCCGGTCATCACCACCGCGTCGGGCTGTTCGGCGGCGACCAGCGCATCGAACCAGGCCACCGCCGCCTTGTCCTCGCGGCCGAAATGGACATCGCTGACGTGGAACAGGCGGATCATATTGCCGCCTTGGTTGCGATAAAATGCTCGGCGGTGCGGCCGGCGGTGATGGCCGTGGCCGGGTCCAGCGTGACGGGCTCGCCATCGAACAGCGCAAGCACGGGGCGGCGCTCGGCGAGGGTCAGGCGGGGGGCGTGGATTTCGGTCACGGCATGGGCAGCAACCCAATCGCCGGTAATCAGGTTCCAGCCGAGATCGGCGACCGATCGGAAATCGCGTGCGTCGATCGCCATGATCGCCAGGCCTTCACCGTCGGCGCGGACATAGGCGGCCTGCGCCCGATCGGGGAAACCCGGCCCGCCGGCAAGACGAATGCCCTTGCCGAACGTGCGCCGCCAGGCGGTCCGTACCGCAGGCCACAAATCCGCGAGCTTGCGTTCGCGGATGCTCTCGCGGGCATGATACCAGTTAGCGGCCGGGCCGACGATCAGCCCGACCAGCGCGCGGCTCCTACCGGCCTCGACGAATGGCAACGCGATGCGACGCTCGTCCTCGTACGCGGCGAGGATGATCGTCGCGGGGTCGGCGTCGCCGTGGAGCGATTTGGCGAGCATGTTCATCGTACCCCCAGGAAGAACCAGAATCGCGCCGTCCCAATCCGCCAACGCGCAGACCGCTGCGTTGATCGTGCCATCGCCTGCGAACAGCACGACAGTGTCAACGTCCGTCTTGGCGAGCGCGCCCGGCGTCGGCAGCTCATCGGCGGGAAATTCGGTCCGCCCGGCGAGCGTCAAGCCGCGCTCGGCGAAGGTCGCCAGGATAGCCTCGGCCTTGGCCGCGTCGGACGATCCCGAATGCGGGTTGGTGATGAACCACAATCGTTGCATGCCCGTCCCAACGCGTCGGGACGGACTTTCGATCAATCGGGCACGTCCATCGTCACGTGCGTGCCGGTTTTATCGCTGTCGGTCGCCAGCGTGCCGCCCGCCTGATGCGCGAACGCCTCGATCAGCCGCTGACCAAGCCCGCCATCCTTGCGCGCGGGCTGCGGACCCGGCGGCATGCCGACACCATCGTCGGCCACGGTCAGCCGCCAGCCGCCCTCGGGCCGACGCTTCCACGACACCGCGATCCTGCCGCGCTCGCGTCCCTCGAACGCGTGTTTGGCGGCATTGGTCACCAGTTCGTTGACGATCAATCCGATCGATACGGCGTGATCGCGCTGGATCGGCGCGGAATCGACGTCGCAGTCGAGCGTCACGCCGCCGCGCAGCAACAGTGCATCGGCCAGCGTCGCACACAGATCGTCGAGATACTCCTTGACGTTGACCTCGCTCCCACGGCCGTCGCGATAGAGGTGACGGTGCGCTCGTGCGATACTATCGACGCGCATCATCGCCGCCCCGAGCGCCTCGGCGGCCGCCGGGTCGCTGACGCGGCGCCGCTGGATGTCGAGCATACCCGCCACGATCGTGAAATTGTTCTTCACGCGATGCTCGAACTCGCTGAGCAACAGATCGCGATCGGCGATCTGGCGGTCGCGCTCGGCCGTGGCGCGACGCACCGCGCGCCGGAATGTTTCTGCCAGGATGATGGTCAGCAAAGCCGCGACCGCTACCGCGAATACGGCAAGTCGCGGATTCAGCGTCGTGCGCGCGGCGGTGGTCGGCAGGTAGACGATGAAGAACGTGTAGGCGATCGAGATTGCCCCGGTCATTACCCCCGACGGCCAGCGTGCGAACAACGTCGCCATCATGATCGCGGGGAACACCAGGGCGAACACGGCCGAGCCGGGCGCGATCGCATTGACCGCGGCGCGGCAGACCTCGATCCCCGCCGCGCAGAGCAACGCCACGCCGAGTTGGGTCGCCCAGCGCGGAACCGTAGGCGCTAGCCGATCGGGCAGATCGAGTTCGCCAAGCCTGGCCATGACCGAACTCGGCATTGTTACGCCTCCGACTTGTCGACCCGATCCGGGCCAAACCAATCCCGAACAATCAAAAAGGTAACCCACGCCCCGACCGCCCGGCAAGGTCCGTGATGTAATGCCACGCGACGCGCCCCGACCGGCCGCCGCGCCGCGTCGCCCAGCCGACCGCTTCTTCGGGGTCGAACGACAGGTCGAACCGAGCGGCATAGGCGCGGACGATCGCCAGATAGCCGTCCTGGTCGAGCACGTGGAAACCCAGGCTCAGTCCGAACCGGTCGGCGAGCGCCAGATGATCGTCGACCGCGTCGCGCGGATTGATCGCGCTTTCCTGCTCGGCGATGTCACGCGGGATCAAATGGCGGCGGTTCGAGGTTACCACCAGCCGCGCGTTGGCCGGCCGCGCCTCCGCTCCGCCCTGGAGCAGCGAACGCAGCGCGCGGGCGTCGCTGGCGGCATCGAAGCCGAGATCGTCGAGGAACAGGACATAAGCGCGCGGGAGGCCATCGATCCGGTCGAACAGCGTGCGCAGTCCGCTCATCAGCGCGACCTCGACCAGCGCGATCGATGCGTCCTCGGCCTGGATCGCCGCGACGGCGCTCTTAACCAGCGCCGACTTGCCGGAGCCGCGCGCGCCCCAGAGCAGCACATCCTGCGCGGCGTGTCCCGCCGCCAGTCGCCGGAAATCCTCGACCAACGCTGTCTTCTGCGCCTCAACACCGAGCAGCAAATCAAGCGGCAGCGGATCGAACGCGCGCGCCGCGGCCAGCCCGCCGTCGCGCCAGACATAGGCGGGATACGCCAGCGGATCGGCATCGGCGGGCGCCGGCGGCGCGATCCGCTCCAGCGCGGCGGCGATGCGGTCGATCGGGTCGGTCATCCCGCCCGCGTTACACTTAGCCCAGCGTCTTGAGCAACGCCTGCGCCGGTGCACGGTCGGTGAAGGCCTGATCACCCAACGCAAGCGCGATCTGCGCCTTGGCGTCGGCATTGCGGCCGAGATCGGCGTAAGCCTGCGCCAGATGCCAGCGGATGCCGGGCTGGAGCGGCGCGAGCAACGCCGCCTTTTCGAGCAGATCCTTGGCCCTCGCGCTGTCGCCGACCGCGTAGAACGCCCAGCCATAGGCATCGCTCGCCGCCGGGCTCATCGGCGCGATCTCATAGGCCGCCGCGCCATAGCCCAGTGCATCGTCTAAATTCTTCGCGCCGATATCGGCGTAGGTCAGCTCGGCGAGCAGCCCTACGTCACGCGAGCCGACTCGCGAGCGCAAATCCTCGAGCGTGCCGATCGCGCCGTCCCAGTCGCCCGCCGCGACCTGCCAATGCGCGGCAAGGCGCAGCGCGGGCACGTTTTCGGGATGTTGGCCGAGGAACAGCGCGAGCACATGCGACGCGTCCGGCCGCCGCCCGGCATGGTCGAGCGCGTCGACCATGCGCAACATCGTCGCTTCGTCGAACTTGATGTTGCCGGCGCGGGCATAGGCGCCGGCCGCTTCGCCGAAGCGTCCCATCGTCATCAGCGTATCACCGACCAATAAATGCGCGGCCGGAGCGCCGGGACTGGCCACGGCCAGCGCCTTGGCGCGATCGAGCGCGTTGGTTGCCTGCCCGGCATCGATCAGTCCGCGGATCATCCCGACCATGGCCATCGGGTTGCCGGGATCGTTGTTGGCCGCGTTGGCCAGCACGGCCAGGCCGTCGTCGCTGCCGAACGGCGTTGCCGAATCCGTCGCCGGCCACGCCGAGCGATCGAGATATTTCGCCGCCCAGTCGCGTTCGCCATTCGCCTCGAACGCACGGCCGACCAGCGCCAACGTGTAGCTGTCGGCGTCGCCCCGCAGCGCGATCGGACGCAATACGTCGAGCGCGCCCTTGGCGTCGCCCGAACGCAGCAACGCCGCGCCGAGCAACCGCCGCGCGGTCACGTTCATCGGTTGCCGCCCGACCAGTTCGTGCCATTTCTCGATCGCCTGCTCGTAAGCGCCGGCCTGGAAATCGAGCGTGCCGCCGAGCAGAAGCACGCCGGGTTGATCGTCGATCGCGCTGCCAGTGCGCTGCATCAGGCTGCGTGCGAGATCGTAATTCTGCGCCCGCGCGGCGAGCACGGCCTGGAGGTAAAGCGCTTGCGGATCGCCCGGACGCGCGGCTAGCGCCTTCCGCGTCGCGCCAAGCATATCGTTATAGCGGCCCATGTCGCCGAGCGTCGCGGCATATTCGATCAGCGCGGGGAAATAATGGGCGTCGCGCTTCAACGCGCCCTCGAACCACGGCACCGCGGCGGCGAAGCCATATTGCTCGCGCATCAATTCGCCGCGCAGCGTCAGTGCCTCGAGATTGTTCGGGTCGAGCGACACGGCGCGCTGGGCATTGGCTGAGGCGCCCGCGACGTCGCCGGCATTGTACCGGATGCGCGCGAGGTCCGACCACGCATAGGAATTGCCCGGATCGGCGTCGAGCAGCTCTCCGAGCAGTGCAATCGCATCGGGCGACTTGCCCTGGAGCGACAGCGCCTTCGCGGTCACCCGCGCAGCGTAACCGCCGAAGCGAGGGTCGGCCTTGGCCGCTTCCGCCAGTGCGCGCTTGGCGTCGCCCTGCAACAACCAGGCGTCGGCGAGCATCTGGTGTCCGCGCTTCATGTCGAACCCGTTGGCGGCGGCACGGCCCAGCTCGGCCTCCGCGCCGACGCCATCGCCGAGCGCGAGATATGTGCGTGCGAGCATCGCGTGTGCCAGCCCCCATTGGGGATCGGCTGCGATCGCCTTTTGCGCGTAGGACCGCGCGGCATTGAAATTGCCGTCCTCGAGCAGACCGAGGCTGAGCACGAGGTCGTGCTTTGCCGCCGCACTGTCGGCACGCGCCGGGCTGGCGATCGTCAGCACGACGCCGGCTAATGCAACGCCCGCAAACGCCATCGTGGCGAAGGTCTTGATGAGGCCGATCCTAAGCATGCAAGTCATAGCTCTTGAGCAAATCGTAGAGCGTCGGGCGGCTGATCCCGAGCAGCTTGGCGGTGTTCGAAATGTTGCCCTCGGCCCGCGCCAGCGCGTGGCGGATCGCCTTGCGGTCGGCGGTTTCACGAACCGACTTGAGGTTGATCGGTTCGGGCTGGTCCTTGCCACCTAGATCAAGGTCTGTCGCAGTGATGTGCTTGCCGTCCGCCATGATCACCGCGCGCTTCATGCGGTTCTCGAGTTCGCGGACGTTGCCCGGCCAACCCCAGGCGTCGATCGCCGCCAGCGCGTCGGGCGACAGGCCGCTGACCGACCGGTTCATCGCCTTGGCGTATTGATGCAGGAAATGCTTCGCGAGCAACGCCGCATCGCCCGCGCGCTCCGCAAGGCTGGGAATGCGCACGACGATTTCGGCGAGGCGGTAATAGAGGTCCTCGCGGAACGCCCCGCTCGCGACCATCGCATCGACATCCTGGTGCGTGGCGCAGACGATCCGCACATCGACGGGGATAGCCTTGCGCCCGCCGATCCGCTCGATCACGCGCTCCTGCAGGAAGCGCAGCAATTTGACCTGGAGCGGCAGCGGCACGTCGCCGATTTCGTCGAGGAACAGCGTACCGCCATCGGCCAGTTCGATCTTGCCCTCAGTGGTCTTCACCGCACCGGTGAACGCGCCCTTTTCGTGCCCGAACAGCTCGCTTTCGAGCAGCGTCTCGGGGATCGCGGCGCAATTGATCGCGACGAATTGGCCCTTACGCCCGCTCGCGTTGTGAAGCCCGCGCGCAAGCACTTCCTTGCCGGTGCCGCTCGCGCCGAGCAGCATCACCGACACGTCGGCACCCGCGACGCGTTCGATCATGCTGGTGACCTTGAGCATCTCCGGCGCAGCGGTGATCAGCCCGCCCAGCGCCGCGGTCGGCGATGCCGCGAGCCGGCGGTTCTCCGCCTCCAGCGCATGGACGTGAAACGCACGTGCCACGATCAGCCCGAGCGCGTCGATATCGATCGGTTTTGCGTAGAAATCCCACGCCCCCTCGCCGATCGCGCGCAACGCGCTTTCGCGTGCACCGTGGCCGGAGGCGACGATGACCTTGGTGTCGGGCTTGAGCCGCAGGATTTCGGCGAGCGTCGCGAAGCCCTCGTTTACGCCGTCGGGATCGGGCGGCAGGCCGAGGTCGAGCGTCACCACTGCAGGCTCCTCGGCACGCACCGCATCTATCGCCTCGCGTCGGTCGCTCGCAACGATCACTTCATACCCTTCATAGGCCCAGCGCAACTGGCGCTGCAGCCCGGCGTCGTCCTCGACGATCAGCAGTTTCGGCTTGGTCATGCCGCGCGTCCCATTTGTTGCGGCGCCAGCGTCGCCGGCAGTCCGATGGTGAATTTGGTGCCCTCGCCCTCGCGGCTCACCACGTCGAGCGTGCCGCCCATCGCCTGGATGACTTGCCGCGCCTCGAACGCGCCGATCCCGAACCCGCCCTGCTTGGTCGATACGAAGGGCCGGAACAGGTGATCGCGGACGAACGCCGCGTTCATGCCCGATCCGCGGTCGGCGACCTCGATCGACGCCCGCCCGACCGTGACGGTCACCGGGTCGCCCACCGCGCTCGCTTCGACCGCGTTCTGGACCAAATGGCCGAGCGCCTGTTCGAGCCGGCCCGCGTCGGCCATCGCCAGCGCATCGCGGTGCCCTGAGACGATCACAGCATGATTGCCCCCACGCTTTTTTGCGACGCGCTGCGCGAGCGGCATCAATTCGACCGCTTTGGGGTCGTCCGATCGACCCGAATGATGCTGTGAGAGCCGCGCGAGCAGATCGTTCATCTTGCCCGCCGAATCCTGCAGCGTCGCGATCATGTCGGCGCGAAACTCCGGGTTGTCGGCGTGCCGCTCGGCATTGCGCGCGACCAGCGTCAGCTGGCTGACTAGATTCTTCACGTCGTGCAGGATGAAGGCGAAGCGGCGATTGAACTCATCGAAGCGGCGCGCGTCGGCGAGCGCTTCGTGCGCCCGCGCTTCGGCCAGGTAACTCGCGACCTGGCGCCCGGCGATGCGGAGCAGGTCGAAATCCTCCCAGTCGAGACTGCGATCGATCGGCGGTCGCGCGAGCAGGATCGCGCCGATCAGCGTCTTGACGTGGACCAAGGGCACCACCGCCCAAGCGCTATGGTCATCGAGCATCCATTGCGGCACCGCGGCGAGTTCCTCGCGGCTTCCGTGGCCGGTGCGGACGCTGTCGAGTTCGACGATATGCGCGCCGTCGGCAAGGAAGCTTGCCAGCCCGTCCCCCGCGGCGCTGGCGGGCGCTTCGCCCTGCCATTGCCATCCGCTGCCCAGCGACAGCGCGTTGCCGTCCGCCACCAGCAGTAGTCCGGCGAGTGAATCGGTCAGATCGGCGACCGCTTTGACGATGCGCTCCTCGAGCGGCGGCGCGCTTTCGCCCGGCGTGCCGAGCGTTTCGGTAAAGCGCACCCATTCGGCGCGATAGTCGTAGCGGTGGCGGAACAGGTGCTTCGCCACCATCACGCGCAGCCACGCCTTGATCACCGGCGACGACAGCAACGTCAGCAACGCGGCGGCCGACCCGAAGACGAACGCGGTCTGCGCCAGCCGCGCATAGCCGCCGCCGAACGTCTGGATCGCGCTGATCACCAGCACGGTCGCCATCGCGTAGATGGTCAGCGCGACCAATGTCAGCGATTGCCACGCGACGGTACGCGAGATGTTGAGCGTCCAGTCGCCGTTGCGGTGGACCGCGATCGCCAGCATCGGCACGATCGCCGCCATCACGATGCCGCGCGCAGCCACCAGCGTCAGCGGCCAGTCGGCGCCGAGATAGGCCGCGGTGTAGAGCGTCAGGTCGGCCAACCACATCGTCGCCAGCGCGATCACCGCCATCCGGATGCCGCCGCGCGCAGCGGGCGCGACCAGCGAATAGAGATGATTGACCAGCACCAGCGCACCGACCGCGACCATCATGCGGAGCAGCACGCGCACCGCGGTGACGGCGACCCCGATGTCCGGTCCGACCGACGCCTGGAACACCGCCAACCCGATCCCGACCACCGCGACCAACGTGACGACGCCGTAGATCGTCGTCACCGCACGGTCGCGGCGCGCCGTATCGCGCCGGAGCAGCGCGAACATGAAGCCGAGCCAGCCGAGGTTGCGGAGCGACTCGGCGACCCAGGTCACCATGTCGCCGCTGCCGATCCCCGCCATCGCCAGTGCCCACAAGGCCGTGAGCCCGAGCGCGGCGAGAAACGCCGTGCGCGGTACGCTGACCGCGCCGGCACGCAATTGCGATACGGCGAGCCCGGCGAACAGCAATGCCGCCAGCGCGTGACCCCACAAGGCGATGGTTGCGGCGACCATGTTACCGCGCGCCCTCCGGCCACAGCACGACGCGGATCGTCTGGAGGATGATCAGCAGGTCGAGAAACGGCGAGTAATTCTTGGCGTAATACAGATCGTATTCGAGCTTCTGCCGGCTGTCCTCGATCGACGCGCCATAGGGATAATTGATCTGCGCCCAGCCGGTGATCCCCGGCTTCACCATGTGGCGCTCGGCGTAGTAATTGAGCTGCTGTTCGAGATCCTCGACGAATTGCGGTCGTTCGGGACGCGGCCCGACGAAGCTCATCTCCCCCTTCAGCACCGACCAGCATTGCGGCAATTCGTCGATCCGCACCTTGCGGATGAACCGGCCGATCCGGGTGATGCGCGGATCGTCCTTTTCGGCCCATACCGCGTTGCCGCCCACCTCGGCGTCCTGCCGCATCGAGCGCAATTTGATGCAGTCGAACCCGACGCCGTAGAGCCCGACGCGACGCTGGCGGTAGAAGGCCGGACCCTTGCTCTCCAGCTTGATCGCGATCGCGGTGATCACGATGACCGGCGCGACCAGGACCAACAATATTGCGCTCGCGGCGATGTCGAACAGCCGCTTGAACACCGCCGACAGCATCCGCCCCGACGAAAAACCGTCGGAAAAGATCAGCCAGCTCGGGTTGACGCTCTGCAAGTCGACGCGGCCGGTTTCGCGCTCGAGGAAGGTCGAGATTTCGTTGACATGGACCCCGGTGGTCTTGATCCGCAGCAGATCCTTGAGCGGCAGCGCGTTGCGCCGCTCCTCCAGCGCCAGCACCACTTCGCTCGCGTTCAACAACACGACATGGTCGGCAAGGTTATAGATCGCGTCGCGTGCGATCGCTTCCGGAATGACTCGATTGGTCTCGCTCATCGACAGATAGCCGACGACGACGAACGCCGATCCGGGCTGCGCCGCCAATGCCTTGAGCCGCGCCGCCCGCGCGCCCGCGCCCATCACGACGATGCGGCGTTTGAACACGTGTCCGCCGAGCAACTTGCCGAGCAGAACGCGCAACCCGACCAGCGCGGGCGCCGACAGCGCCATCGCGTAGAGCAGGTTGGACCGCCAGAAGCTGACCGCCGGCGAGACGAAGAACACCACCGCCAGGAGAATGACGCCGAGCGAAATCGCGACGAGGATGCGCGCGGTCGCGCGGCGTAGCGATTGCAGCGCGTCCGCGCCATATACGCCGACCGCGATCATCGCGGTTTCGAGCGCGGCGCCATAGACCAGCAATTGCGGTACACGCTCGCGGATCGGCTCGACCAGACTGCCGAGCTGGTGGAGGCGCAACGAATACCCCACCTCCATCGCCGCGATCAGCAGCGCGAAGTCGAGAAACCCCAGGAACAGAACGGCATGCGGCACATAGTGCTTGAACAGCCTGATCATTCGTCATCGCCTCGTGGCCCTGCGCGGCGTGTAAGGATTTCCGACAGGGCCGCATCGCGTGTCGCAGAAATTGACAAACGAACCGTGAATACCGTGCGCGCTGGCAACCAGACGTTGTTCCGCGAGTTTGGCAAATCCGGGGAAGGCACTACAGCGACAGCAACTTACGAGGACTCGTGCATGAACGCGCCGACAACGATCACTCCTGTCATCCTGTCGGGCGGATCGGGCACGCGATTATGGCCGATGTCGACGCCTGAAAAGCCCAAGCAATTGCTCGCGCTGACCGCCGACGAGACGATGCTGCAATTGACCGCGCAGCGCACCGCGGGCGCGGCGTTCGGCACGCCGATCGTGGTCGCCAATGCCCGCCACGCCGATGAGATCGAGGCACAATTGGCGGGCATTGGGCTGGGCGATCACCGGCTGATCCTCGAACCCGTCGCGCGCAACACCGCACCGGCGATCGCGCTAGCTGCGCTTGCCGCAGGTGAGGACGCAACATTGCTCGTGATGCCCTCCGACCATGTCATCACCGACACGCCGGCGTTCCATGCCGCGATCGAGGCCGCGCTGCCGATGGTCGAGCAAGGTTGGCTCGTGACCTTCGGGATCGATCCGCACGCGGCCGAGACCGGCTATGGCTGGATCCATGTCGGCGAGAGTATCGCGCCGCGCGTCCACCGCGTCGCCCGTTTTATCGAAAAGCCGCCCAAGGACCGCGCCGAGGCGATGCTGGCGGCGGGCGACCACGTGTGGAACGGCGGCATCTTCCTGTTCCGCGCCGACGCCTTCCTCGGCGCGCTGGCGGTCCACGTGCCCGATATGCTCCACGCCGCCCAGCAGTCGCTGCTGAAGGGCGACACCAAGGGTACGCGGTTCCATCCCGACGCCGACGCCTTCGCGGCCTCGCCGTCCGAATCGGTCGACTATGCGGTGATGGAAAAGGCCGAACGCGTCGCGGTGGTGCCGGTCAGCATGGGGTGGAGCGACCTCGGCAGCTGGGACGCGCTCCACGAACTGAGCGCGTGCGACGATAACGGCAACGCATGCCAGGGCGACGTCGTCGCGATCGAGACCGAGAATTGCCTGGTCCGCGCCGACGGCGTCCGCATCGCGTTGGTCGGCGTGACCGACCTGATCGTCGTCGCCAACGGCAAGGACGTGCTGGTGATGCCGCGCGGCCGCAGCCAGGAGGTCAAGAAGCTGATCGAGGCGATGAAGGACTAGCGGCAGACCGGCGGCGGCGGCGGCGCGACGGGCGCGATTACCGCAACGCCGTCGAGTCTCTGCACACGGCTGACCAGTGCCGGGGGCACTTTCCCGTCGAGCATTACGTATAATCGCGTCGGATCGAGCCGCCCGGCGGTGAACCGGGCAGTGTCCGCATCGATCCGCGCGCGCATCGCAATGCTTTCTCGCGCAGCATAGGTAAAACGCACGGGCCGGCAGGCGACGACCGCACGCCAGGTTATTTCCTCCATCAATTGCAAATCGACGAATGGCTTAGCCGGCTCGAACTCGATCGAGCTTGCGCCCGATACGAGCGCGGCCCAGCGCGGATCGGTGGTGCGGTGATAGAGCGCGGCGTCGGCCGCTTTGGCGCTAGTTCCGCGCACGGCCGCCAGCATGGGCATGAGATCGACCATTTGCACCGCCAGCGCCGCGCCAAGCAACAAGGTTGCACGCGGCAATCGCATCACCGCGACGATCGCGGCGAACGCCAGCGTATAGGTCAATGGCCAGGCCAGCCGTCCAGCGGCGCGGATCGGATCGAGCGCGTCGGTCAGGCCGCCGGGCAAGTGCAGCGTGAAGAGCGCCGCGCCCCGCCACATCGGCTGCGGCCCGATCGCTGCCAGCGCGATCAACGCGAACGCGGGCAGCAGCCAGCGTAGACGCACGAACATAGGACTGCCGGACGTCTCATCGCTGCGCTGTGCGAACCAGGTCCACAACGCCATTGCGACGACAATCAGCAACCCGGCGCCGAGATATTGCAGCCCTTCGAACCCGCGCCCGTGGTCTTCCGCCGACGAGGGGATCAGCGCAGAAAAGCCCGGGTTGGCCGGGTTCCACCAGGCGTCGAGCGCCATGGGAAAAGCACCATAGGTGCCCGTCGAATTGAAGTGCCCGGTGAACGCGCCGTGCCACCACAAGATGGACACCACGCCCAGCGCCACCGCCGCCGCGCCGAGCAATACTCGCGCACGATCAGGCCCCCGCACCATCAAGCGAAGCAGGGCGCTTCCCCAAAAGGCCATGACCATCAGCAACAAATAGGAGTGGATCAGCGCCGCGACGCCAAGCACCGCCGCCCACCACAACGGCCGCGCCGCGCGACGATCGTCGACGAACACCCACAGCGCCCAGAGCACGACCCATTGCGCGCAAAGGCTGGCATGGCCGTAGCGATTGAACAGCGCCGGCATCGCGGCGAGCAGGGCCGTCCCGATAAACGCGGACAGACGATCGGGCGCGAACGGTCGGACGAGAAGCCACGCGAACGTGACTTGTAATGCGACGCAGGCCAACAACCACAACCCGAGGAATTGCAGGCCGGCGGGCACGCCCAGCGGCTTCAACAGCAATCCAAGCAACGGAATGCTGTCGGTGAAGAGCAGCGGCAACCCCTCCGGCGAAGCGAGCAGGGGTTGATGGAACGACGGCCATGGTCCGCCGGCCCGCAGATACGCCGACAGCCCGATCGCGCTTTGCCCGCGATCTTCGCCGGTCAGCAGCCAGCCCACATTGCGCGGATCGAGCACCGCCCAGTGCATCCAGGCGCCGAACAGCGCCAGCGCAAGCGCGGCCAGCGCCGCCGTATTGGTGAGAGTCGCACGCATTTCCGCGCTTATGGACGCAATTGCGCGGAAATACGGTTAACGGCGCGCCCTCACGCGATCAGCGCCTCGACCTGGTCGAGCGTGTCCTTGAACGTCGCGACGACCGCCTGGTACGGCGCCGGCGAGGCCATATCTAGACCCGCGCGCTTGAGGATGTCGTACGGGTACGCCGATCCGCCCGACTTGAGCACGCTGAGGTAATTGTCGCGCTCCTTCGCCCCGCCCTTCAGGATCGATCGCGCGAAATAGGACGCGGCCGAGATGCACGTCGCATATTGATAGACGTAGAAGCTGTTGTAGAAGTGCGGGATATACGCCCATTCCGAGGCGTAGGTATCCGACACCGCGACCTTCGGCCCGTGATAGCGCTTGAGCAGATCGAGATAGATCGCGCTGAACTTCTCGCCCGACAACCCCTCGCCCGCCTCCGCCTTGTCGTGCGCGGCGAGTTCGAACTCGGCGAACATTGCCTGGCGATAGAAAGTGCCGCGGATCGCCTCTAGTTGCTGGCCGAGGTAGAAGATCTTCTCCTGCTTGGTCTTGGCCTTGGCCACCATATAGGCGGCGAGCAGCACCTCATTGCAGGTAGAAGCGATTTCCGCCGTGAAGATCGGGTAATCCGACTTTTCGTAAACCTGATATTTGTTGGCCAGCAGCGTGTGCATCGCATGGCCCCATTCGTGGGCGTATGTCGTCAGCCCCGAATAATTCTCGCCCAGGTTGAGCAGCAGATAGGGGTGGACGTCGTACGCCGCGCCGGGGTTCATATAGGCGCCCGATTTCTTGCCGGGGCGCGGCAGCGGATCCATCCACTTGCCTGCGGTCGCCTTGGCGAAAATCTCGGCATATTCGGGACCGAGCGGCTTGACCGCCTCCGCCGTGATCCCGCGCATCTCCGGCACGGTTACCTTCTTGTCGAGCGCGACGAGCGGCGGATAGATGTCGTAATAGGCCATGTCGGGCAAGCCGAGCATCCTGCGGCGCAACTCGAAATAGCGGTGGAGCTGCGGCAGCCCGTTGTTGGTTTCGGCGACCAGGGAGCGATAGACGGCTTCGGGCACATTGTTGCCCGACACCGCCGCAGCGAGCGAGGTCGGATATTTGCGCGCCTTCTTGCGGAACACGTCGGCCTTGACGTGGCTGAGATACGCCGCGCCGAGCGCGTTCTGGAACTTGCCGTAAGCGGCCCAGAAAGTGTCGAACACGAGCTTGCGGTCGGCGCGGTTGGGGGCGTCGCGGTTGAGGGTATAGGCCTGATCGTCGAGCCGCACTTGCTTGCCGGTCGACAAGGTCACGGTCGGCCAGGGAATGTCCGAGGCGACGAGTTGCTCGCGAATGTCGCTCGGGCCGGAGAACGGCGCGCCGACGCCGGCGAGCAGGTTTTCGCTTTCGGGGCTCAGCGTGTGGTCGGCCTGGCGCAGCGTATCGGCAAGCGCGAAGTCGAAGCGCTTCTTGAGCGTGTCGTTCGACGCGATGAAACCGTCGATCTTGGCCTTGCCGACCGTCAGCAGTTCGGGGCTGGCCCATGACACCGCTTCGCCGAACGCAGTGTAGAGGTCGATCGCCTGCGCCTGTTTCTCTTGATTGGCCGAGACGCGGAGATCAGCGTCGGCCTTGAGGCTGACATAGGTATAGACGCGGCTGATCGTGCGGTTGAGATCGGACTGCGCGACCATGAACGCGGCAAGCGTCTCGGCGCTTTCGCCCAATCGCCCTTTGTATTTGGCGAGGCTCGGCACGTCGGCGAGCGCCTTCTTGCGCGCTTCGTCCCACGCCGCGTCGCTTGGATAGAGGTCGGCCAAGTCCCATTGCGCCCCGCCGCCATCCTGCGCCCATGCCGGCAAGGTGGCGACAAGCCCGGCAAGCGCGGTCGCGGCCAGGGCTTCACGGCGGGAAAGGTCGAGCATGCAAGACTCCGGAAAAGTGGAAGCACCCACTGTGTCGCGCCTCTCGGCGAAAGAAAAGCGTGTTCTGCCCACGCAATGCACTTGACTAGATAGCGTGTTATATATCACGTTATGCAGATGGAGGCGATCGGTATATATGACGTGGTGAGAGCAGAAGGGGCGGTCATGCTGGGCAGCCGGCTGAAACGGCTCGCCGAACGATTGCAAGGTGGCGCCGAGCGCATCGCGGTGGAATGTGGACTACCGACCCAACCGAGCCAGATGCCCTTGCTCGCCGCGCTGCATCGTCACGGGCCGCTCAGCGTGGGCGATGCGGTCAACCTGCTCGAGATCAGCCAACCCGCCGTTACGCGCATTCTGGCGCGACTGGTCGAGATGCGGCTGGTCGATACGAGCCGCGATGGCCGCGACCAGCGCACCAAGACGATCGCGCTGACCGATCAGGGCCGCGCGGTGATGGAGCAGGCGATCACCACCTTGTGGCCGCGGTTGCGTGCCGCCGTGGCGGAAGTGTGCGACATCGATGCGTTGCTCAACCAGATCGACGGAATCGAGACTGCTCTGTCGGCCCAACCGCTCGAACAGCGGCCGCGCGGTGGTTTGCGCATTCGTGGGTTCAGCGACGAACTCGCGCCGTACTTCCACCGCATAAACGCGCAGTGGATCGAGGATATGTATCGGCTGGAGCCGACGGATATCGACGTGCTCGAAAATCCCCGCGCCCGGATCGTCGATCAGGGCGGCGACATCCTGTTCGTCGAGGACCCCGCGCTCGGCATCATAGGCACGTGCGGGCTGCAGAGGACGGGCGAGCGCCAGTTCGAACTGACCAAGATGGGCGTCGCAGCCGAAGCGCGCGGGAAGAAGGCGGGCGAGTTCTTGCTGGCCGCGACGATCGAACGGGCGTTCGCGATCGGGTGCGACCGGCTCTATCTGCTCACCAACGCCAAGTCGCAGGCGGCGATCCATCTTTATGAGAAGGCCGGGTTCGTCCACGACGCCGGGATCATGGAGGAGTTCGGCAAGCGCTATGCGCGGTGCGATGTGGCGATGCTGTATCGGGGACCGCGGTAGATCGGTGCAATTCCGACAAAGAAAGGGCCGGTGGCGTGAACCACCGGCCCTTCTTTTTCGGTGAGCGGCGCGACGGCAAAGCCGCCGCGTCGTCGGCCGGATTTCGACCCGCGGTCGAAACCCGCCGGCCGTTCCGATTTTCTGTCCGAGGCAGGTCGCCCTGCCCCGGTCGAAAATCAGAAGTCCATGCCGCCCATGCCGCCCATGCCGCCGCCGCCGCCCATGGGCATTGCCGGCTTGTCTTCGGGCATTTCGCTGACCGCCGCTTCGGTGGTGATCAACAGACCCGCGACCGAGGCCGCGTTCTGGAGCGCGGTGCGGACGACCTTGGTCGGGTCGATCACGCCGGCTTCGACCAGGTTCTCGTACTTCTCGGTCTGGGCATTGAAGCCCATCGTCGGATCGTTGCCGTCGAGCAGACGGCCCGACACGACCGCGCCGTCATGGCCCGCATTCTGCGCGATCTGGCGAACCAGCGTCGTCAGCGACTTGCGAACGATGTCGATGCCGCGCGTCTGGTCGTCATTGGCGCCGGACGTGCCCTCGAGCGCCTTGGTGGCGTAGAGGAGCGCGGTGCCGC
>JBDSWC010000039.1:0-23987 GCA_039926845.1 Sphingomonas sp. | reverse complement strand
CTGTCCGGATGTCGCATCAGGTCGGGATGAAACACTCACGCCCCCATTCGCTTTCCTGGCGGGCTTCAACCCGACTAGGATGACGTGGTGATGACAGCACAGCGCGCGACTCGCGGTCAAGGGCCGGCTTGTTGATAATCTCCCGGTTCGCGCCGAGTCCGACCGGACGGTTGCATTTGGGCCACGCCTGGTCGGCGGTGCAGGCGCATGACCGGGCGCGAAAGGCGGGCGGGCGGTTTTTGCTCAGGATCGAGGATATCGACGGCACGCGATCGCGGCCCGAGCATGTCGCGGCGATTCTCAACGATATGGAGTGGCTCGAGTTGGCCTGGGACGAGCCGCCGGTGTTCCAGTCCGAACGCGTACCGCTCTACGCTCAGGCGCTCGACCGGCTCCACGCGAGCGGCCACACCTATCGATGCTTCTGCACCCGCGCCGACATCGCGGCGGAGATCGCCGCGGCGGGGAGCGCGCCGCACGGCGAGGAGGCGCTGCCGCCGCATCCCGCCGCGTGCAGGCATCGCCTAGCTACTGAGATCGACGCGCGGTTAGCGGCTGGCGAGCCGTTCGCGTGGCGGCTCGCTATGGCGGCGGCCGCGGCGTCGATTCCGGACCTTACATGGCAGGACGAGATCGCCGGACCACAGGTGGCACGACCCGAAACCGCCGGCGATGTGGTGCTGTGGCGCAAGGACGCGCCGGCGAGCTATCATCTGGCGGTGACGGTGGACGACGCCGCGCAAGGCGTGACGCATATTGTGCGCGGTAGCGATCTATTCGCGGCGACCCACGTCCATCGCTTGGTCCAGGCGATGCTGGGCCTGCCGACCCCGATCTATCGCCATCACGCTCTGCTAACTGATGCCGACGGTCACCGTCTCGCCAAGCGGCACGGCGCGCCGACACTCGCTGATTTGCGCAAAGCCTATCCCGACGGCCGCGTCCTAGCCGATTTACTTCGCGCCGGTGCGCTTCCCAACGGCTATGCGAGCGCCTAAATAGGTCACATGACGTTCCTCGCCATCCTCCTGATCGCCGCGATGCTCGCGACCCTCGCCGCGCTCGTTTACGGCGTCGTGATGTTCCTCAAGAACTCTTCTGAGGAAGTGCACGGCAACGGCCCGAGCGAGGCGTCGCTCAAGTCGAACAAGGCGATGCAGTTCCGCATCTTCTTCCAGGCGGCCGCCATCCTGGTCGTGGTGCTCATCCTGTTCGTCGCCGGCCAGCGCTGACGCGAGCCGGCCGCTGGTCAAGCTCAACAAAATCTACACGCGCACCGGCGACGCCGGGACCACCGGGCTGGTCGACGGGTCACGCGTGTCGAAGGCCGATCCGCTGATGTCCGCTATCGGCGATGTCGACGAGGCCAACAGCGCGATCGGCATCGCGGCGGGCGCGGTCCCGGCCAAGGTGGCGGGGGCGCTCGGGCGGATTCAGAACGACTTGTTCGACCTTGGCGCAGATATCGCGACGCTCGACGGGATCGAGGGCGCGTTGCGGGTGACCGCCGGCCAGGTCGCACGGCTTGAGCGGGAGATCGACGCGATGAACGCGAGCCTCTCGCCGCTGACCAGCTTCATCCTGCCCGGCGGCGATGCGGGGGCGGCGCACCTCCACCTCGCCCGCGCGATCGCCCGTCGCGCCGAACGCAGCACTGTCGCGGCGAGCCAATCGGCGGCGATCAGTCCCGAAGCGGTGCGCTACCTCAACCGCCTGAGCGATTGGCTGTTCGTCGCGGCGCGCCATGTGAACCAATCGGGCGGTGGCGACGTTCTCTGGGTGCCCGGCGGCTCACGCTGATTTTTCCGGGCGGTGATCTCGAACATTGCGGGCGCGTAATTTTCGTTTTACGGGGAACATAATGCGAACGAGGTTGGGCACATCGCCGACACCCGAAGCGCTAGCGTCGCGCCTCGCCGACGTGCGCGCGCTCAGTGTCGCGCTCGTCGCGCCGCTCTCCGACGCCGATGCCAGCGTCCAGTCGATGCCCGACGCGTCGCCCGCCAAATGGCACCTCGCGCATACGACCTGGTTCTTCGAGACGTTCGTGCTGCGCGATTTCGTGGCCGGCTATGCGCTCCATGACGAGCGCTTCCCGTTCTTGTTCAACTCCTATTACGAAGCCGAAGGTCGACGCCATGCACGCGACCGTCGCGGGATGATCACGCGACCGGGACTCGATGAGGTACTGACCTATCGCGCGCATGTCGACGCCGCGCTGGCCGAGGCGCTGCCCGAACTGCCCGAAGCGGCGCGCGAACTGGTCCGACTCGGCTGCCATCACGAGGAGCAGCATCAGGAATTGCTGCTAACCGATCTTCTCCACCTGATGTCCGAAAACCCGACCGAGCCCGCGGTGTGGCCCGGCGCGCGGAAAGTGCCCGTCGCGATGCCGGGGCCGATCGAATGGATCGAGCATGGCGGCGGGCTGGCTGAGATCGGTCATGACAGCCCTCACTTCGCGTTCGATTGCGAAGGGCCGCGGCATCAGGCGTTGCTGACGCCGCACGCTATCGCCGGCCGCACCATCACGAACGGCGAATGGGCCGCGTTCATCGCCGACGGCGGCTACACCGATCCGCGCCACTGGCTGTCCGACGGATGGGCGTGGGTAAAGGCCGGGGGGATCGACGCGCCGCTCTATTGGGAACGGCGCGACGGCGTCTGGACGCGGTTCGGGCTCGACGGCCGCCGCGCGATCGACCCGGCCGCTCCAGTTACGCATATCAGTTTCTTCGAGGCGGACGCCTATGCCAGCTGGGCCGGCGCGCGCTTGCCGACCGAGATGGAATGGGAAGCCGCCGCCGCGGGCCACGACGCCGATGGCGGCAACCAGCTCGACGCCGCCGGCCCGGTCGAGCCGCGTCCCTCGCCTAACGGCCCTGCCTTCTTCGGCGACGTCTGGGAATGGACCGGCAGCGCGTACCGCCCCTACCCTGGCTTCAAGCCCGCCGAGGGCGCAGTCGGCGAATATAACGGCAAGTTCATGAGCGGGCAGTTCGTGCTGCGCGGCGGGTCGTGCGCCACCCCGCGCGGGCACGTCCGCGCTTGCTACCGCAACTTCTTCTACCCGCACCAGCGCTGGCAGTTCACCGGCGTGCGACTGGCGCGGGATTTGTAGTCGGGCAATTTATTCGCGCTTCCCCGGCGAAGGCCGGGGTCCAGTCGCGACGAAGTTAGTGGTGAGGTGGGACGTCAATTTTGATCGTCCCGCCACTGGGCCCCGGCCTTCGCCGGGGACGCGTTTAAGGAAGGCGGCGGCTTACTATGCTCAAGCAGGAAATCGAGGACGGCACGCGCAGCTTCGCCGACCCGGCGTTCCGCGCCGATGTGATCGACGGGCTGACGCGCCGCCCGCGCGCGATCCCCGCGCGGTGGTTCTACGACCGTCGCGGATCGGAGCTGTTCGAGGCGATCACCGACCTGCCCGAATATTATCCGACGCGCACCGAGACCGCTTTGCTGCGGAACAAGGTAGGCGAGATCGCAGTGCAGGTCGGCCCGAGCCGCGCGGTGGTCGAATTCGGATCGGGCTCGTCGACCAAGACGCCGATCCTGCTCCAGGCAGTCGATCCCGCGGCGTACGTGCCGATAGACATTTCGGGCGATTTCCTGCGCGAATCGTCGAAGGCGCTGGCGGAGCGCTTCCCCGGGTTACCGGTGTTCCCGGTCGAGGCCGATTTCCTCAAGCCGATCCCCTTCCCCGCGCAAGTCCGCGAGCTGCCCAAGCTCGGTTTCTTTCCCGGTTCGACGATCGGCAACATGATCCCGCTGTCGTCCGCCGATCTGCTCCGCGCGATGCGCGCCTCGCTCTGCGAAGGCGCGATGCTGTTGATCGGGATGGACCGGATCAAGGACGTTGGCGTGCTTGAGCGCGCCTATGACGATGCCGCCGGGGTCACCGCGGCGTTCAACCTCAACTTGCTCGAACGGATCAATCGCGAGCTCGACGGCACCATCCCCATCGACGCCTTCCACCACCGCGCGATCTGGAACGACGATCGCGCGCGGATCGAGATGCACCTCGAAGCCACGCGCGACGTGACCTTCGTGGTCGAGGAACGCCCGTTCTCGATCGCCGCCGGCGAGACGATCCACACCGAGAACAGCCACAAATACGGCCCCCGCGACGCTCGCATCCTGCTCCGCGCGGGCGGCTGGACGCCGATCGCCGAATGGACCGACCCTGAGGACCAGTTCGCGCTCTACCTCGCCGAAGCCCAGGCGCCGCGCCCCGCGCCCTAGCGATCCGGGCGAAACGCGCTATGGGCTGCTCGCGAATTCCAGGAGGCGAGCAATGCATTCAGTCGGGGTGATCGGGGCGGGACAGATGGGCTCGGGGATCGCACAAGTGACGGCGCAGGCCGGCTATCACGTGCTGCTGTCCGACGTGACGCAGGAGCGCGCCGACGCCGGCAAGGCCGGGATCGGCCGACAGCTCGCGCGTGCGGTCGAAAAGGGCAAGCTCGACGAAGCCGCGATGGACCAGGCGCTCGGCCGGATCGAGACGATCGAGGGGCCCTCTGCGATGGGAAAGTGCGACTTGATCATCGAGGCCGCGACCGAACGCGAGGAAATCAAGCGCGCGATCTTCACCGAGGTCGGCAAGGTGATGGGCGCGTTCGCGATCCTGGCGTCGAACACCTCGTCGATCCCGATCACGCGGCTGGCGCAGGCAACGCCCGACCCGGCGCGGTTCATCGGCGTGCACTTCTTCAACCCGGTCCCGATTATGGGCCTGATCGAGATCATTCGCGGCCTCGCGACGAGCAACGACACCGTCGCGGCGATCGAAACCTACGCCGCCGCGCTCGGCAAGCAAGTCGTGCGCGCCAACGACGCGCCGGGCTTCATCGTCAACCGCGTGCTGATGCCGATGCTCAACGAAGCGTGTTTCGCGCTCGGCGAGGGCGTTGCGACGATCAAGGACATCGACCTCGCCTGCCAGCTCGGGCTCAACCATCCGATGGGCCCGCTGACGCTTGCCGATTTCATCGGGCTCGACACGTGCCTGGAGATCACGCGCGTGCTGTTCGAAGGCACCGGCGACCCCAAATTCCGCCCTGCGCCGATCCTGATCAAATATGTCGAGGCGGGCTGGTACGGCAAGAAGACCGGCCGCGGGTTCTACGATTATTCGGGCGCCGAGCCGGTCCCGACGCGGTGACGATCTACGACGCGATCGGGCTGGCGGGGACGGCGCTGATCCTAGGAACCTACGCGCTAACGGTCGCCGACAGGATCGATGCGCGGCGGGTCCCCGCGCTGGTTGGCAATTTCGTCGGTGCCAGCCTGATTTTGGTCAGCTTGAGCCACGACTTCAACCTGTCGGCAGCGATCGTCGAGAGCGCCTGGGCGCTGATCGCCGGGATCGGGCTGATCCGCCTCGCGATGAAACGCTAGGCACGTTCGATCCTCCCCCGCCAGGGGGAGGTGGCGCCGAAGGCGACGGAGGGGGCGGTGGCGAGACGATAGTTGATCGCCTACCTCCCCCTCCGTCAGCAGTGCTGACACCTCCCCCTGGCGGGGGAGGATTTTTAAGCGATCAACATTCCCGCCAGCGCCGCCGACATCAGGTTCGCGAGACTTCCCGCCGCCAGCGCGCGCAGGCCGAGCTTGGCGATCATCGGGCGCTGGTTGGGCGCGAGGCTACCCGTCACCGCCATCTGGATCGCGATCGACGAGAAATTGGCGAAACCGCACAGCGCGAAGGTCACCACCGCGACGGTATGCGGGCTCAACCCCGCCTGCATCTTGCCGAGGTCGATATAAGCGACGAATTCGTTGAGCACGATCTTCTCGCCGAAGAACCCGCCCGCCGCGCCAGCTTCGTTCCACGGCACGTTGAGCAGGAACATTACCGGCTTGAACAACGTGCCCAGAATCGCCTGGAAGCTGAGGTCGGGATAGCCGAACCAGCCGCCTACCCCGCCCAGGATGCCGTTGGCGAGCGCGACCAGCGCGACGAACGCCAGCACCATCGCGCCCACCGCGACCGCGAGCTTCACGCCGGTCTGCGCGCCCTGCGCCGCCGCCATGATGATGTTGGCGGGCTTTTCCTCGTCGTGCGTCGCGTCGGGCAACGGCTCGCCGGGGACGCTGCCGTCGGGCAAAGCGATCGTCTCGGCCGGACGGCCATCGACCGTCGCGTCCTCCTCGGCCAAACTCCTGGTGTCGGGCATCATGATCTTGGCCATCAGGATGCCGCCGGGCGCCGCCATGAAGCTGGCGGCGAGCAGATATTCGATCCTTATCCCCATCGACGCATAGGCGGCGAGGATCGTGCCCGCCACGCCGGCCATACCGCTGGTCATCACGGTGAACAGCTGCGCTTGGGTCAGCCCGGCGAGATACGGCTTGATGACGAGCGGCGATTCGCTCTGGCCGACGAAGATGTTGGCGGCCGCGCACAGGCTTTCGACCTTCGACACGCCGATCACCTTCTCGATCGCGCCGCCGATCCAGCGCACGATCAATTGCATGACGCCGAGATAATAGAGGATCGACACCAGACTGGCGAAGAAGATGATGACCGGCAGCGCGGCGATTGCGAACGTATGAGCCAACGGATTGGTCGCGGCCGGGCCGAACAGGAATTCGGTGCCCTGGTTCGCATAGCCGAGCAACGCCGCGACGCCGTCCGACGCGGTCCGCAACGCCGCGACGCCCCACGGCGCTTTCAAGACCAGCACCGCGATCGCCGCCTGGAGCAGGAACGCCGATCCGACCACGCGCAGGCTGATGCCGCGGCGATTGTTCGACAGCGCGAGCGCGATCAACAGAATGACGGCGATACCGGCCAGGCCGATCAGGATACGATACATGTTGGGTGCTGCTCCCCGGCCCCGAATTGACGTGCGACCATACACGCCAATTCGCCGCCCGCCAGACCCGGTTTGACGCGCGCGCGTTTCGCGCTAGCGTCGCAGGCCATGGACACACCCGCTCCCGCGATCCCGCGCTCGCTCTTCGTTTTCTCGATCCTTTATGGCGGCATGGTCTGCATGGCCGGTGTATTGGGGGTCAAACAAGTCGCGTTGGGACCGCTCGCGGTCGAGGCGGGGATTTTCGGGTTCCTGCTGCTTGTCGTGCTGTCGAGCGCGGTTGCAGAACTGCACGGCCAGAAGACTGCGACATTGCTGGTCCGGTTCGGGTTCATTCCCTTGTTCACCTCCGCCGCGTTGATCCAGCTCGTTCTCGCGCTGCCCCACGATCCCGGCATGTATCCGCCCGCGATCGACGCGTTCCCGATCGTCGTCGGCCAAAGCGTGCGGATGATGCTCGCGGGGTTCGTATCCTACGGCATCTCGCAGACGCTCAACGTCTTCATCTTTTCCAAACTCAAGGGGCAGGAAGGCCGCGGACGCCTCGTCTGGTTCCGCGGAATGGTGGCAAGCGTGATCAGCCAGATCGTCGACACCGTGCTGTTCATCAGCATCTCCTTCTACGGCGAACGGCCGATCCTGGGGCTGATGGAAGGGCAAATGCTGACCAAGGTCGTGCTGTCGATCGTGCTCGTGCCGTTCCTGATCACCGGCTTCGTCGCGTTGGGCCGCTGGCTGGATCGCGCCTGACTCCCTCTCCCCTTGTGGGAGGGGGAAGAGGCCCGCTGCCGACGGCAGTGGGAAGGGTGAGGGGGACTGGACATGACCCGATTCCCCCTCACCCTTCCGGCGCTTCGCGCCTCCCTCCCTCTCCCACAAGGGGAGAGGGAATTTGCGCGATCGCTAAAACCGACTAATCGGCACCCAATGAACGACCACGCCCCCTCGCCCGCTTTGCTCGCCAAGGCCGAAACGCTCGTCGAGGCGCTGCCCTATCTGCAGCGCTACGCCGGGCGCACGTTCGTGGTGAAATACGGCGGCCACGCGATGGGCGATCCGGAGGCGCAGCGCGACTTCGCCGAGGATGTCGTTTTGTTGAAGGCGGTCGGCATCAACCCGGTGGTCGTCCACGGCGGCGGGCCGCAGATCGGCGCGATGCTCAAGCGGCTCGGCGTCGAATCGAGCTTCGTCGGGGGCTTGCGCGTGACCGACGCCGCCACCGCCGAAGTCGCCGAAATGGTGCTGGCGGGCAAGATCAACAAGGAAATCGTCGGCTGGATCGCCGCACTCGGCGGGCGCGCGGTGGGCATTTCGGGCAAGGACGCGAACCTGGTCCTTGCCGAAAAGGTCAAGCGCACCGAGGCCGATCCCAATTCGGGGATCGAGCGCCATGTCGACCTGGGCTTCGTCGGCGAGCCGGTGAAGGTCGATCCGGCGATCCTCCAGAACCTCGCGCGCGACGGCTTCATCCCGGTCGTAGCCCCGGTCGCGCTGGGCGCCGACGGCGCGACCTACAATATCAACGCCGACACGATGGCGGGCGCGATCGCGGGTGCACTGGGCGCCACGCGCTTCTTCCTGCTGACGGACGTCGCGGGCGTGCTCAACAAGGCGGGCGAGCTCCAGTCGGACCTCGACCGCGCGAGTATCGAAGCGCTCAAGGCCGATGGGACGATTTCGGGCGGGATGATCCCAAAGGTCGATACCTGCGTCACCGCGGTCGAGGCCGGGGTCGAAGCCGCGGTCATCCTCGACGGGCGCGTGCCGCACGCGATGCTGCTGGAAATCTTTACCCGGCGCGGCGCCGGCACGCTGGTAAGAGCGTAAGCACCGTCCTATATAGCTAAGACACCAGTCGCACGGAGAGCCACTTGAACACCGTCCTCGACATTCTTTGGATCATCTTGAACATCGTCTGGTGGATCATCGTCATCCAGGCGGTCATGTCATGGCTGATCGCATTCAATGTGATCAACACGTACAATGATACCATTCGCTCGATCTGGGTGGCGCTGCAGCGGATAACCGATCCGCTCTATCGGCCGATCCGCCGCATCATGCCCGATTTCGGCGCGCTCGATTTGTCGCCGCTGGTGGTATTGCTGATTATCGGCATTCTCATGGGCGTCGTCATTCCCAACGTCCGCCTCTGGTACATGGGGGTAGGCGCGCTCTGACGCTGGCGCCGTCGCGCGCATCGCCGTAAGGGCGGGCCATGACGGCTAGCATCATCGACGGCAAAGCATTCGCGCTGGGGCTGCGCGAGCGGATCGCGGCACAGGTTGCGCATTTTCAGAAAGTAGCAGGGCGTGCGCCGGGGCTGGCGGTGGTGTTGGTCGGTGAGGATCCGGCGTCTGCCGTCTATGTCCGCAACAAGCACAAGGCGATCGTCACCGCGGGCATGGAGAGCTTCGAACACAAGCTGTCCGCCGACTCGTCGCAGGACGATCTGCTCGCGCTGATCGACACGCTCAACGCCGACGAAGCGGTGGACGGCATCCTCGTCCAGCTGCCCCTCCCCGATCATATCGACGAGCGTGCCGTCACCACGCGGATCGACCCGGACAAGGACGTCGACGGCTTCCACCCGGTCAATGCCGGGCGGCTGGCGACCGGGCTCTACGGCTTCGTGCCGTGCACGCCGCTCGGTTGCCTGATGCTGCTCAAGGATCAGCTCGGCGATCTGTCGGGCCTCGACGCGGTCGTGATCGGGCGGTCGAATATTGTCGGCAAGCCGATGGCACAATTGCTGCTCCGTGAAAGCTGCACCGTCACCGTCGCGCATTCGCGAACGCATGATCTGTCGAGCCTGGTGCGCCGCGCCGACATCGTCGTGGCGGCGGTCGGGCGGCCGGAAATGATCAAGGGCGACTGGCTCAAGCCCGGCGCGACCGTGATCGACGTCGGCATCAATCGCACCGAAAACGGCCTGGTCGGCGACGTCGATTTCGCCGGTGCGATGCAAGTCGCGGGCGCGGTCACGCCGGTGCCGGGGGGGGTTGGCCCGATGACGATCGCCTTGCTATTGAAGAACACCTTGGTGTCCGCGCACCGCCGCGCGCACATCCCCTACGACAAGGAGGCTCTATAATCCCGTTGCTGCTGATGCTCGCCGCCGCCGCACCCGCGATGACCCCGGTCGACGCCGAACGCGCCTTCGCTGCCGACGCCAAGACGATCGGCCAATGGACCGCGTTCCGTAAATGGTCGACCGACGACGCGGTGATGTTCTTCCCCCAGCCGGTCAACACGCACGAGGTTCTGAAGGACCGCAAGGATCCGCCCAACGCCATCGATTGGTGGCCGACCGCGAGCTATCTGTCGTGCGACGGCAAGCTTGCGGTCAATACGGGCGGATGGAAACGCCCCGACGGCACCGACGGTTATTTTTCGACAATATGGGTCAAACAGCCGGATGGCGGCTGGAAATGGGCCGTGGACGGCGGCGACAAACTCGCGGCAGCTCGCCCGCGACCGGCAAGCGTCAAGTCCGTTCGCGCGGCTTGTTCGGGCAAGGTAGGCCTCAAGAGCGCGGCTCGGGATAGCGGCGAAGGAGCCCGCGCTTCGGCCGATCAGACGCTGACGGCGAAATACACGGTCGCAGCAGATGGTGCGCGCCGCTTCACCGCGAAGACATGGGACGGCCGCGCCTACCGGACCGTGATCGACGACCAAATCGCCGCCCCTCCCGGCAAGTGATCGAACTCTACCTCTCGGCGCTGGTCACCTTCTTCGTCGTGATCGATCCGCCCGGCTGTGCGCCGATCTATGCCGGGCTGACCAACGGTGCGACGCCGGCGCATCGCCGCGCGATGGCGATCCGGGCGGTGTTCGTCGCGGCGATCATCCTGTTCGTGTTCGCCGCGGTTGGCGAGGCGATTCTCGACGCGCTCGGGGTCAGCTTGCCGGCGTTCAGCATCGCGGGCGGGATCATGCTGTTCCTGATCGCGCTCGAAATGGTGTTCGAAAAACGTACCGAACGCCGTGAGGACCGCGCCGCGAAGGTCGCCTCGACGCCCGAGGTCGAGGACGTCTCGATCTTCCCCATGGCGATGCCGATGATCGCGGGGCCGGGATCGATCGCCAGCGTGATGCTGACGATGAGTCGCAATCACGGGGTCGAGAATGTCGCCGTCGTGCTCGCCGCGCTGGCGACGATCCTGGTGCTGACCCTGCTCGCTTTACTCGCCGCGGGGCCGCTGATGCGGCTGCTCGGCGCGCGGGTCGAATCGGTCATCACGCGCATCCTGGGCGTGCTGCTCGGCGCGCTCGCGGTTCAGTTCATCATCGACGGGATCGGCAAGGCGTTCGGCCTCACTTGATCCGGAATAGCCGCAACGGAGATTTCTTCGGCAGCGGCAGCGGCTGAAGGAACGCGAACGTCTCGCCCTTGGCCAGCCGGTCGTAGAACCCGCCCGGATTGCGCGCGCGGTAGATGGTCGATTCGGGCATGTTGGGGCACACCAGCAGATAATTCGCGCCATGCCTGGCAGCGATGCTGCGGAACAGATCGGGCGATCCGCCGAACGCGTGCTGAACGTCGAGGATCGCGTCGCCGTTGCGATGATACGGCCCCGCCACCGCCTTATGATGCGATATCACGATGATCCGCGGCCCGAGGTCGACGAAGCTGAAGATCGTGCCCGGCGGATAGCGGTTGAGCGCGATCATGCTGTTGTACGCCGGACAACGCGCGGCGGCGGTGTTGATCGTCTGGCTGCGTTTGTCGGGCTTGTCGATCGGGAGGAACCGCATCGGCAGGACGAATAGCGCGCCGGTCGCGAACAGCACGGCCACGACCGTCCCGAACACCCGGACCAGCATGTTCCCGCTCCCCAAGGTCAGCGGCACCGCAATCCAGATCAATGCCGCCGCGCCCGGCACCGCGAGCATCTGCGCGGCCGGCCCGGCGCGCGTCTGCCACAGCAGCATCAAGCACGCGAACAAGGTGAACAACGCGACCGCCGCCCAGCCGACCATGTTGGACGCGCGATCGTCGAACGCGCGCTTGGCCGCGACGATCGCGCCGATCAGCCCGATGATCGGGAAGGTCACGATCGGGAACGCGGTACGGAACGGGTGCGTGTAGACCGGCTTCGCCTCGCGCACGTTGTTGAGCCAGTTCTTCGCGAGTTCGGGCGAGACTTGCTCGGGCCGGCCCAGGCATTGCGGGAATAGGAGCGAGAAACCGACGACGATGACCGCCCCCGCCGCCACCGCCAGCCCGAGGCGCACCCAGCGCGACGACGGGTTGAGCCGTGCCAGCGCGAACAGCAATGCGCCCGCGACGATCATCACCGTCAGATAGACCGGGGTCAGCGCGTCGCAGCGCTGGACCATATTGGCATACGACCCGAACGCCGCATAACCGAGCGCCGTCCCGCCGCCGAGCGCGAGCGCATAGCCCTCGATTCGCCGCGCTTCCGTCCGATCCCAGATCCATTGCAGCGCGATGATCGCCCCCGCCATCGCGACATAGGGCATCATCTCCAGCCCGATCGAGAGGCTGACCGCACTCGCCGCGCCGACGATCGCGCCGCCGCGTCCCCCCTTGGGGTCGGACAGGCCGGCGACCGTCAGGCTCAGCATCGCGAGTTGCCAGCCGTGATGGTCGATCCGTTCGGGCGCAAACATCAGCATCGTCGATGTGCAGGCGAGCACGAGCAACGCGATCGCCAGCGGCCAGGCAGGCTTGCCGATCAGCCGCCGCGCGGTCGCGCCGAGCCCCAGGAACGCGATCGCGAGCGGCAGCAACGGCGCGATCCCGCACGCGATCCGCTCCGCCTCCGGCGTGCCGACGAACGGGCGCAGCGCCAAGATCAGGCCGGCGATCGGCAAATCGACCAAGCGACTCCAATGAATGTCGAACCCGCCCGGCGGGTTCAGATAGTAATTCCTAAGGTCGTACCAGCCCTGCCCGTTCAACAATGCGCGGACTTGCATCAGCCGCATGTTGTCGTCGGTGTCGCCCAGCGCTAGCGCCTGGATCTGCTCCCATTGCGTGCCGAGATACCACAGCACGACGAGAAGCCACGCCAACAGCGCATAACGCATCCAGTGGCGGTCGATCGTGTCGGCCAGGCTCACCGGCCGGTTTTCGGTTGTCGTCAAAATGCTTCCCTCGCGCCGCCCGGCGCATTAGGGGCACCCGCACCTTCAGGGCAAGCATGTGACCGCAATCCTCAAACAATTCGATGCGATGCGCGCCAGCGGCGTGCTCGGCCAGCTGATCCGCTTCGGCATTGCCGGCGTGATCTCGACCGTCATCTATTCGGCGGTCTACCTGCCGCTCGCGTGGTGGGTGTTCACGGGCAACAAGGCGGTGATCGCGGTGCCGCCGGCGTTCCTGGTCGCGGTGACCGCGGGCTTCTTCCTGCACTCGGCGTGGAGCTTCAAGGGGCATGGCGAACGCGACAAGAGCGGCAAGCAGCACGGCAAGTTCCTGCTCGTCCAGGGTTTCGGGCTGGTGCTCAACGCGCTGTTCACCTGGATCATCACCGGGCCGATGTTTCATGGCCCGGAGTGGCTGCCGCTGATCCCGATCGTGACGATCACGCCGCTCGCGACCTTCGCGCTCAACCGCCAATGGGTATTCGGATAGCATGGACCGCATCGTCTACGACCGCATGGCGGAGCACGATTCGACGCATTGGTGGTACACCGCGCGCCGCGACATCCTGCACGACTACGTCGAGCGCTACGCCGACCTGCCGAAAAATGCGCGCATCCTGGAGATCGGTTGCGGCACCGGACACAATCTGCCGATGCTGATGCAGTTCGGCCGGGTCGACGCGATCGAGATCGATCCCGCCGCGCGCGAAATCGCATCGAAGCGTCTCGGCAAGCCGGTCAGCGACGCCCCGCTCCCGGCGCTGCCCGGGATCGAGCGCGGCGCCTACGACATGATCGCGGTGCTCGACGTGGTCGAGCATATCGAGGATGATATCGCCGCGCTGAAGGCGATGAAGGACTGCCTCAAACCCGGCGGCAAGATCCTGATCGCGGTGCCCGCGCACCAATGGATGTGGTCGGCGCACGACGTCGTGAACCACCATCACCGCCGCTATTCGAAGGCGAGCCTGAAGGCGGCGATCGACGCGGCGGGGCTGACGCCGAAGAAGCTCGGCTATTTCAACTCGCTGCTGTTCCCGCTCGCCGCGGCGGCGCGCGTCGCGGGGCGGATGACGGGGCGCGACGACAGCGACGATTCGCCCCCGGCCAAGCCGCTCAACAAGGCGTTCGAAGCGATCTTCCGGCTCGAGCGCCACCTGGTCGGGCGCGTGCCGATGACGCCGGGCGTGTCGATCCTGACCTTGGCGGTGCCGAAGAGCTGAGCGGCTACTCAGCCGCCTTCTGCTCCTCGACCGGCTCCGGCACGGTCGGCGCGACGGCGACGTTGTGCCCGTCGCCGGCGCGATAGCCGAGCTTGGCGGTGCCCTGCACGGGCCCCGCGATGTCGCTGACCAGATACAGCGGCCGCCGCTTGCTCTCAACGTAGAGCCGGCCGAGATACTCCCCGATCATCCCGAGCACGAACATCTGCACCGAACCGAGCAGGACGACGATGAAGGCAAGGCTGGTCCATCCGGGCACCGCGTTGCCGCGAATGAAGCCGTAGGCGATGTAGATCAGCAGCAGCACCGACGCCGCGCCGAGCGCGACGCCGAAATGGCTCGCGAGCGTCAGCGGCTTGGTCGAGAACCCGGTCATCGCGTCGAACGCGAGCCGGAGCATCTTCGACAGCGGATAATTGGTCTCCCCCGCGAAGCGTTCGGCACGGTCGTAGGGGAACGGCACCTGGCGGAACCCGATCCACGCCACCATCCCGCGGATGAAGCGCGCTTGTTCGGGCAAGCTCAGGAACGCGTCGAGCGCGCGACGGCTCATCAGCCGGAAGTCGCCGGTGTCGAGCGGGATCGGCGTATCGGTGACTCGGTCGAGCAAACGGTAGAAGGCCGCCGCGGTCGCCTTCTTGAAGAACGTCTCGCCGTCGCGCTTGCGGCGCACGGCATAGACGACGTCGGCCTGCTCCGCCGCCATCTTCGCGCGCATTTCGCCGAGCAATTCGGGCGGATCCTGCAGATCGGCGTCGATGATCAGGATCTGCTCGCCCGCGCACAAATCGAGCCCCGCGGTCAGCGCAAGCTGGTGGCCATGGTTGCGCGACAGGTTGATCGCGACCAGCCGTGGGTCTTCCAACGACAGCCGTTGCATGATCGGCCAGCTATCGTCCTTCGACCCGTCGTTGATTAGGACGAGCTCATAATCCTCGCCGACCTCGGCCTTCGCCGCGGCGCTGACCCGCGCGTGGAGCTGCGGCAGCGTCAGCGCCTCGTTATAGCAAGGGACGACGATCGAGAGCTTGGGACGGTGCATGGCGCGTTTCTACGCGTCCCGAGGGTTCGCGTCATCGGGTTTCGCATCCGGCGGCGATGCCGCGCCTCGCGCCTGCTCCTTGCGCCGCTTCAGATTGGCGCGAAGCTGCGCGGCGAGGCGCGCCGCCTTGTCGTCGGTCGTCGGCATAAGCCAAGGTCTAAAGCGTTTTCGTGTCGCGCGGAAGCGCCACCGGCATCAGTGCCATAACCGGGCTTTGTGGTCGGCGCAGGCTGGGCTATCCCCGTCGCACGATGCCCCATCTCTATCTCGTCGACGGCTCCGGCTACATCTTCCGCGCCTATCATGTGCTCCCGAAGCTCACCAACAAGCATGACGAGCCGGTCGGCGCGGTCTATGGCTATACGACAATGCTGTGGAAGCTCGCCGACGAGCTGCACAAGGCCGACGGCCCGACTCATCTCGCCGTCGTGCTCGACAAGTCGGAGCACACGTTCCGCAACGAGCTCTACGACAAATACAAGGCGCAGCGCCCGCCCGCGCCAGAGGATCTCGTCCCGCAATTCCCGATGATCCGCGACGCGACGCGCGCGTTCAGCCTGCCGTGCATCGAGGAACTGGGCTGGGAAGCCGACGATCTGATCGCAAGCTACGCCAAGGCGGCGCTGGCGCAGGGCTGGTCGGTGACGATCATCAGTTCGGACAAGGACTTGATGCAGCTCCTGACCGAGCCGAGCATCGACATGCTCGACACGATGCGCGACCGCCGGTTCGGTCCCGAAGCGGTGATGGAGAAGTTCGGGGTCGGCCCCGAACGGCTGGGCGACGTGCTCGGGCTGATGGGCGACAGCGTCGACAACGTGCCTGGCGTGCCCGGGGTCGGTCCCAAGACTGCGGCCAAGTTGATCAACGAATATGGCGACATCGAAGCCGTCCTCGCCGCCGCCCCCACGATGAAACCGGGCAAGCTGCGCGACAATCTGATCGAGCATGCCGACATGGCGCGGCTGAGCCGCAAGCTGGTCGAGCTCGAATGCAACGTGCCGCTGCCCGAACCGCTCGAGGATTTCGAGCTGCAGGGTATCCCCGAAGCGCCGCTGCGCGCGTTCCTCGAGCATCACGGCTTCAAGACCCTGCTCGCCAAGCTCGGCCAGGTCGCCGACGCACCGGTCGCGGAAGCCGAGCCTGGCCTCCCCGGCGTGCCCGAGGAGGAAGACCCGCCGTGCGACCATGACGGTTACGAGACGGTAGTCGACGAAGCCGCGCTCGACCGCTGGATTGCCGAGGCGCGCTACCAGGGCTGGGTGGCGATCGACACCGAGACCACCGGGGTCGATGCGACGCGCGCCGAATTGGTCGGCGTGTCGATGGCGCTCGCGCCCAACAAGGCGTGCTACATTCCGTTGGGGCATGGCGGCACCGACATGTTTGCGGAGAAGCCGGTGCAGCTCGACCGCGCCGTCGCGCTGACCAAGCTCAAGCCGCTGTTCGAGGAACCGAGCGTTCTCAAGATCGGGCACAACATCAAATACGATTTGATCGTCCTGGCGCGTGCCGGTGAAAGCGTCGGCGGGATCGAAGTCGCGCCGTACGACGACACGATCGTGATGAGTTTCGACCTCGACGCGGGGCTACACGGCCACGGCTTGGACGAACTCGCCGCGACGCATCTGTCGCACAGCTGCATCGCCTACAAGGACGTGGTCGGCACCGGCAAGAAGCAGCTCGGGTTCGCCGAAATCGACCTCAAGACCGCGACGCGTTACGCTGCCGAGGATGCCGACGTGACACTGCGGCTATGGCGCCGGTTCAAGCCGCGGCTGCCCGCCGAGCAAGTAACGCGCGTCTACGAAATGGTCGATCGCGCGCTGCCCGCCGTCATCGGCCGGATGGAACGCCGCGGGATCAAGGTCGACCAGGGCAAGCTCCACGAACTGTCGACCACGTTCGCACACCAGACCGCCGCGCTGGAGGAGGAAATCCACCGCATCGCGGGGTTCAAGTTCACGATCGGCAGCCCCAAGCAGCTTGGCGACGTCCTGTTCGACAAGATGGGGATCAAGGGCGGGCGCAAGGGCAAGTCGGGGGTCTATTCGACCGACGTCAACGAGCTCGAGCGGATCGCCGCCGACAAGGACTCGCCAGGGCGCGAGATGGTGGTGAAGGTGCTCGACTGGCGCCAGCTGACCAAGCTCAAGTCGACCTATACCGACGCGTTGCAGGAACAGATCAACCCCGCGACCGGCCGCGTCCACACCAGCTACGGCCTGACCGGCGCGCAGACCGGGCGGCTGTCGTCGACCGACCCCAATTTGCAGAACATCCCGATCCGCACCGAGACCGGCCGCCAGATCCGCGACGCCTTCGTCGCCGAGCCCGGCAACGTCATCCTAGCCGCCGATTACTCGCAGATCGAGCTGCGCCTAGCCGCGCACATGGCCGACGTGCCTGCGCTGAAGGACGCGTTTGCGCGCGGCGACGACATCCACTCGCTGACCGCGCAGGAATTGTTCGGCGAGGTCAACCGCGACACGCGCGGGCGGGCCAAGACGATCAACTTCGCGATCCTCTATGGCATCAGCCGCTGGGGGCTGGCCGGTCGGCTCGACGTCACTTCGGAAGAAGCGCAGGCGATGATCGACCGCTATTTCGAGCGCTTCCCCGGTATCAGCCGGTATATCGCCGATACGACCAACAGCGCGCGTGAGCTTGGCTACACAACCACGTTATTTGGGCGGAAAACGCATTTCCCGCGGCTCAAGTCGAAGATTCAGCACGAGCGCCAGGGGGCCGAGCGCGCCGCGATCAACGCGCCGATCCAGGGCACCTCGGCCGACATCATCAAGCGCGCGATGGCCCGGATGGACCCCGCGCTTGCCGCCGCCGGGCTGACCGGCACGCGGATGCTGCTGCAGGTCCATGACGACCTGGTGTTCGAAGTGCCCGAAGGCGAGGTCGAAGCGGCCAAGCCGGTGATCGAACGCGTCATGGCGACGGCGGCTGAGCCCGCGATCAAGCTCGACGTCCCGCTCGCGATCGAAATCGGCACCGGCCCGAGCTGGGGCGCGGCGCATTGATCACTGCCCCCGCGATATTTCGCGCCTCCCCGGCGGACGCCGGGGTCCAGTATCGAGCCGCCCGCAACTGGACCCCGGCCTTCGCCGGGGAGGCGTCATATGTTGCCGGCAATGACTGACACTGCCGCATCCGACATCGGCGCGCTCGCCAAGGGCGGCCGGACCAATATCGGCGGGTTCGCGATCCGGCTGATCGCTCGGATGCCGTTCCTGTTCGTCGCGGGCCGTCTGTACGGCCCGGACGCGGTCGGGCGCTATGCACTCGCCGTCGTGGTGATCGAGCTCGGCGCGCTGATCGCGACGCTGGGACTGAAACGCGGGCTCGCGTTGGCGCTGGCGGAGCGGCCCGACGGTCGTGACGAGGCCTGTATCGTATGGGACGCACTCCTGCTCGCGCTGATCGTGGCGCTGGCGATCGGCGGCCTGCTGTTCACCTTCCCCATCGTCATGTTCCCCGACGGCGTCACCGACGGCTTCGATCGCTGGTTCGCGTTGACGATCATCCCCATCGCGCTGTCCGACGTGGCGCTCGCCGCGCTCGCGTATCGGCGCAACATCAAGGCATCGGTCACCGCGCGCGCGATCATCGAGCCGTGGACGATCTCGGTCACTGTGCTGGTCTATTACTATATCGCCCGCGACGACGGACTGACGCTTGCCTACATGACCGCGCTGACCGCGGCGATGGTCGCGTCGCTGATCCCGATGCTGCGCAGCTATGGACGCCCGCGCGGCTGGCGCCCTCATCTAGGCCGCGTGGCGGCAATGGCGCGGCGCAACGCCCCGCTGGCCGGCGCCGAGACGATCGAATGGGGCACGCGCAACGTCGACCGCTTCATCCTGGGGATGGTGTTCGAGCCGCGCATCGTCGGCATCTATTACATGGCGCAGCAGATCAGCTCGATCCCGCAAAAGCTGAAGTCGAGCTTCGACCCGATCCTCGGCCCCGTCATTACGCAGAGCCTGGCGCGCGACGACCGCGCCGCCATTGCGCAGCAGGTACGCCAGGTCGGGTTCTGGATCATGTCGGCGCAGGCGATCGTCGCGCTGATGGGATCGATCCCTGGCGAAGCGGTGATGGGGCTGATCGGACCCCAATTCGTCGCGGGCACCGCCGCGCTCGGGTTTTTGCTATGGGGCGAGGTGCTCGCGACCCAAGGCGCGGTCAGCGAGGCGGCGCTGGTCTACATGGCGCGGCACCGCAACCTGGCCATTTCGATCTTCATGCTGCTGTTCCAGATCGGTCTGAGCTTCGGACTGATCGTCGCGATCCGCTGGCTCGGCTATCCGGTCAATTATCAGGCGGCAGGACCGGCCATCGCGCTGATGCTGTCGCTGACGATGACCTCGCTGATCAAGGCGAGCGTGCTGCGCCGGATGCTCGGGGCGCCGGTGATGGCGTGGCGCTGGTCGTTCCTCGCCGCGATCGGCGCGTCGGTCTGCGTCGGCACGTTGTTCACGCTGCTACCCAAACGGTTTGAGTGGGCGGAGCTACTGTTCGGCGAGCCGGCGTTGGTGGCTGCGTTCCTGTTCGTCGTCTGGCGTTATGCGTTCAAGCCCGAGGACCGCACGCTGTTCCAGAAGCTGCCCGGCGCGACCGCCGAACCCGCTACAGCGTAGGGCCGGAGACCGCGCGGCGCGTTTTGACGGGCACGTCCGCGAACAGCTTGGCCAAACCTACGCTGCGGGAGTCCGCATTCGCGTAATCGCGGGCCGACTTGCCGGCCTGATAATCCTTCCGGTCGGGATCGGCACCGGCGTCGAGCAGCGCGCGGACCATGTCCTCGTCGCGACGCAGCACCGCCTTGATCAGCGGGGTTTGCCCGCCCTCGCCGACGAAATTGGGGTTGGCCTTGCCCTTGAGCAGGATCGGGACCAACCCGGCGAAGCCGCGGTCGATCGCGACCAGCAGCGGTGAGTTGCCCGCGTTGTCCTTGAGATTGGGATTGGCACCCTTGGCGAGCAAATAGGCGACGTAACGCGAATCGTTGCGCTTCGCGACGATGTGGAGCGCGGTCTCGCCGGTGGTTACGTCCCGCGTATCGATGATCCGCGATCCCGGCTTGGCGAGGATCTTGTCGACCTCGGCGCCTTTGTCGTCGCGCACCGCGTCGAGAAATTGATAGCCGGGCGAACCGTTGAGCTGCGCGGCGGCGGGGACCGCACCGACCAGGAAAGCGGCCGCGAGTGCGAGGCGGAGGAACGAAGGGGCCATGTGTCGATACCTTGGAACTGTGCGGCTAGCTTGCGTAGCGGCCCCTAAAGGATCAAGGCTGGCTCCGCGATGAATTTCTCCCGACCGTCGATCGTTTTGTCGCTGGCGCTGGCGGCGTGCTCGCCCGCGCCTGCCACGCCGCCGCCGCTGGCGGGCGCGAAGATCGGTGGGCCCTTTTCGCTGACCGACCAGAACGGCAAGACGGTCACCGACCGGAGTTTTGCGGGCAAATATCGCATCATGTATTTCGGTTACACCTTTTGCCCCGATGTCTGCCCGACGACGGCGCAGACGATCGGTGCCGCGCTGCGCGCGCTCGATAAGAGCGACCCCATGCTATCGGCGAACGTGGTGCCGGTGTTCGTGACGGTCGATCCCGAGCGCGACACGCCCACGGCAGTGGGTCAGTTCGCCCACGCCTTTCACCCGCGCTTCGTCGGCCTGACCGGCAGCGTCGACGCGATCGCGAGGGTCGCGCGCACCTATGGCGTGTTCGCCGCCAAGGGGAAACCGACCGCCGGCGGCGGCTATCTGGTCGAACATTCCAACGCCGCCTATCTGATGGACCTCGACAACAAGCCGATTGCTTTGCTTCCGACCGATCAAGGGGTCGATGCGACGGCCGACGAGATCAAGCGCTGGGTCAAGTGAGCGACAGGTTCTGGGAAACAAAGACGCTGGCCGAACTCGACCGCGGCCAGTGGGAAGCGCTGTGCGACGGCTGCGGCAAATGCTGCCTGCACAAGCTCGAGGATGACGAGACCGGCGAGCTCTACCCGACCAACGTCGCGTGCAAATTGCTCGATCGCCGATCGGCGCAGTGCAAGGATTACAAGAACCGCCGCACCTACGTCCCCGATTGCGTGCGGCTGACTAACGACAACGTCCACACGACCGACTGGCTACCCTCGACCTGCGCCTACCGCTTGCGCGCAAACGGCGAGAAGCTGCCCGAATGGCATTATTTGGTGAGCGGCGACCGCGAGGCGGTGCATCGCGCGGGCGAATCGACGCGCGGCTGGACGGTCAGCGAGGACGACGCCGGCGACCTCGAATTTCATCTGGTCGACCGCACGCTGTGACCGCCGAGATCGAGATCGTGCGGCACGCGCGGGCGCGGCGGATGCGGCTGTCGGTCGATCCGGCGAGCGGGCGCGTGCGGCTGACGCTGCCGCCTCGCGCCTCGCTCAAGCGCGCGATGGCCTGGGCCGAGGAGCATCGCGGCTGGATCGACGCGCAACGGGTCAAGCTGCCCGAGGCGCGGCCGTTCGCGCCGGGCGCGGTCATTCCGGTAGAGGGCGAGGATGTCGTGATCGACTGGGATCCGGCGCGGTCTCGCACGATCAATTTAGTCCCTCCCCGGCGAAGGCCGGGGTCCAGTATCGAGCCGGTCGCAACTGGGCCCCGGCCTTCGCCGGGGCGGGATGAAACGGTTGGGCGGCTCGAATGCGGCGGGCCGCTGGAAGGTCTTTCCCGTAGAATCGAGTCCTGGCTGAAGCGCCGTGCGCTCGCGACCCTCTCCGACGACACCGCCGAATACGCCGCCAAAGCCGGCGTCGCAATCGCCCGCGTCTCGGTCGCCGATCCCAAAGCGCGCTGGGGCAGTTGCGCGTCCACCGGGGCGATCCGTTACAGCTGGCGGCTGATCTGCGCGCCGCCGCACGTCCGCCGCGCGACCGTCGCGCACGAAGTCGCGCACCGGCTCCACATGAACCATTCGCCCGCTTTCTATGCGGCGTTGCGCGAGTTGTATGGGGCCGACCCGGCACCGGCGCGCGCGTGGCTCAGGCGCCACGGCGCGGGGCTTCACTGGCTGGGACGCGCCTGAACGTCGCGCGGGCGATCGGCCGGCTGTGAGCGATCGCCCGGCGGAGGGCGCTGCCTACCTCCGCTCGAATCGCCGCCGGTGACGCGGTCGAGCCATTTCTTGTCGATCCGGTCCGTTGTCTTAGGCGGGCCGTCGGGCGCCATCTGCGGATCGTCGTTTTCGGAACCGGGCGGCAGACCGGCATCGCCGCCGCCGATCGGTGGTTCGTCTGGCGCGATCTGGTCGGGCGGGATCGGGTTGCCGTCGGGATCGACGAAGGTGCCGTTGTCGGGCAGGCCAAAGTCGCTTTCGTTGTCGAGCTGGAAGTCGGGCAGGGTCACCGCGGTGTCGAATTGCTCGACCGGTCGCCCCGCGGTCGCGACGCGCATGAATGCGGCGAATGCACGCGCCGGCGCGGTGCCGCCCTGCAGGCCGGGCACGACCTTCGCGTCGTCGCGGCCCATCCAAACGCCCGTCGTCAGCCCCGACGAGAAGCCGATGAACCAGCCGTCCTTGTTCGAGCTGGTCGTGCCGGTCTTGCCCGCGACCGGGCGCCCGATCTGCGCCGCACGGCCGGTGCCGGTGTTGACCGCGGTCTGGAGCAGGTCGGTCATCTCCTGCGCGACGTAAGGCGCGACCAGCACATGGCTGCGGTCGACCTCGTGGCTGTAGATCGTCTCACCCATCGAGGTGACCTTGGTGATGCCGTAGGGGGTCACCGCAACACCCTTGTTGGCGACGCTGGCGAAGGCGCGAGTCATGTCGATCACCCGGACATCGCTCGCCCCGAGCACCATCGACGGATAGACCGAGATCGGGGTCGAGATGCCGAACCGCCGCGCCATGTCGGCGATCGTCGTGAAGCCGACCTCCTCCCCCAGTTGCGCGGCAACGGTGTTGACCGAATAGGCGAACGCGGTGCGCAGATCCATTTCGCCAGAATTGTGGCCCGACGAATTGCGCGGACTCCAGCCGTTGATCGTGACGGGCTGGTCGACCACCTTGTCGCTCGGCCGTTTGCCAGCCTCCAGCGCCGCCAGATAGACGAACAGCTTGAACGCCGATCCCGGCTGGCGGAGTGCGGTGACCGAGCGATTGTAGTTCGAGGTGACGTAATCCTTGCCGCCGACCATCGCGCGCACCGCGCCATCGCGGTCGAGGCTGATCAGCGCGCCCTGCGCATTGCCCGGCGCATTGGAAGCGATGGCGGCGTCCGCCGCCTTCTGCATCTTGATGTCGATCGTGGTCCACACTTCGAGCGGACGGTTGGGCTCGTCGATCAGATTCTCGAGCTGGGGCAGCGCCCAGTCGGTAAAGTAGCGCACGCTGTTCTGGCTCGGTTCGCTCGCCAGCTTGACCGCCTGGGGGTTGGCGGCCGCCGCTTCGGCCGCGGTGATCTTGCCGGTTTCCTTCATCAGACCAATCACCACGCCCGCGCGTCCGACCGCAGCCTCGGCATCGGCGGTCGGCGAGTAATGCGACGGCGCCTTGACCAGCCCGGCGATGACCGCCGCCTCGCTCAAGGTCAGGCGATCGGCACCGTGGCCGAAGAATTTGCGCGCGGCGGCGTCGATGCCGTACGCACCGCCGCCGAAATAGACCTTGTTCAGATAGAGTTCGAGGACTTGATCCTTGGTGAACTTGCGTTCCATCGCCAGCGCCAGGATGCCCTCGCGGAACTTGCGCCCGAATTGCTTGGTCGATGACAGGAAGATGTTGCGCGCGAGCTG
>JBDSWC010000038.1:0-106065 GCA_039926845.1 Sphingomonas sp. | reverse complement strand
ATATCCAACCCAATTATGCTAACTTCCGACACGGACGCCTCCCTCAAGTGGTGTTCAACACCTCCACTTTGGCACATCGATGCCGTCGGGGGGCGTCCACCCCATCACCCACTTCTCGCCGTTCGCCGCAGGCAGAGCGGAAATACAGAACGGCCAGTCCGCTAACGACCCATCAGCGGACGTCCTCGTCAGCATCGTTTGAACTGCGTCCGATCTTGCGGCAGGTTCCTAGCCGGATGACTCAGGAAAGATGATCGTGCGGGTATTTCTGGCCATTTCCCTCTTTGCATCGGCAGCCAACCCGAGCGCGTCATTGCCAGGCGACCAGTCGAGGGCGCCCACGAAGGCTCGAACGCCGGTTCCGCTCCTGCCCGCCGGAAAATGGAAGGTGGAAAGTAAGACGCTTACCTGCATGTTGACGCGCAGCTTTGGCGAGGGTGTCGGGCGCGTCGATTTCGGCCTGGAGCTTGATGAACTCGGGATGGCGCGCATGTCACTAGCGCTGGAGCCGGACAAGCGAGAGCATTTTAAGGAACGTGTAGCCCGTATCGCGCTGCCCCCCTCTAACGGCGAAATCGCGTTGCCCGCCTTTAGTGGGTCGAGCATGACCGCCGTAGACCGATTTTCGATGATGATGGATCTACGAGCGGCGGACTTGGCCACGCTTGCCGAAGCCGCAGCGAACGGCGCCAACGAAATCCGCATCGATGTGGGCGACCGACACATCGATCTACGGTCTGGTCCAATCAAACTCGCGATCAATACTCTGTTCGATTGTCGGCGCACCCTGATAAAAAGCTGGGGCGCTGACCCCGATGCGATGACTATCGCCGAGGGCGGTGAAATACCCTGGTTCCGCGAGGGCGACCTCGCCGCCGAGGCACGCAAAACCTCTGCCGGCGGCCTTACGATTGCAGCCGTGAGCGTCGACAGCGACGGCAGACCGACGGGATGCCGTCTGTTTGTGGTGACAGGCACACCGGCGATCGACGCCATTGCGTGCCCTGACATCATGACGCGTGGTCGTTTCAAGGTCGCGCGGTCTACGGACCCCGCTGTCCGCTGGAGCATCGTGAGCCATAGGTGGCCGCGCGGCCGCTAACGACCCAATACCGGACATTGACCATTGAGCGCGAAAGAAGCACCTTTTCGGGTGGGTGCTCCACAATCGGCTTAGGATGATGCAGGTAATATGTTGACCGAGCCCACAGGATTGCTCGACGTGGCCTTGTGGGCGCTTGGAGCGGCTGCGCTAGTGATCGGGCATGTGTATCCGCAGCTTGCGCCTTACCACTACGTAATCGCCGTGGTCCTGCTCGCGATCGGGTCGATAAGACTGCTGCGCAAACTAGACGCTTAGTGGCGTTCAAGCCACCACGAATGCTTGGCTGGCGAGGAGCCGAGCGACGATCTTGTCCATATCGACGCCGCACGGGGAGGAGCACCCTAGCTCGCAAGTGAAGCCGTCCCACCAAAGTTCGAACCCTTCGGGGTATCCCTCAAAACCGATCAGCAGTTCTAGTGGCGAACCTTTGGGCCGGTGCGCAGTCGTGCCAAGCGCGCGCGCTATGCTCTCAACAAGCTCGTTGAGGCGAATGCCGTTCGCATAGTCGGCAAAGCTGATACCATCGGTTGCGTCGCGAGTGACGATCCGCATGCTGGTAGCCATCATCGGAACATGCGGCGAAACTATCACGTCTACAATACAGCTAAAGAGCCCGTTGCGGACATTCGCGTCCCCTGCGATCTAAGGGTATGGTGTCCGGACTTGAATATCAGTGCTGCTACTGCGGCGAGGCGATCTCGGAAACTGATCGAAGCGCGCTTCGCATAAATCTAAGCGGCATCTGGGGTGGCAAGCGCGGCGCGACCCAAAATATGTTTGCGCACTCAGCTTGCGCAGTAAGGAAGTTCGGCGCCGCGCTTCACTCATCCGTGCCCTTCGACGTGGAGGCGTTCGACCCCGACGAGTGAATGACCGCATCCCACCCAAATGGTGCCGTTGGGCAGGGAGCGGCAAACGACCAATTTCGGAAGCCACGGCTCCGGAAGGCGCGATCATCGACCGCGCCTCGCTCTATCAGTCGCCAACATATTCGCTTCTCAGCTTTTGGTTCTTGCGCAACTCCTCAAGCGCCTTTCCCTGCCGCGATGCCCCTTCGGCGTAAGATCGGTTGCTCAGTTCCAGCCTGTGACGTTCCGGGAGGATATCGTTGATGATGTCGAACATCCGTTGCTCGAAATGCCACTCATCGCGCATCTGCTCCTTTACCCTATCGCTACGGGCAGCCCGATACTTCGCTGCAAAATAGTTCACCTCTTCCTGCGCCTGAGCGCGCCGCTCGACGGCATGATCGAAGCGTACCTTCTGCTCCTTGGTCATCGGCCCAGCGTATTTCACATCACCGTTATTGGGATCGAGAATAATGTCATCCGGATGGGGCAAAGGCGTTGGCTCCGGAATTCCCGCCTTGCGACAGCGCTCGATCTCCTGATCCCACGCATGTTTGTACTCCACTGCCTTGCCAAACGCTTCAAAACGCAATGTGTGGTCGTCATGCTCCATCTTCGCGACCAGTTCAGCGAGCGTCTTCTGCACGAACCGATTGCCCTTCAGCGCCGAGACTCCCATCGCACGAAAGACGGCCTGGATCGCGGGCAGCTCGATAACGGCTTCACCCTCGCGGATCCGAACCGGCCGATATGCCTCAATCCGAAGAAACGCCTCGGCTGGTCTCATCCCGAATCCGGTGTCGACCGCCTTCGGTTTACCGCGAGCACCCTTGGGCCTGCCTAGGGGATTGCCTGACCGTCCTGTCTGAAATCGGTTCGCGGCGGGCGGCTTGCAATAGCCCACCTCATAGGCAGCAACCATGTCCTTTCCCGGCTTGTCGTCCATCAGGCAGCATCGCCCCGAGAGTTAGAGCCAAGCCGCGCTTCCACGATGTCCTCAAAGCGCCCCTCCCCGGTCGCGAGGGTCGCGTGCTTGCCGGTGAGCAGTTCCCACCGTCGAATGATGGTGTCGCAATAGATGGTATCGTATTCGAGCAGGCGCGCGCAGCGCCCGGTCTTCTCCGCCGCGATGAGCGTCGAGCCGGAACCGCCAAAACCATCCAGCACGATCTCGCCCCGCTTCGAGCAGTCGCGGATCGCGTCCGCGATCAGCGCCACCGGCTTGACGGTAGGATGCATTGCCAGCTCGTCGGCGCGCCCGGCCGACAGGCTGCTGATGCCGGCATAATCCCATACGTTGGTGCGATAGCGTCCCGTCTCACCCAGACCGAAGCTGTTGGTGTGCTCTGCCGACCCATTCTTGAACACGAAGACCAGTTCGTGTTTCGAGCGGTAAAACACACCCATCCCGCCGTTAGTCTTGTTCCACACGACAAGGTTCTTGAGTTCGGTGAACACCGCCTCGCCCGCCTCCAGCAGCTCGCCCATGTGACGCCAGTCCATGCAGACGAACGCGATGGCGCCGTCGCGCATGAATCGCGCAACGTTCCCGAGTGTGTCGGTCAGGAACGTGACGAACTGCGACCTGCTCATCTCGCCGCTCGCGAACGCAAACTCGCGATGTTTGACCGAGCCCAGCCCACAGACGTTGCCGTCGATCGCGACATTGTAGGGCGGGTCTGTGAACACGAGGTCCGCCCGGTCGCCGCCCATGAGGGCTTGCATGTCATCGCGGTTGCGCGTGTCGCCGCATAGCAACCGGTGTCGACCTAGCATCCAGATGTCGCCGGCTTGCGTGACCGCAGTTCCGCTGGCGGTGGGGACGACATCCTCCGGTGCGTCACTACCATCGGGATCGGCATCGTGAGCCTCGTCGAGCACCAGGTCGATTTCGGCCAGGCTGAACCCTGTGAGCTCGGTCTCGAACTCGAGATCCACCAAGGCCTGGAGTTCGATCGCCAGGATCTCGCGGTCCCAACCCGCGTTGAGCGCGAGCTTGTTGTCCGCGAGAATATAGGCCCGTCGCTCGACGTCCGAGAGGTGTGACAGAGCGAGCGTCGGGACCCGCTTGATCCCGAGAAGCTTCGCAGCCTCTACCCGGCCATGCCCTGCGATGATCTGCCCATCGTCAGACACAAGGACCGGGTTGGTAAACCCGAAACGCTCGATGGAAGCCGCGATCTGTTTGACCTGCTTCCTCGAATGCGTCCGCGCATTGCGCTCATACGGACGCAATCCCGCGACGTCGCGTTCGATCAGATTCAAACTGCCCACGGCAACCTCCCGAGTACGGAGCCGTCTAACTACATTGAACGCTTGCGTTCGTCAATCCCTGGCGTATGCTCGCGGCATTATCGATTGAACGAGGCAACAATGAGCTTTGCTCGCAAGCTGCACGACCTGCGCATCGCGCAGCGGCGTTCGCTACAGGACGTCGCCGATGCGGTTGGCGTCTCGAAAGCGCATGTGTGGAATCTCGAGAAGGGAACCACCGTGAATCCGTCGATGGAGTTGGTGGTCAAACTTGCCGATTTCTTCCGCGTGCGAGTCACTGACCTGGTTGGGGAGAATCCCGAAGGCGATGAGCAACCCGCAGAGATGGTCGCCATGTTCCGCGACCTGAAGAAACTCGATGACCGCGACCGCGACACGATCCGGATGCTGATGGAGCAGATGAAGAACCGCGGCTCCGGTTCTTGACGATCAGCCGGCTCGACCTTGACGGGCTGGGCTCTCCCTTGGCGATCGCCGCCGGCATTCATAAGTTCGCGGGCGATCTTCCTACTGCGGTCCCGGTCGAGGCACTATGCGGCCAGCTCGACATCCTCTCGGTAACGGAGTTCGACACCGAAGGCTTCGAAGCTGCATTGATCATGGATGCCAACAAGGCCGCGGGCAGCATCCTGGTCGCCGCCGGGCGCTCGCGGAAGCGGCGAAGATATTCGGTTGCACACGAACTCGGGCACTTCCTGATCCCGACCCACATGCCCGACGCCAGCCACGGCTTCGAATGTTCGCTGGATGACCTGCATCTGCTGGACGTCAAGGAGCAGGATCGGCGCCGCCGCGTCGAGGCAGAGGCTAACCGTTTTGCCGCAGCATTGCTCATGCCGTTGCCGCGGATCCGCACCGCGTGCGCGTCCAGACGGCCCAGCCTGGTCGAGGTTGTCAGGCTCGCGGATGAGTTTGACGTGAGCAAGGAAGCGATGGCGCGTTCCTACGTCGAGGCACATCGAGAAGCTCTTGCGGTCATCTTGCTCAAGCACGACAGGATCGTGCGCATTTATCGCAATGAGCGGCTGTTCCCGTGGATCGTACCAAGGGTCGGCGACGTCATACCCGCCGGCTCGATGGCCAGCTCATCCGAGCTTCACCCGGGGCAGTTCTCGCAGGTCGAGGAGTGCGATCCCGGTACCTGGCTGGGTGACAGCGGCACGCGGCGGGTGGAACTCCTCACCGAGCATCTGCTGGCTCAGCGCGATGGATTTGCGATGCTGCTCCTCCATGCCGAACTCGGCGACGAGGATGAGGCCGACGATGAAAACGAGACCTTCCGAGCGCTTCGCTGATCCGTCCATAAATGTCTGTTATCGCGCACCGCGATCCCTGTTCTGACATTTTACGTTCCCTGATATGCGTGTTTAAATTCCCTGTTATGAAACCAGGGAATTGCGCTCATGAATCGCGGAATTCCGCCGTTTTCTGCCTTTCGGCGCGGCTTGGCGGCGCTTAAAAAATGTAATTTTCCCTGTAAATTCCCTGATAACAGGGAAAATCTGGCGAGACTGGTTCGCTGCAGACTGCGTGGCGCACCATTCCTCCTTGTCTCCAAAACACCGTGATCTGCTCGCAGCCGACAATGTGGCGATTTCCACAGCGTTAGCTCAGACCCGCCCTCAATCGCAGTGTTTGGAGATGCTGCCGCGCTCCGGGTGGCCGGGCCTGTTCGCTGGACAATCTCCAATGGCTTGTTCTGGGCCGCTAGCCGACTGGCAGCTTTTAGCGCAAATTCGCAAAGAAGCGGCCGCAAACGGCGGAGCGCTCGACTGTTAGTCGAGCGACCCAACGTGGGCCGATTGCGGATATTAGGCGAGGGCCACCAAGAGCCCCGGAGTCTAACCGTCACCGCTCACCGGGCACGCGCTGTCGAGATGCGTCTGACCTCCGCCTGGCAGTCATAGACAACCGATCGGTCCAGACAGAAATCGGGCCATCGGCCGGTTCTCTGCCAGATCGCCACGTCGCCCAGTTTCGCCATCAGCGGGATGAAGCGACGGTCTGCGCGAAATGGCGCCATATACCCGCGGAACCAGACATCTTCGTCGTCAATGCTGTCCGCTCGCAATTTGTTGGCAACCGCGAAGGCGTCGTCGATCCTCCCGAGGATGACGAGCTCCTGCAGAAACTCGAAGCCCAGCGTGCTGTCATCGGATAGTGCTCGGTTCATCGCCCCCACGACCGCATCGACTCTCGCGGGAGAAGGATCGGCGCGCGCTGTGAGAAAAGCTTCCCAGGTTGCGCGACGGGCCGGCTTATAGGCGTCGGCCAGCACCGGATCAGCAAGCATGCTGGCCGCCTTGGCAGCATCACCCGTTCGCGCCATCAACTCGAATTGCGACCGGCGAAAAATCATGCTGCTGGGCCAATAACGCTGAGCTCGATCAAGCAGGGCGGCTGCCGCCGATTCCTGCCGGTCGCTCACCAGCAGCTGCGACAAGTTCGCTACAAACACGGGCCCGAAAGGATCGGCGTCGACGGCGCGCTGCATGTAGGGAAGCGCGTCGCGGATGCGGCCGACAGTTGCAAGCGACATCGCCAGCGTATTGTTGAGCTGGGCATTGTCTGGTTCGAAGGCGAGGCCGCGAGAGAGTAACGCCATACGCTCGGACCAACGCTCGCGGCCGCGCAGGCTGATCGCCTTGACGAAATAGGCTTGGCCCAGTCGCAGGTCGAGGGCCAGCGCGCGATCAGCGTCAAGGGAAGCCTCACGGATGGCCGCATTGCGGTCCTCGACCTGACCCCATGCTCCGGCAAGAGCCGTCGCTGCGCCGAGCTGTGACCAGCCCCGCGCGAAATCCGGCTGGCGGTCGACCACCTTGCGAAAAATCTGCGCTGCGCCGGCGAAATCTTCATGCCGTTTTTCGCAGCCTGAGAGATAAAGCCGAAGGGTGGGCAGATCGAGCTTCGCCGATAGCGACGGCGAACCCAGCGCGCAGACTATCACGTCGGCGATCTGAGCCGCGACCTGCTGGCGCAGCGCTTCGATCTCGCCGGCAGGCCGTGTGAAATCTCGCGACCATAAGATTGTGCTGTCGCGAGGCGCCAGCAACGTCGCGGTTACGTGGAGGACCCCAGCCGATGTCTGCGCGCGGCCCGAAACGAGCAGGTCGGGTTGTTCGGTGCTGCCGCCAGCCACGCCGCGATCAGAAATGTTGAGCGCCGCATCGCTGCCGACCACCAGCCGGGCCAAGTCGGTCGAGAGGCTCTGCCGAAACAATTGCGCGGCGGCATCGCCGGCCGCAACCTGTACCGGCGCTACCTGTACGATGCGTTGCATGGGAGCTGTGTCGCGCCACCAATAGATGCCGGCGGCTAGCGGAACCGCGGCAAGCAGGAGGCCGACGGGCGCGATCCAGCGCCGGCGCCCGCCCGCTGGAGGCGTCACGGCAGCGGACGCGGTCGCCCGGGTTTCAGGTCTCGACGCCGATTCGATCGCCGCAACAGGTTCGCTTTGCCCATCACGCAATAGCCGGTAGCCCACCTTGGTAATCGTCTCGACGTGAAATTGCTCGCGCCCGATCCCGTCGGTGACTCGGCGCAGACGCGAAATCACGCGATTGATCGCATCCTCGCCGACAACGCGATTTTCCCAGCATGATTGCGTCAGTTCGTCGCGGGTAAGGATGGCACCATCGGCTTGGGCAAGCGCGACGAGCACTTGCATCACCCGCGGCTCGAGCACGTCGCTTTGCCCGTCATCGTGCATGAGTTGACGAATGCTGGGGCGTATCAGCAGCGCGCCGATACGAAAGTCCGCGATTTGCGCAAGGTCAATCCGGCCGATGTCCGGCATACACGCCCTTTGCCGCGGCACATCGCCCCACAATGCCGCCGAGACTCCAGTATCGTAGAATCATCGGCAATTCATCAGGTGATCATCACTTCCTCATCCTCTCCATCAGGTCGGTGCGCCGTCATTGAAGGGGCATCCGATGCGGCATCGCACTGGACCCAGATGGAAAGGCACCGACATGCACACCTTTAAGCTGATAACTCTCGCACTGGTCTTGGCGCCGGTCGCCGCGCAGGCCCAACCTCAGGGGCAGGAAGCACCAACCGAACGCGTCAAAATCTCCGACCTCAATCTGCGTTCGCCGGCCGGGCGCACCATCCTCGCGCGTCGCATCGACACGGCCGCGGAGAACGTCTGTCCGCCGGCCGACCCCTCGACCGCGTTTCTGTCTCCGGCGGCGATCAAATGCCGTGCTGCCGTCGTTCGCGAAGCACAAGTTCAGATCGCGGCGCTGGCAGAGCGAGGCGTGAGTTTGGCCGGCCGATAGAAGGTCGGCCCGGGCGCCTGGACCAGATGCCGAGACAGTGTCATCCCCACTCGTCTCGGCGGTCGGGCGGACGCCTCCACGTCCGTCCGGCCCTTGGATCATGGCCCCATCTTTGAGCACGTCCGAATGTTCGACCTCCGCCCGTTGCGGACACCGGCTCGACTGGGCCTCGCGCCAGAGGCTCCGACGGCAGCTGATATTAGAAGTCGAAAATCGGCGAGTAGGCGCGTTGCGCGCTTTGTGTTCGATGCTTTGAGATCATTGAGCGTCGCAGAAAAAGGGCCAAAACGTGAGCGGCAATGGGCAAAGTTCGACCGCCAGCTGGCACATCGCCTTGGGCGGCGACGTGACGCTCATCGGCGCGCGCGGGGTGACCTGCACCCCGCGTGCCCGCAAGGCCCGTGGCCTGCTGGCCTATCTCAGCTTAAGCCCCGACCACGCCGCGTCGCGACGTGAGATCGTCGATCTACTTTGGAGCGATCGCGGACCCGACCAAGCGCGCGCTAGCCTGCGGCAATGCCTGTTCGAGCTTAAGTGCGAAGCCCCGGACCTAATGGTCACGACCAACGACGCGATCGCGCTGTCCCCCCGGGTCAAGGTTACTGGCACCGCGCATCCAGACCTGACGCGGCTTGTTGACTTGGACCCCGCGTTCAAACGGTGGCGCGAGACCCTTTTGCGGGAATGCTGGACGGTCGCGCGACTGTCGCACGCCAAGCGATACTGGCCCGTTGGCATCCTTGCGCTGCTGGCGCTGTGCATTGTCGGGTGGGCGTTTCGCACAGATCGAGCGCTGCAATGGCAGTGCGGGACGAGCGTCAATATGCCGTCAACGCGGCGATGACGCGCTATTGATGCGGGCCGTTCCGCCGCTGTGCCTTACGATGAGTGTGCACAGCGGGAGATTTGTCATGCGGTTTGCAGCAACGGATAAAACTCGTTTGGATACGTTCGGGCGGTACCTAGCTATGGCGTCGGCAGCGCTGCTTGTTGCGCCGGCCGCGCAGGCGCAGCTCTATAGCGAAGCCGTTAGCGGGGATCTCTCAAACAATCGGCTCGCGCCGACAGCGATTGGCACACTGGGGCTCGGTTCCAACGTGATTGTCGGCACGAGCATCCCAACCGGGCCAATCGTAGACGATCACGGAACCCATCAGTTCCTGGATCAGGATTATCTGACATTTACCGTTGCCGCGGGCCAACAACTGACGGGGCTGACGTTCCTGCAGGGAACGACCTTCGTAGGCTCCGATCGCCTGCTTCTCGGCATCGCGCAGGGCTCGAGCGTCAACGTCGATCCAAACTTCGCACAAGGGGCGACCGGGCTGTTGGGCTGGACTCTTGTGGGTTCCTCATTGGTCGGCACCAACGTGCTTCCAGCGCTCGGCCTATCAGCCCCTCCAAACTTTGCGGCGATCCCCGGCGCTACCGGCTTCACGGGGCCGCTGGGGGCCGGCACCTATTCACTCTGGCTGCAGGATGGGGATCAGCCTGTCACCTACAGCTACAGCCTGCAGACGGCACTGGCGCCGGTTCCTGAGCCGGCCAGCTGGATAATGTTGCTCGCCGGCTTTGGCACAATGGGCTACGCAATGCGGCGGCGCCCATCGAACCGTGTTCGTTTCGCGTAATTCTGCTGTTAGGAATTACTATGTGAGGCCGTCGGCGGGAATCCGGCGGCCTTCGTATCTTCGCTATGGGTCGAAACCGAACCGGCGGGTATCGACCTAACACCGGTCGTCGAAGATATCGCGCGGTGCGGCTCATGGCTGCCTATGTGCCAGCGAAAGCCAACAGATTGCCATCGGGATCGCTGACAATGAAGGTGCGAGCGCCCCAAGGCTCCGCTCGCAGCCTTTGGTGGAACGTCACGCCAGCTTCTTGATATTCGAGAAACAGGGGTTTGACGTCATCGAGTGTCATGGTTGCGGATAGCGCGTCCGCCTCCCTGTCGCGAAAGCCAGCAGCAAACACAGCTCCGTCCACGGAGCGAAGGTTCAGCCGCCCCGCATCGCGCACAACCTGCGCGTAGAACACGGGATCACCGTGCGAGAAGGCCACCTCGAAGCCGAGCGTTTCGGTGTAGAAGGCCAAGGACAGGCGCATGTCAGTGACGAATAATTGTGGTTCAGCCGAGGTAATGATGGTGCGCGGTTCGTTGGACGTGGAATGCATGTGACTTGCTCCATTGGCGAGCGCGATCCAGCTGTCATAGCCGAGCTTCCGTGCAATCAGTTCCTGCGCGTCGCATAATCTGAAGCCGGCGCGCAGAACGTCCTGATCTGACAATCCCTCGAAGCGAGGAAGCATCTCTCGTATCAGCGTCGCGACCGGGAAATAGCCTTCCCGATGCCAGCGCAAATATTGCTTCGCCTGCTTCTTGTGATGATCCAGTGGAGACATGGCTGAGGAGTCGGTTCGCGTTCATTTGTTGAAACGCAGGTGGGCCATGCCCCTCCGGTGTGAACCGATGCACCCTACAGTGACCCTCAATCGCTAATCGCGCCGTTCTCGATGGTCAAGAAGGAGCGAAGCCGTGTCAGCCTCATCCGCTTAGCCATCTCAAGGGTGCCGGCCGACAAATCACCTAACATCAAAATTACCGGCCGGCGAAACATTGTACGGCGGGTCGCTGAACACGATGTCGGCGACCTCACCCTCCAACAGCGCCATATAGTCGTCGCCGTTCGTGGCATCGCCGCACATCACCCGGTGGGGCCCGATCTGCCAGACATCGCCGCGGCGGCTGATCGGTGGCGTGTCCGGCGCCGGGAAGTTCACGACCTCGCCCGGCTCACCGTCCACCGCAAGCAGCGTATCGATTTCAGCCATGTCGAACCCGGTCAGCTCGACCTCGAAATCGTTGTCGATCAGCAGCGTGAATTCGACAGCAAGCTGGTCGAGGTCCCACTCGCCCCTTTCCGCCAGTTTGTTCTCGGAAATCCGGTAAGCCCGCTTTTGCGCGTCGGTCAGGCCGTTCACGCGGATGACTGGCACGTCATCCAGGCCCAACTGCTTTGCGGCTTCCCAGCGACCGTAGCCGGCGATCACCGCATTGTGTTCGTCCACGATAATCGCGTTGACCCAGCCGAGCTGTTCGATGCTCCTGGCAATGCGCCGAACGTGCGATGGCTTGAGCTTACGCGGATGATTGGCCAGCTTCTGGAGGTCACCAACCGGCACCCAGTCGGCATCCAGCTCGCGATCCGGTATTTGGTTCGAGCCACGCGCCTGGTGCCTGAACGACGTCGCTGGAACATTCATCAAGCCCCCTCGGACACACGGTCCGTTTCGATCGTCAATTCGGTCAGGATTGACCGGATATTGTGCGCACCGGGGGAGACACGCAGGGGCTTGCTGGCTCAATACTACGGGCCATTGCAAGCGCTATTTGTGTTGGATTTCCGTTATTTACCAAAAGTGGCGCATGGTGCGCCGGACGGGTGGCGCATGGTGCGCCATTGGTCCAAAAATTGCGACGAACCGAAAATTAGTCGCCATATTTCATGAGGCGACCGCCGGTGGATTTGATCGAACTGGCGACGGATCACGCCAAAATCACAGCGGTGATTCGCGGGTGCAACGCTTCGTCAGAAAACGATGGCACGCGCAATCGGTGACGGCGGCGGTCGCCACCATCAACGCCATTTTATCGAAATGAAGAATTGCGGCGTTTCCATGAAATTGCCTGATCGACCCTGTTGGCCCAGCAACCTATTCCCTCAGCGATCCCTGCATGCCGGGACTTTATTCCCTGTTCCACTTTTTCGGCGCAATGTCGGTTCCCGGCGTTCCGCGCCTTGTGGCGCCGCTGCCGGAATACCGATTGGGGCGTGTTCGCTGTTATTTTCCCTGTTAGCAGGGAAAATCAATGGAGACGGTTTCGCTCACGACTGCAACGCGCACCATCGCCAAATCCATCGAGGCCGCTGACCGACTGACGCTTTTCGGCCATTTGATACAAACACCAGCCTTCTCAAGACGGCCGCATGGCTACCGAGCACCAACCAGCGGTCGTCAGCTCCAAGGACACCAGTCCTCGTGGCGCCCGCGATATGGCGAGCGTCTAAAATGTCCGCCGGCTGTTGCTCAAAACAGTGGCGGAAATTTTACTCTCCGTCCCGAATGGATGCCTAGAACGAGAAGCGCGCACCCAGATTGAACTGCCGCCCGCTGTGCGTCAGCACGTTGAGGCGGTTAGTCTTGTCCACGAACTGGTCGTTGAGCTCGTCGGTCAAGTTGATCGCCTCCAGGCTGATCTTGAACCGGTCGGTGATGTTGTATGACGCCTGGGCGTCGACGTTCAGCGTCGAGTTGGTGCCGTTATAGGCGTTCCCTTCGGTGCCGGGTACGGCCGTCAGATACTTCGAGCGGTAGGCCACCGAACCACGGATCGAGAATTTCTTGTCCTCGTAATAGAGCGTGAGGTTCGCCGCCTGCTTCGACAAGCCGATCAGCGGCGCCGTGACCGTCGCGGTTCCGGTCGTCGCGATGAGGTATTTAATGTCCGACGTCACATAGGTGTAGTTGGCCAGCACGCCGAAGTTGCGCAGGATGCCCGGCAGGAACGTGAAGGGCTGCTGGATGTTGATCTCGAACCCCTGCAGCCGGCCACCGCTCGAATTGACTGGTTGGCTGACGATGAAGCTGTCGGTCGGCAACGCGGTCGTGCCGGTGAGCAGCGAGGCGGGCAGGCCGAGTGCGCTGAACGGCACCGTCACGCTGAGCGTCTGGACGAACGTGCCGATATCCTTGCGGAAACCGGCGACCGAATAGATCGCACCCTTGGTCGGATACCATTCGATCGATACGTCATAATTGTTCGACGTGGTCGGCACCAGATTGGGATTGCCGCTGCTGAAAGAGCGATTGCCGCCCGATATATTTAGGTTGCCGCCGGGCGTGATCGATGAAATCCCGGCGCGCGCGATCGTTTTCGCCGCCGCCAGGCGCACGAGCAGATCGGGCGTCACGTCGAACACCAGGTTCGCCGACGGCAGCCAGCGATTGTAGTTTTTCTCCACGCCGACCAGGTCGATGGTCGTTCCCTGACTGGCATAGCCGGTCGAAAATTGGTTGGTGTGCACGTAACGGATGCCGGCATCGCCACGGATCGGCAATCCGACGCTCTTGAGGTCGAATTCGAGCATGCCATAGGCGCCGGTGTCTTGCTCGCGAACGGTGATATACGATCCCCGCGCGGTCGCGTTGGCGACGCCGCCGATCGCGTAGACCGGATTGCCGGCGGTATCGAGCAGGCTCTGGAACTTCGCGAGGTCGGGAATTACCCAGGACGTCGGGGTGCCGGCGGGGACGTTGAGACCCTTGCCGAATCCCGAATAGAGCGTCGTCACTGAGGCGAGCTGCGCCGCCGTCAGCGTGGTGACGACGGTTTCTCCCTGCAGACGACGTTGTTCGGTCGAGCTGTATTCGAACCGGCGGTAATCGACCCCTGCCTTGACCTTAACGACCGCCGCCGGGCTCCATTCGACGAAGCCCTTGGCGCTGAAGAAGCTGTTGTCGACCGTTTGCGGGCGAATGCGGACTTCCGACGTGCCGTTGGTGAACGCGAAGGTGGCGGCGTTGGTGACGTCTACGCCCGGCTTGATCGTCGGGAAGCGCGTCGAGAAATCGTAGAAAAAGCCGTTGGTGTTCGCCGCATCCATCGTCACGGTGGTCTGGATCGGGTTTCGGAACGCCGAATTGGCATAGCCGACATTGCCGCCGACCTTCAGCGTGCTGCCGAATTTCTGGTCGAGCGACGCCGTCACCTGGTAGAAATCGGTCACCAGCTTGTCGAAGCGCGACTGGGTGCGCAGGTCGACGGCGTCGAACGTCCCGCTGATGATGTTGTTGTTTCCGTCGACGGTGGCGCTGCGGATGATGGTCTGCGGCTTGCCGGTGCCCGACCGGCTGAAGCTGATCGCCTGGAACTGCGATTCGGTGCGCGTCCCGTCGAGACGCGAATAGAGGCCGTCGATGCTGATCAGCGTGTCGTCGGTCGGCTTGACCTGGATCGACGCCGCCGCGCCCAGCCGCTTCTGGAAGATGTCGTAGCTCACCAGGCCCGGGATGCGCGGATGGAACAGCGCGGTGTCGGGATTGGCGTCGTTGATCTGCGCGAGCGTCTTGCCCGAGATCGTCGAGGCGGCGTTGAATCCGCCGTTGAACCCGCCATAGGTCCACCGCGTGATGTTGGCGCCTTCTTCCTTCAGTGCGCGCTCCTCATAGGCGAACGACAGCAAAACGCCGAAGCGGCCGTCGTTGGTCTGGGCAGTCAGCAGGCCTGATATACGCGGCGTCGCGCGCCGCTTGAGGTCGTTGTAGCTGGCCTGTGCGGAGATGACGGCGGTCGACTTTTTATAGTCGAACGGACGCGAGCTCTGGAGGTCGACGGTCGCGCCGAGCGAGCCTTCCTCGACATCGGCAGTCGCGGTTTTGCGGACCGACAGGCTGTTGAACAGGTCGGACGAGAAGATGTTGAAGTCGAACCCGCGGCCGCGATTGACGCCGCCCGAATTGTCGGTGCCGCCGGTCGTTCCGATCGCTTCCATGCCGTTCAGGCGAACTCGGGTATATTCGGGGCCGAGACCGCGAACCGAGATGTTGCGGCCTTCGCCGTTCACGCGGTTGATCGCGACGCCGGGAATGCGTTGCAGCGATTCGGCCAGGTTCAGGTCGGGGAAATTGGCGATGTCTTCGGCCTTGATCACGTCGATCGACGCGGTTTCCCGGCGCTTCAGGCCCAAGGCGGTGGTCAAACTGCCACGAAAGCCCGTGACGACGATATCGGTCGGCGCATCGGCAGCAGATGCGTCTTGCGGCGCGCCGGCGTCGCTGGCGACGACGGGGTCCGCGGCAGGAGGGGCCGTTTGTGCATAAGCGGGTGACAGAGTCAGGCAGACGCCCATCGCGCTCGACAACGCCAGGATGATCTTGGTGCGACGGATTTTGGCCATGGCCATCTACTCCCCTAAAATGGCGCGATGCTGCGCCCGGCATGCGGCTTCGTCACGAACCGCTTCAGGGATGCGTTAGCGGCATCGATCGACCAAATGCCAACCTCAATCCGGCATGAATCATTGCTGGTCGCGCACCAATCGGCCCCTTATCCTCCATTCCGCCTCGATCGAGCCAAGCCGTGGCTGGATCGACCCGGATTCCGGCGTGGACCGGCATCGATGACGGCTATAGCGTCGAGCCTTGATAAGTCGGCAAGCTGCCGTGCGAACCCGCGCGATGGCATGGACCGACCCGACGGAGAGGATCAGATGGTGCAAGGGGCCGACCCGTCGAACCTGCGACCGACACGCGTGCGCCATCGGCTGATCGCACTGATCTTTCTCATCACGTCGATCAACTATGCCGACCGCGCGACGTTCTCCATCGCGGGGAGCAGCGCTTCGACCGAGCTGGGGCTTACCCCGGTGCAGACCGGCTTTGTCCTGTCGGCCTTCGCCTGGGCCTATGTCATCGCGCAGATCCCGGGCGGGGTGCTGCTCGACCGGTTCGGCACCAAGCGAATTTATGCCGGGGCGATCGCCTTATGGTCGCTGTTCACCGCAACGCAGGGATTTGTCGGGCTGGTGCCGGGCGTATCCGCGATTACGTTGCTGTTCGCGTTGCGCTTCCTTGTCGGTCTGGCCGAAGCGCCGTCCTTTCCGGGCAATGCCCGGCTCGTCGCGGCATGGTTCCCCAGCGCGGAGCGTGGCACCGCATCGGCGATCTTCAATTCCGCGCAATATTTCTCGCTGGTCGCATTCGCGCCGCTGATGGGCTGGCTGGTGCATGATTTCGGCTGGCGGAGCGTGTTCTGGGTCATGGGGATGCTCGGCCTTGGCGCGACATTCCTGTTCATGCGCTACGTGCACAGTCCCGTCCGCGATCCCAGTGTCAACGCCGCCGAACTCAAACTTATCGAGGATGGCGGCGGGCTGATCCACATGGAAGAGGTCGCCGCGACAACCGCCCCGTTCGCGTGGCATAATGTCGGCAAGCTGCTCGCCAACCGGATGCTGCTCGGCATCTACCTCGGTCAATATTGCATCAACGTGCTGACCTATTTCTTCGTGACATGGTTCCCGATCTATCTCGTCAAGGAACGCGGGCTCAACATTCTGGAGGCCGGGTTCGCCGCCGCGGCGCCGGCGTTGTGCGGCTTTGCCGGTGGACTGGTCGGCGGGTTCGCGTCGGACGCAATCCTCAAACGGACCGGGTCGATCGATCTCGCGCGCAAGGGGCCGCTCGTCGTCGGCATGCTGCTCGCGACATTGATCATCGCTTGCGTTTTCGTCGACGCCGAATGGCTGGTGGTTCTGCTGATGTCGGTGGCATTCTTCGGTAAGGGCGTGGCCTCGCTGGGCTGGGCGGTAATGTCCGACGTCGCACCCAAGCAATTGGCCGGGCTGGCGAGCGGCGTGTTCAACATGTTCGGCAACATCGCCGGCATCGTGACGCCGATCGTCATCGGGTTCATTGTCGGCACGACGGGGTCGTTCGATCTCGCGCTCGTCTTTGTGGGAGCCCATTGTCTGCTGACGATCTTCGCCTTCCTCGTCGTCGTCGGCCCGATCCGCCGGCTGGAGATTGCGTGATGCGGATCGATCGCCGCACGCTGATCGGCGCCGGCGCGAGTCTGGCCGCGATCCCGGCAAGTGCCTTGCGCGTTCGAGGCGCAGCGCCAACGGCGACGATCACCACGCCGATGCCGGCGCCCGAATGGGCCGTGCTCCAGCGCCGGCTGCTCGCCGCCAATGCCGACGCGTGCGAAATCTATTTCGCCAAATATTACGATGCGCGCGGCTGGCTCCAGGTGTTCGAACGCTGGGGCGCGAACGACGGCCCGGACGACGCCGCCGAAGCGACCAACGACTGGATGCTGCTCCACGCGCTCGGCGGCTCCGACCGCATCCTCACGCTCACCAGCCGCGCGTGGGAAGGGCATTTGCGGCAATACACCCATGCGCGCACGGTCGATGTGCCGATGGCACGGCAGGGCATGTATTTCCGCGAATTCCCGGTAATGATGGACTGGCAGCACAATGCCGAAGGGCTGACCAGCTTCAACTGCATGGGGTTGTCGATGCCGCGCGACGCCAAGCTGATCGAGCGGACGCGGCGCTATGCCGATTTCTATACCGGACGCGATCCGACGACGCGCAATTACGACTCGCGCCATCGCCTCATCCGCAGCCTGGTGAATGGCAGCCGCGGGCCGATGATGCGGCGCGCTACCGAGTTGGATTGGGCGGGCGACCCGTTCGCGGCCGGCAAGCGCTTTCACATGGAGCACGGCGAAACCACCTACGCCCAGACTCTCGCACACTATGCCGATTACGGTGATGTGGTCGGCGACAATCCGCTCAACCTCCAATCGACCACCTTGGGGCTCAATGCCTATGCGCTGGGCGCGGGCGAGCGATTTCGCCGCTGGGCGCTCGACTATCTCGACGCCTGGGTCGATCGCGCGAAAGCCAATGACGATATCCTGCCGAGCAATGTCGGGCTCGACGGCACGATCGGCGGCACCGCCGGGGGACATTGGTGGGGCGGCGTCTATGGCTGGGGTTTCTCGCCGACGGTGCCGCAGACCGGCAAGCGCGAGAACCGCAACCGCGTCCCGCGGTCGATCACCGCCTTCATGAACGGCACGCTGTTGACCGGCGACAGCGCGTATATCGACGTATGGCGGCGCCAGACCGCGAAGATCAACGCTGCCGCGAAGACGATCGACGGCAGGCTGTCCACGCCGACGATGTTCGGCGCCGACGGCTGGTACGGCTGGCAACCCGGTCCATACCGCACGAACGGGTTCGAAATCTGGTACGTGACGCAACGCGCCGACGATCGCGCGGCGGCGGGCGAGCACCCCTGGGTGACGTATCTCGAGGGAGGCAATCCAGACTATCCGGCGACCGTGCTGCGCACCGACCTGAAGAACGTGGCCGATCGTCTTGCCGCGACAAAGGCGGATACGAGCACGAAGGAAACGCGGCTGGCGGATTGGACGCTCGATTACAATCCGGCGAGCGTCACCAGCCTGATCGAGACGATGATGGGCGGGCTGCATATCGCGCGGCCGCCCTGGTCGCCGACGTCGCCGGCGCAAGGTGGCGTGCCGCTGCATTGCCGACTGCGCTATTTCGACCCCGACGCGCGCCGTGCCGGCGTTCCCGACCAAGTGGCCGCGCTGGTGCATTCGCTCGGCGACAGCTCGACCGAGGTGACACTGGTCAATCTGGACGCCAATCGACCACGCACGGTGACCGTTCAAGGCGGCGCATATGCCGAACACCGTATCGACAGCGTGACGGTGGACGGACGGGCGACGCCGGTCCGCGCGGCGGCGTTCACGCTCCGGCTCGAACCGGGCTGCGGGGCACGCCTTCGCCTCGCGATGAGCCGCTACGCCAACCGCCCGACGCTCGCTTTCCCGTGGGACCGCGCCTAGCCGCCTGGTTTGATATAGGGGGCGACCGCGAACAACAGGCGCTCGTCGCGGCGCGGGTCGTCGAGCATCCGCGTGTCGGTATCGAATATCATCGTGGCGCGCCGATCGAGTCTGTACTGATCCCAATTCGGCAGCCCCGGCCCATTCGGGTTCCCCTGCCGCGCGAGCCGGATGAAAGCGTCGGCCATCCGCGCAGCCAACCGCCGTGCCGCCGGCCCGTCGCCGGTGCGTGCATCCGCTGCGGCGGTATTGTCGAACACCAGTGGAATATCGAGCGTATGGAACGCGCCGAGCACCCCTCCCGCCTCCGGACAGGGAAAATCGAGCTGGTACATCCAGGTCGGGGCATCGATCTTCGCCCGTTCTTCGGCCTGGATCAAGTGACCCGGCCACGATCGCCCCGCTGTGGACGCAGCGAGCAATACTTGCCCCGGAGTCTTGTCCGGATACATCTGTCGATAGCGACGGATGACGTAATTGGGCGACATGTCCTTGGTCGAGTTGGCGACCAGCCGGTCGGGCAGATTATCCCATGTCGTGTCGCCACGCTTCAACATGGCCTCAAGCCAGTATCCCGTTTCGTCATGCGTGTTGCCGATGATCAGCGGGATCGACGCGGCCTCGCGCGGCGCATCGGGATAGAATGGGTGCCGCGGCAGCACGCCGTGATCGAGCGTCGAGACGAAACTGATCTCTCCCTTTCGCTCGATAGGGTCGGTCGTCGCCATCGCCTCGACCAGCCGCTCGACGGGCAACGCGCCGAGTGCCGCCACATCGCGCGCGCCGGCTTTCGCCATAAACGCGCGCGCGCGCTCGGTCGCATGGACCGGGCCGGCGGCGGTGACGTGCTGGCCACTCATCGTGGCGGCGGCATGGAACAGCGGGCGCGCTTCGGGCATCGCCATCAGCGTCACGACCTTCGCGCCACCCCCCGATTGTCCGAAGATCATCACGCGATCGGGGTCGCCGCCGAACCCGGCAATATTGTCGCGCACCCATGTCAGCGCGAGCATGAGATCGAGGTTGCCGACATTCCCCGATTCCGCCGGGCCACCGAGATCGGCGAGATAGGCATAGCCCAACCCGCCGAGCCGGTGGTTGAGCGTCACCGCCACGACATCACCGCGCCGTACCAGGTTGCCGCCGTCGTAGAGCGGATCGGATCCCGACCCGTGGCTGTGCGCCCCGCCATGGATATAGACCATCACCGGCCGCCGCCCGGCATCGAGCGCCGGCGTCCAGATATTCAGGAACAGACAGTCTTCGCTCGTCAGCTCGGTCGCTTTCGTCTGGGGCGCTGCTGCGGCATACCTCGTAGCGTCGGCGATCCCGCCCCACGGCTGCGGCGGGAGCGCGCGCCGGAATCGGCGTGAGGCGGTGTCTGCGCCATAACGCACGCCGCGAAACACCAGCACGTCGCGCTCGATCGTGCCGCGCACCGTGCCATAACGCGTCTTCGCGACGGGGCTGGGTCGCGACGACTGCCGAGCAGCCGCGGTGGCGGGCACGGCAACCAATCCCGCAACGATCGCCCGACGATCGATCATCGCTCCGCCGTCTCGGCGCACAGCTTGCGCATCGCGTCGAGCGCGGGGTTCTGGTTATCGCGGCGCCACGCCATGTGCAGTTCGACGGGCTTTTCCGGCTCGGTCGCCAAACGCCGGAACTGGACGTCGATCATGTGGAGCCCGGAGGCGGATTCGGGGACGATCGCGGCGGCCAGTCCGGCGTGAACCAGCCCGAGCATCGAATGAATCTGAGTCACATGCTGGACGTATTGCGGCGACACTCCGGCATCGTCGAACAGCCGCACCAGCATCTGGTGGAAATAGCCTGCCCCCTGACGCGCGTACATGATCAGTGGCTGGCCATCGAAATCGGCCGGTTCGAGCACGGGCTTCGACTGGCGTGGGTCGCCGGGCGGCAGCGCGACGGCAAGGGGCTCGCGCAGAACGCACATCGTCTCGAACTCTTGCCGGTCGAGCGGCGGGCGAACGAAACCGATGTCGATGAGCCCCGTCAGCAGCGCGTCGACCTGATCGACCGTCACCATTTCTCGCAATTCGAGATCAATGTTGGGCAAGCTCGCGCGCGCCTGCGCGACGATCTGGGGCACCAGATTGTATCCCGAGACCGCCGTGAACCCGATCGCGACGCGCCCCGCATCTCCCTTCGCGACGCGTCGCGCCGACAGCGCAGCGGTTTCGGCGAGGCGGACGATGCGCCGCGCCTCGATCAGGAAAACGCGGCCGGCGGGGGTCAAGCTGACTTGTCGGCTGGTGCGCTCGAGCAACATCACGCCCAGGATCCGTTCGAGCAGCTGGATCTGCCGGCTGAGCGGCGATTGCGTCATGTTGAGCCGTTGCGCGGCGCGGCCGAAATGCAACTCCTCGGCCGCCGCCACGAAACAGCGGAGCTGGCTCAATTCAAACATGCGCCTTGGCTACGCCGATGGCGCGCGCGGTCAAGCCGCGGCGGCCAAAGCCTGTGGGCTGACCCGCTCGATCAGCAGCCGCAATTGTTCGTCCTCGGCCGCGCTGAGGTCGGTCAACGGTGACCGTACCGGTCCAGCCGATCGGCCAATCGCGCGCATACCGGACTTCACGATCGACACGGCATAACCGCGCCCCTTGTTCCGCAGCGTGATGTAAGGAAGCACGAAATCGCGCAACTGGTTGAGCACTTCGACACGGTCGTCGGCCCGCACCGACTTGTAGAACGCGAGCGCCCATTCGGGCATGAAGTTGAAGATCGCCGACGAGTAGGTGGTGACCCCCATCGTCAGATACGGTACCGCGAAAGTCTCCGCGGTGGGCAGCCCGCCGATATAGGTCAGCCGGTCGCCCATCCGTGCATAAATGCGCGTCATCAACTCGATGTCGCCGACGCCATCCTTGTAGCCGACCAGATTAGGGTTGCGATCGCAGAGTCCGGCCAGCGTGTCGTCATCGACGATCGCATTGTCGCGATTGTAGACGATGACCCCCAGCCCGGTCGCTTTGCACACGGCCTCGATATGGGCGGCCAGGCCTTCCTGCTTGGCGCCGACCAGATAAGGCGGCAGCAGCAGGACGCCGTCGGCGCCCGCTTTTTCCGCATCGCGCGCGATCCCGACGGCGATTGCGGTGCCGTAACCGCAGCCCGAGATCACCGGCAGCTTGCCGTTCGCTTCCGCCACTGCCGCGGCGACTATCTGCGTGACCTCAGCGGGGGTCAGCGAGAAGAACTCGCCGGTACCGCCGGCCGCAAACAGCCCCGACAGCTCATGCTCCATCATCCATGCGCAATGTTGGCGATACGGAGCTTCGAGGAATGCGCCCTCGGCATCGAAGTGCGTGACGGGGAATGACAGCAAGCCGCCGCCGAGCCGCTGCGCCATTTCGACCGGATCCATTCCAGGCATCGTCATCCCCTCGGCTATCGGCGCGACGGATTATATTTCGCGCTTTGTTGTATCCTTCCTTACGGGCCAGGCATCGCTCGGTCCAAGCCAAAGGCGCGCTCGATTGATGCGGCTCATAGCTAGATCGAGCTATTGCTCGACCGCACCGTCGATCCGTCGTGGCAGCGCCAGCGGGTTGCCGTCGCGCAGCGCGGCCGGCAACAGAGCATCGGGCATATCCTGATAGCATACCGGCCGCAGAAGCCGTTCGATGGCCAAGCTGCCGACCGAGGTCGAGCGACCGTCGGACGTCGCCGGAAATGGCCCGCCGTGCACCATCGCATGCGCGACCTCGACACCGGTACCGAATCCTCCCGACAGCAATCTTCCGGCCTTTCGTTCGAGCAAAGGCATCAACGCTCGCGCCGCCTCGATGTCGCCGTCAGCCATGTGCAGCGCGATCGTCAGCTGCCCCTCGATCCGCTCGATTACCCGCCGCATCTGGTTCGCATCGGCGCAACGCACGATCAGCGCCGCCGGCCCGAACAGTTCGTCGTGGAGTGTAGGATTGTCGAGGAACGCGAGCGCATCGCACTCGAACAGATGCGCATGCGCCGCGAAGCGACCCGCCGGCTCGGCGCCCCGCGCGACCAGGCGGGCGTTGTCGGCGCGCTGGGCAACACCATCGGTATAGGCTGTATGAATACCGGGCGTCAGCATCGTCGCGGCCGGGATGTCGGCCAACGCCGCCGCGGCTTCCGCGATGAACGTGTCGAGCGCCGGGTCGTCGATCGCGACGATCAGGCCCGGGTTGGTGCAGAATTGCCCGGCACCGAGCGTCAGCGCGCCGGCAAAGACTCTGGCGATCGTCGCTGCCCGCTCGCGCAACGCGCCGGGGAATAGCAGTACAGGATTGATGCTGCTCATTTCGGCATAAACGGGAATCGGTTCGGGCCGCGCCGCCGCGATCGCCATCAGCGCGGTGCCGCCGGCCCGCGACCCGGTAAACCCGACCGCCTTGATCCGCGGATCGGCCACCAACGCTGCGCCCGCGGTGTTATCGGCGCCAATCAACAGCGAAAATACGCCCGCGGGAAATCCGCAAGCAACGCGCGCCGCGTCGATCGCGCCAGCCACCATCGCCGACGTGCCGAGATGCGCCGCATGCGCTTTCGCGACCACCGGGCACCCCGCCGCCAGGGCTGAGGCGGTGTCGCCCCCCGCTACCGAAAAAGCGAGCGGGAAGTTCGACGCGCCGAACACCGCCACCGGACCGACTGCGACGTTGCGCAACCGCAGGTCCGGGCGCGGCAACGGCGTGCGGTCGGGCAGCGCGGGATCGATCCGCACACCGGCCCAACTGCCTTCGCGCAGTACATTGCCGAACAGCCGAAGCTGACCGACGGTGCGTCCGCGCTCGCCCTCAAGGCGAGCGCGGGGCAAACCGCTTTCGGCCATGACCCGCTCGATCAACGGCGCGCCGAGATCCAGAATCGCATCCGCAATCCGATCGAGGAAGGTGGCACGTTCCTCGGGCGCACACTCGCGAAAGGCATTGAAGGCCTCCGACGCAAACCGGCACGCGAGAGCGACTTCGCCTGTTCCCGCGCCGCCGAATACGGGGTCCATGGGATCGCCGCTTGCGGCGTCGTACGAACGAACGGACCCGTGCTTCCCCTCGATCGGCGCACCACCGATGAGCATCGAACCGTTCAACTGCACGCGCTTCACTCCCATGATCGATCTCGACCTAGGAGCCGCCGGGGGCACCGTCCAAACCAAAGGACGCAACGTGCTCTGCGCTAAATGCAATCACGAGCTAGAGCTGCCGGGTACTTAGAAGCAAATCGAAACGTTCTTCAGCGTTATCACCCCGATGTTCCTTTCGGGGCGACGGCGGCCATTGGTCTTTCTAGCTGCCCTTTGCCGTCAAACAGACAGTTTCGGATCCCCATCGACAACGCGCTGCACCATTCGCGGCGCGTCGCCCGCACGCCATGTTCCCGCACGATGCACGACGCGATAGCGGACCGGGCCGCCATCGTCGGTCGTCGCGCGCTTGATCGGTCTGGGAATGCAAACGAACTCGGTCTCGATCGCGTCCGCTGCTGCCGTCACGACCGAATAGCCGTGCCCGCCCATGTCGACGAATTCCAGATGTGGCGCGACGTCGGGGTTGGAGAGCGCCCGTGCCTTGGCGATGTCGCCGCTCGCGGCATATTCGAGCGCCGTCTTCACCCCGTGCTTGATCGTCAAATTGATCGTCGCCTCAGGGCCCGTGCCCGGCCGTTCCACGCAGAACAACGGCCGCAGCGGATGCTTCTTCAGGCCATATTCGGTGGCCTCGGCCAGACCCGGCGCGGAGATCGACCCGGTGATAAAGCTCAGCCCCACCGGCTCGAACTTCGCCGGCGGCAGCGCCTTGGCCGCATACCCCGCCCAGAAGCTGTGCCGGTCGCGCGAGACGGTGACGAAGCCCGTCACCTTGTGATCGCGCACCAGGTCGTAAATCTCGGCACGCTCGTGCAGCGCTCCGCTAAAATCGCCACTCCCGAAAACACCGTAATCGGGCCAGATCCACGGCTTCTTCATCAACCCGGCGGGCAGATTCTGCGGATCGCTCCGCATGTCGAGCGTGCCGTTGGTCACGCCCCAGATCTTCCACGTCGCGCGCGATGCGGTCAGCCGCTTCTTCAGCCACGCCTTCTGCGGCGCGCCGAGCACGGTTACCGGTGCCTCATCCTTGCGGAAATTCGTAACCGGCTTGTAATCCGTCGCGATCATCGCGGGCGGCTTGCCCCCCTTATAGTCCCTTCCGGCATCGAGGATTTCCAGCCAGCCTTGCGGGAACATGAAGGGCGTATCCCCCGAATCCAGGTCGTTCGCTTCGGGCCGCCCGGTCGGATCTTCCATCCTGTAGCTGTGCAAATCGGTGAGGATCAGATCGACATGCTTGCCATAGCGCATCGCGCGATAGGCGGTCATTGATCCCACCGCGGCGCGATTGTTGGCCTCGTCGCCAAAGCCATGATCGTCGAGTGTCGTGATCGGCGCCTTCGCCACTTCCGGCGGACCGAATTTCTCCAGCCCTGCGCCCGAGGCCTTGGCGACGCGCGACGGGATATATTCCCACCACGCCTGGTTAGCGGCAACGCGTAGCGGCTGCGCGGGCTCGACCTTGCCGCCATATTGGATGAAGCTCTGCCACCCCTGCCACGAGAATTCGTGGTTGTCGCCAATGCACACGAACGGGAAATGCGCACGCGCGTCCTGGATATCCGGATCGGCGATATGCGCGCGATAGACGTGACGATAGCCGGCGAGATTGGTGGGCACGTAGAAATTGCCGACCTTGCGCCCATCGGGAATGCGGCCGAGATCGTAGACGGTGCGCGCATAGCGGTGCGGCACTTCGTCGGGATATTCGACGACCTCATAGATGAAGTCGCCGAGATGGAGCACGAATCCGAGTTGCTCGCCGGCCGGCGCCTTCTCGTCTTCCCAGATCATCCGCCGGAAAGCGTTTTGCGCGCCCTCGTTGACGCTCTGACACGACACGAACGCGAAGCGGACCGCGCGGCCGTCACTGTCGAGCGGCGCGGTGATGGTCCGGCCGATCCGGCTGCCGTTGCCCTCATCGTCGGTGAAGCGATACCAATAGACCGTCGCCGGCTTAAGTCCGGCGGCGAGGACGCGGCAGGTCCAGTCCGATTCCTGCCGAACGGCGACCCGCGCAATCGACACGACGCGGGTAAAGTCGCGATCGAGCGAAACCTCGACCTTGAGCGAGCCCCGGCTGGCGTCGGCGAATGGCCGCCTCGTCCACAGGATCACGCTGTGCGGCTCGGGATCCCCGGACGCCACGCCCTCGGGATAGAGATCGCGCCGTTCACGCCAGGCTTGCCGCGATGCCTTGGCACTCCCCGCCCACAGCACGACCGCACCCATCGCTGCCGCCCCGGCGATGACGGTCCGTCGATCCACCTGACTGCCGGTCAATTTCGCGTCATCCGCCTTCATCGATCCATCCCTCCGCTTCGGCGACATGCGTCGCTCTTCTCGTCCGAATGATATAGTCTTGTAACACACGTGCAATGGGCGGCGAGCATCGCCGAGATTCCGCGTCCCCGAAATTATTCTGGCCCCTTTTTGGGCCCCACGACGCCTTTGTCTTTTTGAACGAGGGCGGAGGGGGCATCATGCTGACGAGTTCAACAACGACGCCGACCGGGTCGATCAAGCCGTGATGACGCGCGGCGCAGCGACGCCGGCGCTTCCGACCGCGGATTCCAGAACGGGATCACGATCAACGCGAAGTAGCCTTACGCGCCGACCATTTCCGCCACACCGAACCCGCGCGCGAAGCGCCGTTCTTCGACGCGGCGAGCGTTGAGCGCTGTCGCCAATTCGCGCAGCCCCGCATCGAGATCGTGCGTGTGGCCGCACAGGAACATGTCGACCGCCGCATAGCCGCGCTCGGGCCAGCTATGGATCGAGATGTGCGATTCGGCGAGCAATGCGACGCCGGTCACTCCCTGCCCTTCGCCGAAGCCGTGGACGTGAAGGTTGAGCAAGGTTGCTCCCGCCGCGGCGACGCTCGCACGCAGCGCCGCTTCGATGCGTGCTTCATCAGCGAGATGATCGCACTCGAACAAGTCCGCGAGCAGATGGGTGCCGGTAAAATCCACAGGCCCTACCTAAGCGAGCACGGAAGAATGCGGAATAGCGAGATGCGTCATCGCGTCCTCGGCCGCGCGGGTGCCGCGGTAGTGCGCCTCCTCGAACAGCGAGAGCCCGCTTAAGTCGGAATGCGCATAGAACATCGGCGGCTGCGGCGCGGCGGCGGCCTCGCGAGCGCCACTCCAGAAGAAGCCCGGCTCGGGACGAATCATCGCGTGGCCCCAGCGCCAGACGTCGATCCGCCGGATCGCGCCTTTCAGGTCAGGGTTGGTCTGGAGGAGGTCGTCACGGATCATCGTCTGCCAATAGTTAAGCGGCTGGCTTAGCATTTCGCGGCGCGCGTCTGCCGGGGGCATGTCCGATAAGGGCAGATACCAGCTGAGCACTGTCGCTTGCGGCACGCGATCGAGCGATTGGTGCGTATCGACGACATAGCCGAGCGAGCGGCTGGTCCACGACACATTGTCCCACGCGCGCTCGAACCCGCGGCCGGCGGGCGGGCGGTCCACAGTGACCGCCGCGACGATCCATGGGGCGTAGTCGAAGCCCTTCGTATCCATACCGTCGGGGACGATCCGTGCGGTAACGAAATGCGGCGTGGCGAGGATCGCCGCTTCGGCCTCGATCATTATACCCTTACCAGTCGTCGCGTCGACACAATCGATCCGCACGCCTTGCCCGCTCGGCGCGACGCGGTGGACGATGCGGCCGCAGGTGAGGTTCGCCTTCAACCGCGCCGCCATCCGGCCAACGAGATAGCCGTTGCCCTCTGGCCAGGTCAGCACTGCGTCCGGATCGGCATTGGCAGCGACGCCGCGGCGGCTGGCGAAATAGTGGACCCCGGCCCAAGCCGAGACTTGGTCGGGCTCGGTGCCGTAATCGTCGCGGCAGGCATAGCGCACGTGCCCGCGCAGGATCGGCGAGGTCCAACCCTGCCGGTCGAGCCATTGGGTGAAGCTGATCGTGTCGAGCGCGAGGAGGTCGGGCTCGCGCGCGCTCAGCTCCATCGGGATCGCGAAGGCGGGCTTGCCGGTCGCATCGCGGCGGTCGCTAAAGGCCTTCATCGCGGCGAAGAATGCCTTGAGGTCGGCGGCATCCTTTGGCGTCAGGCCCTTTTGCGGGACGAGCCCCTCCTGCCACTTACCGAGATAGAGCAAGCGCTCCTCGGGATCAGCGACGATCTGATACGGATCGTAGATCGGCTTGCCGTCCTGCCAGCCGGTGAGCACCCCGAGTTGTTCGAGCAAGCGGATGACGCCCTTCGCCTCCGCGTTGGGCAGCGGCAAATAGTGGGCGCCGAGCGGATAGGCCGAGACCGCGTTCTTTCCCGACCTCGCGTTGCCCCCAGTACGGTCCTCGAGCTCGAACAAGCGGAAATCGCTGACCCCGGCATCGGCCAGCGCCCACGCCGCCGACAGTCCCGCAACCCCGCCGCCGACGATCGCGATCCGCGTTTTCTCGACCGTCTCCGCGGGCGGAAACTTGCCGTCGCGCAACCTGTGTCCGCGCTTGAAGTCGGCGCCGCCCAGCGTGCCGGGGATCGCATCATCGCCCGGCATCAGCGCCACCGCGCCGACGCCAACGGCCGCCGCGCCGGCGACCGATCCGGCGATCAGGGTGCGGCGTGAAACAGGCATGTCAGCTTTCGTAGACCGACCATTCGGCCTCGAACTCACGCACCAGCGCCTGGTTGTCGAGCCGGTTCACCGGGGTCGGTCGCCGCGCCATGTCGGGCGGGAAGAAGAAGGCGAGGCTGTCGGCATTGGGCGTCAGGAACTTGAGCGCCGCGGGCAGCGGCCCGGGTTTGCCGATCGGGCGATTGGACGCGAGCACGAAGCCCCATTCACCGAAGCTCGGCACATAAACGTGGTAGCCGCGCGTGGTCAGCCCGGCGGCCTCCAGCGTGGTGGATACGGTCCAATAGGCCTTGGGCGCGACGAGCGGCGAGGTGCTCTGCACGCTCATTACCGCGCCGGGGTTCAACGCGCGCGCGAGTTCGCGGTAGAAACTGACGGTATAGAGCTTGCCGATCGCGAAATTGGTCGGGTCGGGGAAATCGACCAGCACCGCGTCGAAGCCCCGCTGGTTCGTGCGCAGCCAGCTGAACGCGTCGGCGGTGACGACATGCACCTTGGGGGACAGAAGAGAGCCCTTGTTGAGCATCAGCAACATCGCGCTTTTCGAGAACAGCTGCGTCATCGCGGGGTCGAGATCGACCAACGTCACCGATCGCACGCCGGGATATTTGAGGATCTCGCGGACCGCGAGCCCGTCGCCGCCGCCCAGCACCAGCACGTCGCGCGGGTGGGCGACACGGCTCAGCACGGGATGCACCAGCGCCTCGTGATAGCGATATTCGTCGCGCGACGAGAATTGCAGGTTGCCGTTGAGAAACAGCCGCAGATCGCCGCCACGCTTAGTGATGACGATGCGCTGGTACGGGGTCGCGTCGGCATAGATGATCGGGTCGCCGTACGCCGCGACTTCGGCGGTGCGCTCGATCCGTTCGGACGCGAAGAAGCCGGCGATCAGCCCGATGGCGACGAGGATCGACACCGCCAACTCGACCGTCAACCGGCGTCGTTCGGGCAGCGCCAAAATCACGGCGATCGCCACTGCGACATTGGCCAGCCCGAACACGAAGCCGGTGCGGATCAGGCCCAGATGCGGCACCAGGATCAGCGGGAACAACAGCGATGCCGCGAGCGCGCCGATATAATCGAACGTCAGCACCTTGGACACGAGGTCGCCGAATTCGAGCCGGTCCTTGAGGATGCGCATCAACAGCGGGATTTCGAGCCCGACCAGTCCGCCGATCGTGAACACAAGACCATAGAGCGGCAGGCGGAAATCCTGCACCCGGTCGAACAGCAGGAACAGCAGCGCCGCCGACGACCCGCCGATCGCGGCGATCAGCACCTCGACGCGGACGAATATTGCGAGTTCGCCCTTCTTGACGTAGCGCGAGCACCATGAGCCCACGCCCATCGCGAACAGATAGGTGCCGATGATCGTTGAGAATTGCGTGACGCTGTCGCCGAGCAGGTAGCTGGCGAGCGTCCCGGCGAGCAGTTCGTAGATCAGCCCGCAGGTCGCGACGACGAACGCCGAAACGAGCAGCAAACCGCCTATTCTTGAAGGGCGTCCACCGCCCTTCGCCCCATCAGCCATGAATGGCGGAAGCGATGATCAGGGCCATCGAAATCGCGATCGCACCGCAGAAGATCGCCAGCGCGACGTTCTTTTCGCGGCAAATCTCGCCCCACATGTCGACCGGGGTAACCTTGTCCCACAGCCAGAACCCGCCGAGCAGGATGATCAGCCCGATGAACGTGTAGACCAGGGTGGTGACGAGTATCGGAATGGAAATCATGATCCGGTCCTTTGCTTATTTATGGGTGGGGCCGTAGCCGCCGAAGAACATCGGGCCGCGCGCACCGGCACTGGCGAACGGCGAATAGCCGTCGCGGATCGCGAAGACCGAAAGTGCGACGACGCCCAGGCAAAACAGGCCGTAGAGTATGGCGTGACGCATCAGTCGTCGCTCCCACTGTCGTCGTCAGCGTCGTCGCTGCCACTCGAGAGGACAGCCTTGCGGCGTTTCTCGAAGCCCAGGTGGCGGAACAGCACGATGATCGGCCAGACCAGGATCACCAGCATGCCGAGCAGGATGTTGCCGCCGAAAATGCCGCCGCGATCGACCGTCACCGTGACCGGCACCGTCACCCCGCCGGAGGAACTGCCGCCCCACCCGCCGTCGGCAAAGCCATGCCCGCCCATCAGGCTAGTGTCGGTTACCGGGGCACTCGAACTCGACCCCGCGCCGTTCCATTTGTGCGCCGACAGCGTGACGACCAGATCGTACTTTCCGCCGGGAATGCTCGACAGATCGGTGGTGGGTTTCCGATCGCCCTCCGACCAGGCGCCATCGCTGTCGCTGCCCGAATAATATTCGGCGGTGCCGTAGCTGTCGACGCTGTCCTGCGTCTTCTGGTCGGTCAGCGAATAATCGAGGTCGACCCAGCTGTTGTCGAGCCCCGAGGCATCGGCATCGATTTCGACCCGGCTGCGGCCCGGGGGCAGGACGACGTCCTTGATCACCAGCGTCTTTTCGGGGCCGTCGAGCACGGCGTCGGTGACGGTGCTGGCGATACGCTGCTGACTGCCCGCCATGCCCGAAACGATGAACAAGGTGACCGCCGCGATGATCCCGATCACCCACACTTCGAACAGTTGGGACTTGAAGGGTGAGCGTTCATGCGGCGCGGGGCTGCTATATTCCTTGCGCCGCTTGGCGATCCCGAACGCGGTCTCCGCCTCACCCCAGTCGAGCATGTCGAGCCGAGTCCAGGTCCGCTCGCCCTGATAATCCTCGCATGCCAGCATGGTGCCGGGCGTGACATAGTCGGTTTCCTGCGCACGTTCACCGACCCTGGCGCGCCAGTAGAACTCGCCGACGACGAAAATCGTCCGCACCCAATATTGATCGCCGAAGCGCGAGAAGCTCTGGCCTTCGGCTTGCAATCCGAGCCCCCAATTCGACGTCGGCAATTTGTCGAGAAGCCGCCCAAGATTGAAGCGCCGCCCGTCATCGACGAGGAAGGCGTACCCTTCATAGGGGTTGAACAGCAGATATTCGGCCCAGGCGACCTCGGTGTCGTCACGCTCCTGATAGCCGACCACTTCCCACGTCTTGCCCTTCAGCACGCCACGCGTGCCGAGCGGTATCTCCGGCGTCTTGAGCGCCTGATCCGCCTTGGCGATGACCTGCAGGTCCGGACTGGTCGCATCGAGCGTCGATCCGCAATGGCTGCAGATCACGCTGACCGTCGTGCCCGCCACGCGGATATCCACCGTACCGCCGCAATTGGGGCAGTTGACCGGCTTGACAGTAGAAGGCGGTGGCGCGGGCGGCGCAGCGGGCGCCTCGGGCGGTGGCGCGGGACCGTCCGGCGCTAGCGTGTCGTCGCTCATGCCTTGTACGCCGGCATCGGCCAGCCCTCGAATTCACGCAGCCCCGTCGCAGCAATATCGGCAAGCGTTACGTATTGCCCGGCATAGATTTCGACGTCTTCGCCCGCCGCTTTCTGGATGCTCGCGCAATGTTCGTCGGCGGACATCAAGTCGATGCTTTGCGCGGTCAGCCCGAGCGAGTTGAAAGGCAGTTCGCCCTCGCTCGCGACGCACGAGACGGTCTTCACGTCGCTCGCCCAATATTCGACATTGTCGATGATCGCCTGCGTGCCCGGCACCACACTTTGCCCGGTCTGCAGATGACCCATGACCTCGGACGAAACGTGCGCCGGCTCGACTTGGCGCAGCAGCATGTAGCGCCCCATCGATTCGCCCAGCCAGCCGGTCGATCCGTCGTCGAAATAGGCCAGCCACTCGTTCCACGCGCCATCGGCATAGCGCCAGCGCACGCGCCCAATCAGTTCGAAGCTGCGCGCGCCCACGTGCCCACGCACCCCGAGCTGCAGCGGGCTGACATCGTCGGGCACGTCGGCGACCTTGCCCATCGCCGCCAGATTGCCGCCGGTGCGCAACACCGAGCTATGGCAATAATCGCACACCTTGACCGGCAGGTCGGCCGACCGGAACGCGATCGGCGCGCCGCAATTGGGGCAACTGGCGCGGAGCATCGTTGCTTATGCTCAGATCTTGGCGAGCAATTCGGCTTTCTTGGCGTCGAACTCTTCTTGACTGAGCGCGCCGATCGTCACCAGTTTGTGCAGCTTTTCGATCTGCTCATAGGGATCGACCGACGGCTGGCCCGAAGCGGCCGAGCCCATCGGCGCCGACGCGCCCAACGCCGCAGACATTTGCTGGCCGATCGCCATCCCCGCCGCCGCGGTCGCGCCGATCCCGGCCATCCCGCCCTCGTTGCCCGCCGCGGTCTTGATCGAATCGGCGGCCTGAAACTTGGCATATTGGTCGAGGTTGCCGACGACGCGCGCCTGGCTGCCCTTGTCGAGATATTCCTGAACGTTGTCGGGCAGCGAGATGCTTTCGACGAAGAAGGTGCGGCACGATAGGCCCCAATCCATGAACGCGCTTTCGACCGACGCCTTCAATTTCTCCGACATCGCGGCCTGGTTGGCGGCAAGATCGAGGAACGCGATGTCGCTGCCCCCGAGCGCGGTCGCGATCGCCTGATTGATCACCGCGCGCAGCTGCTGGTCGAGATCGGCCGTCGTCAGCCGGTCGAGCGAGCCCATCATCTTGGTGCCGAACACCGCGACGTCCTCGACCCGGAACGAATAGCTGCCGAACGCGCGGATGCGAATCGCGCCGAATTCCTTGTCGCGCACCGTGATCGGTTGCGGCGTGCCCCATTTGAGGCCCGTCTGCTCGCGCAGCGTGAAGAAATAGACGTCGGCCTTGAACGGCGACTGGAACCCCTTGTCCCAGTTCATGATCGCGGTCAGCAGCGGCAGGTTCTGCGTGGTCAACGTGTGCTGACCCGCCTTGAACGCGTCGGCGAGCTGGCCTTCGTTATAGAACATCGCGACCTGGCCTTCGCGCACGGTCAGCACGCCGCCATTCTGGATTTCGCGGTCCTGCATCGGATAGCGGATCGCGAGCACGCCGGGCTCGTCCACCCAATCGATGACATCGACGAGCTGCTTCTTCAGGAAATCACCCAGGCCCATTGCGTCCTCCATTGCGAAGGCTTCCAATGTAACGACGGATCGGGGTGTCGAGTAGGGAAATCTGCGTCAGCCAGGGCCACACGCAACGCGGACCTGCTCGATCAGGCCGGCGAGCGCCGATCCCGGCGGCGGTGGCGGCGAAGTCGTCAGCCGCAGCGCGACGGGCGGTAGCGGAATGGCGACTTGCAGTGCGACCAACGATCCCGCCGACACCTCGTCCGCAACGGCGTAATCGGGCAACACGCCGATCGCTTCGCCCGACAGTACACCGCGCTTCACTCCTTCGATGCTCCCCGCCGACTCGAACCGCGGCAGGTGTCCCGTTCCGCTCGCCCAGGCTCGGACAAGCTTGTCGAAAGCCCCTTCGGAATCGGATAGCAGGAACGTCGCCTGCTGCAGATCGCCGTTCGTTACGAGGCTCGCCGCGAGCACATGATGCGGTGCGACGACCAGCCGCAAATCGACCGACGCCAAGGAGTCAGCACCGTCCGCGTTGCGCTCGATCGTGAGCGCGGCGTCGAGCTCGCCATCGGCGACTCGCTTTCTCAGGTCTTCGCACAGTCCGATCGAGATCCGCACATCGACGCCCGGCCACCGCTGGCGGAATGCGCTCAACGGCCCCGGCAGCAGAAACGAACTGATCGATTCAACGGTGCCAAGCCTGATCGCCGCCGGCCGGACGCCAGCAGCCAGCGCAACTTCCGACAAGGCGATCAGCGATCGCGCGTGCGGCAATAAAGCTTCGGCCACGACCGTCAGCGCCGCCTCTCGCCCCGCCCGGCGCAAGGTGACCTGCGCACCGAGTACACGTTCGAGCGACAGCAACGTCTCCGACACGGTCGATTGGGCGACGCCCAGGACGCGCGCCGCCGCACCGATGCCGCCGCCGTCATGCACCGCGACCAGCGCGCGGCAGTGCCGGACTTCGAGGTCCTTCGCCATTCTCATCCCATCGGAATTCCCGATGCCCTCATCGCCGTTTTGGCGCGCCATGCCAATGGACCGATTGGTCGCGCGACGAGGAGCCGCTTTTGACCCACCTGCCGACCAATACCGCTTTGCTCGTGATCGACATGCAGGTCGGTTTCGACGACCCGAGCTGGGGCGCGCGCAACAATTCGGACGCCGAGGAAAAGGCCGCGGCGCTAATCGCCGCCTGGCGCGCGCAGGGTGCGCCGGTCATCCACGTCCACCACGACTCGCCCGAACCCGATGGACGGCTGCGGCGCGGGACGCCCGGCAATTTGCCCAAGCCCGAGACTCGCCCGATCGACGGCGAGTGCGTCTATCGCAAGGCGTTCAACAGCGCGTTCATCGGCACCAGCCTCGACGAAGATTTGCGCGCGATGGGCGCGGATACGCTCGTGATCGTCGGGCTGACGACCAATCATTGCGTGTCGACCACCGTTCGAATGGCGAGCAATCTCGGCTTCCTGACCTTCGTCGCCGCCGACGCAACCGCCGCGTTCGACCGCGCAAACCTCGACGGCCGGATCCGCACCGCCGCCGACGTCCACGATGCGGCGCTCAGCGACCTGCAGGGTGAATTCGCGGAGGTCGTATCGAGCACTTGGCTGATCGCCGCGCTGTCTACGTCAGATGTGCGGAGAGTTGCTCATGGCTAAGTGGTTTGTCGGCTTTCTGCTGGCCGCGATTAGCGTCGGCACGGTGGCGTCACTCGCGGCCGATGCCCCGTCCGCCAGGACCGATGCCGTAGACCGATCGATCCGGCCGGGCGACGACTTCTACCGCTACGCCAACAACAACTGGCTGAGCGCGACCCGATTGCCCGGTGGTGCGTCGCGGATCGACACTACCGCGCAACTTCGCGCGCTGAATGCTCGGCGCGTTCGCGCCTTAATCGACGACGCCATCACCGCGGCCAAGGGTCGATCGGTCACGCCGACCGTACGGAAGATCGCCGACTACTATGCGTCCCGGGCGGACATCGGCACCATAGAGACCAAGGGACTGGCGCCGGTCGCGGGCGACCTCGCCGCGATCGACGCGATCGCCGATCGGCGTGGACTGGCGCAATGGCTCGGGCGGACGATGCGGCTGGACGACGGCGGCAACCAGCGAACCGAAAGCCTGTTGGGCGTGTGGATCCATCCGGGCTTTCACGACCCCAATCACTACGCCGCACATCTCGTGCAGGGCGGACTGGGGCTGGCCGACCGGGACGCCTATCTCGACCCCGCCGCCGAGACAACGCGGGCAGCCTATCACGCGCGGATCGCCGCCGTCATGAACCTTGCGGGGTTTGATCGCGCCGAAGAGCGGGCCGCCGGCGTGCTCGACCTCGAAATCGCCATCGCGCGGACGCATGCGCCGCGCGCGGATACCGACGACGTCTTCAAGACCGACAATACATGGCGCCGTGCCGATTTCGTCACCAAGGCGCCGGGTATCGACTGGGGCGCCTATTTCGCCGCGTCGGGCCTTGATACCGCGCCGAGCTTCGTCGTGTGGCAACCACGCGCCGTGATCGGCAGCGCCAGGCTCGTTGCGACCCGGCCGCTCGATGTGTGGAAGGACTATCTCGCCTTCCATCTGATCGACCATTACGCGAGCGTCCTGCCGCGTGCCGTCGGCGGCGATGCGCCCGACGCGCTGAGCGCGACCGAAGCCGTGTTCGGCGATGCGATCGGCCGGCTCTACGTCGAGCGCTATTTCCCGCCGCGCGCGAAGGCCGCCGCCGAGACGATGGTAGCGAATATCCGCACCGCGTTTCGCGCGCGATTGGCTGGCTCGACCTGGCTGTCGCCGGCGACGAAGTCGAAGGCGTTGTCCAAACTGGCGGCGCTGAAAATCGGATTGGGTTACCCCTTGTCCTGGACCGATTATTCAGCTCTCGCCGTGACGCGCGGCGACGCCTTCGGCAATCTCAAGCGGGCAGAGGCGTTCGCCTATGCCCGCGAAATCGCAAAGCTGCGCCGCCCGGTCGATCCCGACGAATGGCCCAGGCAACTTCATCCGCAGATGGTCGGCGCGATCCTGGATCTCAGCCCGAACACGATGGAGTTTGCCGCCGGATTGCTGCAGCCGCCCTATTTCGATGCGGAGGGGGATGCCGCAGAAAATTACGGCTCGGCGGGCGCGGGGCTGGCGCACGAAGTCAGCCACAGTTTTGACGAGGTCGGCAACATCTATGACGCGCAGGGGCGGCTCGGTCTGTGGTGGACCAAAACCGACCTTGCCAATTATCGCGCCTTGTCGACGCCGCTCGCCGCCCAGCTCGACGCATGTATCGCAGCCGCAGAACTCCCCGCGCGCGGCGACAAGATCGTGAGCGAAAGCGTCGCCGATGTCGGTGGATTGATGGTGGCCTACGACGCTTACCATCTGTCGCTGCGTGGCAGGCCCGACATCATCAAGAACGGGCTGACGGGGGATCAGAGGTTCTTCATCGCCTTCGCGCAACGCTGGCGCCGGTTGCAGACCGACGCTGCGCTCAGAACGCAGATTGACACCGATAATCACGCGCCGCCGTCGTGCCGCAGCGGACTGGTTCGCAACATGGAGGCGTGGGTGCGTGCATTCGGCGTCCAGCCCGGCGACCCGATGTTCCTGCCGGCCGACAAGCGCATCGGGGTGTGGTGACTGCTTGCTAGTCGCGGTCTTTGGCGGCCCGCGATCGCACGAAGGTCAAGTCGCCGAGCCGTTGATGCATGACCACGCGATCGCCAACGCGTTCCAGCACCGTCCCGTCGAAATCGACGACACCCAGATCGTTCGGCGTCAGGACGAAGGTCAGTGCATTGCCCTTGCCCACATCGATTGCGAAACGCGGCGACGCGACGCCATGAATCGGCTCGCGCAGTTCCAACCAGCGTGGGATGCGGCGTTCATCGCGCGACATCGTCCAACCGTAATCCTGCGTGTAATCGGTCACCGCCTCGCCTGAATCGAAGCCGATCGTGAAATCGACCCCGGCAATGCCTCTGCCATTGGGCCAGGTGACCAGCAATTTGAGCGGACCATCCTTCGTCGCTGCCTGTGGCCCGGCGGCAAAGACCGCGGGCTTAGGCTTGGGTTCGGTATAGAGACGCACTTGCCCGTCGGCCTCTACCCAGCGCCCCTCGGCCTGCTCGTCGAGTGCGCCCGCGCCGAGTGCGTATTGGAAGCGGCCATCGGCTTCGAGGATCAATTCGCCGACGACGTCCGGGCCGTCAGCCAGGCGATAATCGCCGACGAACGACGACTGCGCAAACGCCGCCACCGAGGTGAACAGCGCCAGCGCGCATGCGATGATCCCGGCGAACTTCATCGCCTCTCCGTGAGAGCAAAGTGACGTCGGGACAACCCTGGCCGCTATCGATCGCACGCGCCAGCGCGAGCGACCAGGAACGCCGCTTCCCGCGCGTTGCGCGTGAGCTTGGCCGCGGCTTCGAACTCAACGCGTGCCTCGGCGAGGCGCCCGGCCCGAAACAGGAAATCGCCCCTTGCCGCCGGTAGAGGCGCGTAGTTGCTGAGCGCGGCAGCGCCGGCGATCTCGTCGATCAGTTGGAGGCCGGCGTCAGGCCCGAACGCCATGGAATGGGCGATGGCGCGATTGAGATCGACCACCGGCGATGGCATCACCGTCCGCAACCGGTCGTAAAGCGCGGCGATACGCCGCCAGTCGGTGTCGTTCGCGGTGTGCGCCCGTGCGTGGCAAGCGGCGAGTGCGGCTTGCAGCGCATAGGGACCATCCCCACCGTCGAGCGTTTCGGCGCGGGCCAGCGCGTCGAGACCGCGGCGGATCAGGAGTTGATCCCAACGCGCGCGGTTCTGCTCGGCGAGCGTGATGAATGCTCCGTCCGGGCCGGCGCGGGCGCCGAGTCGCGATGCCTGGATTTCCATCAGCGCCAGCAGGCCGAACACCTCGGCGTTGTCGCGCATCAATCCGGCGAGGATGCGGCCCAGCCGCTGCGCCTCAAGGCACAGGCCCGGCCGGACGAGGTCGTCGCCGGCTGTCGCCGCATAGCCTTCGTTGAAGATGAGGTAGACGACTTCGAGCACCGACGGCAGCCGCGCCGTCCGCTCTGCGCCGCGCGGCACTGCGAAGGTCAGGCCGGCCTGCGCGATCGCCTTTTTCGCGCGGACGATGCGCTGCGCGATGGTCGGTTCGCTCGACAGAAACGCGCGGGCGATCTCGTCGGTCGTCAGCCCGCCGACCACCCGCAACGTCAGCGCCGCGCGGACATCGGGCGACAGCATCGGGTGGCATGCGGCGAAGATCAGGCCGAGCAACTCGTCACCCAAATCGTCATCCAGCGCGGCGATGACTTCGTCCTCGGCGTCGAACGTCTCGTCCGTCGTCTGCGCGATCTCTTCGTGCTTGCGAAGCAGAATCTTGTCGCGGCGGAGGATGTCGAGCGCGCGCCGCTTGGCCACGGCCATCAGCCACGCGCCAGGATTGGCCGGAATGCCGGTCTTCGGCCATTCGGAGAGCGCCGCGAGCAGCGCGTCCTGCGCCAGTTCTTCGCCGCGGTCGATGTCGCGCACCAGCCGGGCCAGGCCGCCGATCAGCCTGGCCCGTTCGATGCGAAAGGTCGCCTCGATCACCTGATGTGTTTCGCCCGCGGTCACACCGTCTTTTCAGCGAGCGGCGGCGGCGAAGCAAGCGGCGCTAGAGCGTCACGTTTGCTCGATCCCGTAGCGTATCGCGGCTACAAGCACGTCCGTATCGATGTCCGTCAGCGCCTTGAACTTGATGCAATACCCGGTGACGATCGCCTTGCCGATCTTGTCGCCATAGGCCCGGACCAGATACGCCTTGTCGTCGATCCCGAGGATATAGACCGAGATCCCGGCCGTGTTCGCGCTGAGGCCGATCTGATAGAATTCCCGGGTCTTGCCATCGGCATAGTCGATGACTTGAAATCCATATCCGATGTTGGGGTTGGAAACGGTTTTGCCGTCGTCGTTCCGGCCGTCCAGGAACCATAAACGGCAGTCCGGCATCGCTTGCTGTATGATGCCGTGAAGCACCCGCATGTCGCCGCGCTTGGGCTCGGGCTGGCCGGCGATATAGCCTTCGATCTCGTCCTGCACCGTCATTAGCCGGCTGCCGGTGCATTGATCGCTAATTGCGCCGCGAACGCCCGCCGATAGGCGGGTCGCGCTTCGCCGCGCGCGACGTACGCGGCGAGGCTGGGATATTCGTCCAGAACACCCGACATTTTCAGCCGCTTCAGCACCTCCACCATCATCAAATCGCCCGCGCTAAACGCGCCGTCGAGCCAGTCGGCATCGCCCAGCCGCACAGAGAGCTGATCCAGCCGGACGCGGATTCGGTCCATGACCGGCGGCAGGCGCTCCGCTGCCCAAGGCTTGTCGCCCTCGAAGATCTTTGCCGTCTGCAGTTCGAGGATAGGCGGCTCGACCGTGCTCAGCGCGGCGAACATCCACGTGATCGCACGCGCTTGGGCGTCTTGGTCTTCGGGCAACAGCCCGGGATACTTTTGCGCGATGTGGAACACGATCGCGCCGGTTTCGAACACCGCGAGATCGTCCTCCTCATAAGTAGGAATCTGGCCGAAAGGATGGATCGCGAGATGCGCGGGTTGCTTCATCGCGTCGAACGAAACGAGTCGAACAGCGTAGGGCCGGCCGACTTCCTCGAGTGCCCAGCGAACGCGCGTGTCGCGCGCCAGCCCCTTGCCGCCGTCGGGTGACCGCTCGAACGCGGTGATGGTAATGGTCATGCCGACAAACTCCTCTTTATTCGGCGGGCAACAGCCGCGCCGCGTGCATCGCACGGCGGCGCGGACGATCGACCCGTTCGGCTAAATACACGCCGCTCCCTGTCGCGACGGCAAGCGCCACCGCGAAAATCATCAGGCCCATCATAGTGCAAATCCCTTTGCCGGTCAGGCGACCCCGAGCTTGCCGCGATCCCCGTCGCGGCGACCCATCTCGAGCTCTTCGGGCGTCACGAAATCGGCGAGGTCCGCCGCTTCGTAGAACGGCCGGATTTCCATCGTGCCCGGCATCATCGGGCTGCGCTTCGCCCAGGCGATGGCCTCGTCCATGTCCTTCACTTCCCAGATCGAGAAGCCGGCAACCATCTCGCGCGCCTCGGCGAACGGCCCGTCGATAACGGTGTGGCGGCTGCCCTCGGTCACGATGCGCTTGGACTCGGTCATGGGCTTGAGGCCCGCGCCGGCAATGAACACGCCGGCCTCGACCAGATCCTCGGTGAAGCGGTCCATCGCCGCGAACGCCTCGATCATCTCGCACGTGGGCTCCAGGACGTCATTGCTGCCCTCAGGCATTATCGCGAACACCATCACACGCATCGTCTGTCTCCTTGTGTCGAGCCGGCCTTCATCGGCATCTCATCGGGACGACGAACGAGGTTGGCGGGAATCGACATGATCATGCAAATTTTTTTGAGCGCGCCCGAAAAAGTTTGCGTCAGCCCAGATAGAGCCGGAATTCCGCGCCGCCGCCTGGCGCTTCAGCGACGTCGATCGTCCAGCCGTGCGCGATGACGATCTGGCGGACCAGGTTGAGGCCCACGCCCGTGCCCTGCGCGCGGGTGGTGTAGAACGGCAGGAAGATGTCGCGGCGTTGCGCCTCCGGGATCCCGCGCCCTGAATCGGCGACGGTCAGCCGCTTGGCGACACCGTTGTCGCCGGTGACCGTCAGCGAGACCGACTGGCCGCGTCCGGCCTCGCGGGTCGCTTGCGCGGCGTTGCGTAGCAGGTTGATGACGGCTTGCGCGAGCAGGTCGGGATCGGCCTCGATCATCAGGTCGGGCGCGGTCGATATGTCGAGCCGGAGGTCGGGCCAGTCGGCGGCGAACAACCTATGGAGATCGCGCACAAACGGCTCGGCGGGAAATTCCTGCCGCCGCACCTCCGGCACGTTGGCGATCGTGCGATAGGATCGGATGAACTTCTCCAACCCCTCGGCGCGGCGTGCGAGCGTGCCGGTGGCGGTTCGCGCAAGGTCGAGGTCGGGCGGGTCATCGTCGAGCACCGCCGCGGCGGACGACGCGAGCGAGGTGACCGGGGTCAGCGAATTGAGGATCTCGTGGGTCAATACGCGGACCAGATCGGTCTGCGCGGCCATTTCGATCGCATCGAGCGTACCCTGGACCGGTTCGACGGTAACTGCACGGCTGGTCAGCCCGAGCCGCTCGAGGCTCGCGACGCGGACGATCGCCCGCTGCGGCCCCGCCGCCGACCGCAACAGCAGCAATTCGGCGACTCGCTCGCCGCCCTCGGCCAGCCGCGCGGCGAAGGTCTCGCCATAGGCCGCGAAATCGGCCGCCCGGGTGCTGGTGTGTCCCGCGAACAACCGCCGCGCCGCCTTGTTGGCGAGCCGCACGCCGCCCAGATGGTCGATCGTCAGCAATGCGACCGGCATGTCGTCGACTAGGGTTTCGAGGAAGCGTTGTTCGTCGGCGGTTCGATCACGCTGCGCCTGGAGCCGGCGCATTGCCTCGTCGAGCGACTTGCCGAGCGCGGCGAACCCGACGCCACCGCTGCGGTCGAAGCGCGTTGCGAAATCGCCGAAATGCAGCGCCTCGATGAACCGCCCGACCGTCCGGTTGGTGCGATCGACATGCCGCGCGACCCCATAACCGGCGCCTATCACCATCGCCGCGGCGACGATCCGCGCCGCCGCCAGATCGGGCATCGCGATCGCGACCGCGAGTACAATTAGCGTGATCAACAGCAGCGCGATCCAGCCGATCAGGACTAGCGTGAAGCGCCGGTCAAAGCCCATGCTTCTCCATCCGACGATACAGCGCGGCGCGCGACAGGCCCAGTTCCTGCGCCGCGGCGGAGATGTTGTAGCCGTGCTTCTTCAACGCTTCCTCGACCAGCCGCCGTTCGACGCGGTCGAGGTTGAGGTCGGGCGCCGTCGATGCCGGACTCATCCGGATGCCGGGTTCACTCGGGATCAACGCAAAATGCTCGGCGGCGAGCGGCGCGTCGCCCGCCAGTATCACGGCACGCTCGACCGCGTGGCGCAATGCGCGAACATTGCCCGGCCAATCATGGGCGACCAGCGCCGCTTGTGCTTCGAGCGACAAAGCCGCCAGCGGCCGACCGTAGCGCGCGGCATAATGCGCGAGATAATGGTCGATCAGCGCGGGGATGTCCTCGCGCCGGTCGCGCAGCGGCGGCAAGTCGATTTCCACCGTGTTGAGCCGGAACAGCAAATCCTGCCGGAAGCTGCGCGGATCGCGCAACATCGTCGGGGTCATGTTGGTCGCGGCGATCACGCGGATGTCGACCGGAACCGCCTTGTTCGAACCGACCGGGGTAACCTGGCGCTGTTCGAGCACGGTGAGCAATTTGGGCTGGAGGTGGAGCGGCAAATTGCCGATTTCATCAAGGAAAAGTGTTCCACCATCGGCCGCCTGAATTCGCCCGATACGGTCGGCCCGCGCGTCGGTGAACGCCCCCTTCACGTGCCCAAACAGCTCGGAGTCGATCAGCTCGGTCGCGATCGCGCCGAGATCGACCGTCACCATCGGCTTGGCCGCGCGCAGCGACTGGTCGTGCAACGCGCGCGCGACGAGTTCCTTGCCCGTGCCGTTCTCGCCCAACACCAGCACGTTGGCATCGGTCGGCGCAGCGCGCGCGATCAGCGAATGGACTCGCGCCATCGATGGCGCCGATCCGATCAATGGCGCGCCGTTCGAAGACGGCGCGACGCCGGCCGGTGCGGCGCGGCGCGATCGACGCAATGCGGCCGCGGTGCGCACGGTCTGGACCAAGCGCTCGTTCTCCCACGGCTTCGACACGAAATCGGTCGCACCGTGCTTCATCGCTTCGACCGCGACGTTCACCCCGGCATGCGCGGTGATCATGACGATGATCGCCTCCGGATCGGCAGCGAGTAGCTGGTCGAGCAGCGCCAGCCCTTCCTGCGCGTCGGTCGCGCCGCGTGCGAAATTGGCGTCGAGCAGGATCACGTCGGGGGATCGACCCGCCGCCGCCGTCAGCGCTTTCTCGGGCGAAGACACGGTGACGATTTCGCGGAACAGCCCGCGCAACGCCAGCCGCGCGGCGACCAGAATGTCCTCGTCGTCATCGACGATGATGCAGCTATCGAACTCCGCCATTGCCCGCTTTCGTACAGTCCCTGTGCGAAAACGGACAATCAAATTCCGTGCCAGTGCCCGCCCGCCCCTTGTCGCGCCTTCGCCAGCGCAATTGGCACGCATCGTGCTGAAGTGTTCGGGCAAGGCAAATGGGAGGATGCAAACCGATGGACGACTGCCAGCCCAAGCGCAGATTGCTCTGGGTGCTCGCGATTCTCGGCGCGAGTGGGCTGTGGGCCGTCCAACCGGCGTCGCGCTGGAGCGCCGCGATCCAGATTTCCTCGGTCAGGATCGCGTTCTCGTTCCAGAGCGATACTGTCCGTTTCCGGACATTCGTGTCCGGAAACGGACACTCTTTTGAATCGGACGGCACGACATCATGAGCATCCTACCCTTGAAACGATCACTATCCGGGGAAGGCGCCGTCAGCGGCAGCGGGATGGACCGCGTGGTCGAGCGCCGCGGGTTACCGCTCAACGTCAAGATCGCAATCGGTGGCGGCGTGGTGCTGCTCGCCGCCCTGTTGTTCTGGTGGTTCGCGCCGCGCGCCGGGTCGCAGACGGTGGCGATGGACCGGCTGAGCATCTCCGATGTGAAGACCGGCACGTTCGAGGACTTCATCCCGTTGCGCGCGCGCGTCACGCCGCTGCTGACCGTCTTCATCGATTCGATCGAGGGCGGGCGCGTCGACAAGGTGCTGGTCGAAGACGGCGCCGACGTCGCCGCCGGCCAGCCGCTCGCGATGCTGTCCAACGCCGACCTCCAGCTCTCGACGCTCGCGCGCCAGACCGAGGTCGAGCAGCAGATCAACAACATGCGCAGCCAGGAGCTTGCGCTGTCGCAGACCCGGCTCGCCAACGAGCGCGCGATCCTCGATGCCGACCTCGCGCTAACGACCGCGCGCCGCCAGTACGAGCGCGAAACGCCGCTCGCCGCCAAGGGGTATGTGTCGGGCAAGCAGTATAACGATACGCGCGACAACTACCTGTATCAGCAGCGCCGCCTCGCCACGCTCAAGCGCAGCCAGGCGAGCGACGAACGGCTACAATCGGGGCAGCTCAACCAGCAGCGCGTATCGATGCAGTCCATGACCGCGGGGCTCGGCATCGCGCGCGGCAATCTCGACGCGCTCAATTTGCGGGCGCCGGTCGCAGGCAAATTGTCGGGCTTTTCGATCCAGATCGGCCAGTCGCTCCAGCGCGGCGAGCGGATCGGTCAGATCGACAGCCCGGGCAAGAACAAGCTCCAGGCCGGGGTCGACGAATTCTATCTCGGCCGCGTCCAGGTCAACCAGACCGCAACGGTCGACTGGAACGGCAAGACCTATCGCGCGCGCATCACCAAAATCTATCCGCAAGTCCAAAACAACCAGTTCCAGGTGGACCTGCAATTCAATGGCGATGAGCCGCAAGGGTTGCAACGCGGCCAGACGCTCCAGGCGCGGCTGTCGCTCGGCGACCCCGCCCCGGCCAAGCTGATCCCGGCGGGCGCGTTCTACAACGATACCGGCGGCAACTGGATCTTCGTCGTCGCCCCCGGCGGCGGCAGCGCGGTCAAGCGCCAAGTCCGGCTCGGCCGCCGCAACCCCGATTATGTCGAAGTGCTCGACGGGCTCGACCCCGGCGAACGCGTCATCACCAGCCCCTATACCGGTTTCGCCGACAAGGATCGGCTCGACCTATCCACCGCGAAGGAGTGAATTCCATGCTGAACATGCGCGCGCTGTCGCAGGTCTACCGCACCGACACGATCGAGACGACCGCGCTCGACGCGATCGACCTCGATATCGAGGCCGGTGAATTCGTCGCGGTGATGGGGCCGTCGGGTTGCGGTAAGTCGACCCTGCTCAACCTGATGGGCATGCTCGACAGCCCTTCGAGCGGGTCGTACGTGTTCAACGGCCAGGAAGTCGCGGGACTGAGCGAGAGCAAGCTCGCCGAGGTGCGTAAGGCCAATATCGGCTTCATCTTCCAGAGCTTCAATCTGGTCGATGAGCTGTCGGTGCGCGAGAATATCGAGCTTGCGTTGCTCTATCATTCGGTCCCCGCCGCCGAGCGCAAGCGCCGCACCGATGCGGTGATGGACCGCGTCGGGATCGGCCATCGCGGCAAGCATCGGCCGAGCCAATTGTCGGGCGGCCAGCAGCAGCGCGTCGCCGTCGCCCGCGCGCTCGTCGCCGAGCCCAAGCTGATCCTCGCCGACGAACCGACCGGCAACCTCGACACCAATCACGGCGAGGAAGTGATGAAGATGCTGCAAAAGCTCAATTCGGAGGGCTCGACCATCGTCATGGTCACCCACTCCCCCGCGCACGCCGACTACGCCAGCCGCACCGTCAACATGCTCGATGGCCGCATCCTGCAACAGCACCGGCGGGCGGCCTGATCGGGGCTGGGCTGAGGAGATAAAGGCATGTGGCGCAACTACTTGACCGTCGGCTTCCGCGCGTTGCTCAAGAGCCGTGCCTATGCCTTCATCAACATCGTCGGGCTGGCGATTGGGCTAGCCGCGTGCCTGATGATCCTGACCTTCGTGCGATATGAATTCAGCTACGACGCGTGGCTGCCCAATGCGCAGAACACATTCCAGTTTCAAACTATTTACCTGCCGACGCCGACCGGCGTCCTTGGCGGGGCATCGCAGACGACAGCGTTGGTCGCGGAAGCGGCGGTTAAAAAAGACTTTCCGCAAATCGAGCGCGCCGTGTGGCTTTCATCGCAAACTACGGTAATCCTCAAGAACGGCATCCCCGGAACGGCGAAAAAGTCTTACGTTACCGGCGGCGCGCTGTTCGATGTGCTGCGCGTGCCGCTCGTCCGTGGCAACGCCACGACCGCCCTGGACGATCCGCATTCGCTAGTGTTGAGCGAGACCGAAGCCAGGGATCAATTCGGCGACGTCGATCCGGTCGGCAAAACGCTGACGGTGGTCGACGGTGGTGCGACGACCGACTACCGTGTCACCGGCGTGTTCAAGGATCTGCCTAGGAACAGCAGCTTGGACATGACGATGGTCGTCCGGGTTGATCCAAACAAATATTTCCAGAATGCGCCGCAGACAGTGACGTCGTGGCACTGGCAGAACGGTTCGGTCTATGTACGCGTTAAGCCCGGCACCGATATCGCGGCAATGGACGCACAACTGCCCGCTTGGGAAAAGCGCAACGTTCCCGACGACGCCGGCAGCACGCCGAAGTCGAACCCCGGCGATTTCGAGAATTGGCATTTCGCCAACATCCGGGATCTTCATCTCAGCAAATCCTTCGGACAAGGACGAGCGAGCGGCGACCGCCAATCGATCATCACCTTCGGCATTGTCGCGCTGCTGATCCTGGCGATGGCATGCATGAACTTCACCAACCTCGCCACCGCCCGCGCCTCGCAACGGGCACGCGAAGTCGCTTTGCGCAAGGTGCTGGGAGCCAGCCGGCGGCAACTTATCGGCCAGTTTCTGGGCGAGTCGATGATGGTCGCCGCCATCGCGATGCTGATCGCACTGGGCCTGGCCGAACTCGGCATCCATCCGCTCAACGCGTTCCTCGATGCCGATATGAGTTTTCATTATCTGGGGGCCGACGGCGTGCTGTTGCCGGTCATCCTGCTCACCCTACTGGTCGGACTGGCCGGGGGTCTCTATCCCGCTTTCTTCCTGTCACGTTTCGAACCGGCGCGGATCCTGAAAGCAAACAAGTCGGCGGCCGACGCGGAAGGCAACGGCCGTTTGCGCAGCTTGTTGGTCATCACCCAGTTCGCCGTGTCGATCGGCCTGATCGCCTGCACCGCCGTGATATACGGCCAGACCGCCTATGCCCGGAACATCGATGCCGGGTTCAAGCGTGACGGTTTGCTGCAACTCAACGGCATATCCCGCCCGCAAGTCGAGGCTGCCGCGCCCACGCTGCTTCAGGAATTGCGCAAGCAGCCAGGCATCGTCGATGCCGCACGCGTGTCGCTGGGGATCGCGACGGGCAATAACTCCGATGGCGACGTCAACCTGCCCGGACAAAAGCCCGTCGACCTCGGCCTCTATGGCGTCGATACGCGCGCTTTCGATACGTTGGGCATGAAGGTGCTTGCAGGACGGAATTTCTCCGAGAGCATCGGGCTCGATGATTCGACCTTGCCAAACCCGCCCGACCTTACGGCGGAAAATGCTTTCGTGGCGCGTGGAACGAATGTGATCTTATCGGAACAGGCTGCGCAGCGTCTCGGCTTCGCCACGCCGCAGGCGGCAATCGGCAAGCAAGTGCAGCTAGGGTTTACCAGTCTGAATACCGGCGTCACCACCGCGACGGTGGTCGGCGTCGTATCCGATGTTCGCTACCGCACGATCCGTCAGCCGATCCAGCCGATCCTTTATTATTATCAGACCAAGGGCTTCGCCCAGATGATGGTCAGGTTCACGGGTGATCCCGTTACGGCGAACGCCACCGTCGAACGGGTATGGAAGGGCGCGATTCCCGATCTGCCGCTGAATGCGCGGTTCGTCGCGGACATCACGCACGATCTCTACAATGCCGACGAAAAGCGCGCGCAATTGTTCGGCATGTTCGCAATCCTAGCGGTGATAATCGGGTGCCTCGGCCTGTTCGGGCTCGCCGCGTTCACGGCGGAGCGGCGGACCAAGGAGATCGGCATCCGCAAGGTGCTCGGCGCGCGCACGACGGACATCCTCCGGTTGCTCGTGTGGCAGTTCAGCCGCCCGATCCTGATCGCCAATCTGATCTCTTGGCCGACAGCGTGGTGGCTGATGCGTGATTGGCTCAACGGGTTTGACACGCGGATTCCGCTCACCCCGATACCGTTCCTCGCCGCGGGCCTGCTCGCGCTCGTCGTCGCGCTCGGCACGATCACGTCGCACGCGGTCCGCGTCGCGCGGCTCAACCCCGTTCACGCCCTCCGTTACGAATAGGAGCAGCACCGTGTGGCGCAACTATCTGACCGTCGGCCTCCGCGCGTTGGCCAAGAATCGAGTCTATGCCGCGATCAACATCGTCGGATTGGCGATCGGCCTCGCGGCATGCCTGATCATCCTGACATTCGTGCGCTACGAATTCAGCTATGATGCATGGTTGCCGAATGTCGAAAACACCTACCAGTTCCAGACGGTCTATCTGCCGACGCCGAGCGGGGGTGCGAGCGGTACGTCGCAGACGACCGCGTACGTTGCCACCAAGGCGCTCAAGAAGGACTTCCCGCAGATCGACGAGGTCGTTTGGCTGTCATCGCAGAAACCTGTCATCATCCAGGACGGCGTGCCGGGCGCGGCGGAAAAGGCCTATATAACCGATGGGCCACTGTTTGACGTATTGCGCGTGCCGTTCGCCTACGGCGACAGCAAAACAGCGCTTAACGACCCCCATTCGCTCGTCCTGAGCGAAACCGAGGCGCGGACGCGGTACGGTAACGTCAACCCTGTCGGCAAGACGCTCACCGTCCTCAATTTCAATACCAAGTCCGACTACCGGGTGACCGGCGTGTTCAAGGACCTGCCCAAGAACAGTAATCTCGACATGACCGCGGTGATACGGATCGATCCGCAAGAATATTTTGCCAAGGTTCCGCGCGCCATCACGTCGTGGCATTGGCAGAACGGGGCGGTCTATCTTCGGGTCAAGCCCGGTACCGACATCGGGGCGATGGAAGCGCAGCTGCCGACCTGGGAAAAGCGCAACGTGCCCGACGACGTCGGTGAGACGCCCAAGAGCAATCCGGGGGACTTCGAGGATTGGCATTTCGCCAACATTCGCGACCTTCACCTCAGCGAGGCCGAGGGTCAGGGAAGACCCAATGGTGACCGCCAGTCGATCCTGACCTTCGGCATCGTTGCGCTATTGATCTCGGCATGGCGTGCATGAACTTTACCAATCTTGCGACTGCACGTGCATCGCAGAGAGCGCGCGAAGTCGCTTTGCGCAAAGTTCTTGGGGCCAGTCGCCGGCAACTGATCGTGCAGTTTCTCGGTGAATCCATCCTGGTCACGGCTATCGCGATGCTGATCGCCCTGACCCTCGCAGAGCTGACGATCCACCCGCTCAACGCCTTTCTCGATGCCGACATGCATCTTCAATATTGGGGGGCAGACGGCATCCTTTTACCGGTGGTTGCGCTGATGCTAGTCGTCGGGCTTGCCGGGGGGCTTTACCCCGCTTTCTACTTGTCGCGATTCGAGCCGGCGCGCATCCTGAAGGCGAACAGGTCAGCGGCCGATGCGGAAGGCAGCGGGCGGTTGCGGGGTGTGCTGGTCGTCATACAGTTCGCTGTGTCGATCGGACTGATCGTCTGCACCGCGGTCATCGCCGCCCAGACAGCCTATGCACGCAATTTTGATGCCGGCTACAAACGGGAAGGGCTGTTGCAGGTCAATGGCATGTATCGCCCGCAAGTCGATGCCGTCGCGCCGACGTTACTGGAGGAGTTACGCAAGCAGCCGGGAATCATCGACGCGGCGCGCGTTTCGCTAGGGATCGATACGGGCTACAATTCCGATACCGATGTCAACATCCCCGGCCAAAAGGGGACGGCGCTCGGTATATATGCCGTCGATGCCCACGCGATTACGACTTGGGGGATCAAGCTGATCGCAGGGCGCAATTTTTCCGACGCGATCGCGATGGACGATTCGACCACACCCCGTCCCCCCGACCCGGCCGCCGAACGAATCTTGGTCGCGCGCGGCACCAACGTGATTCTGTCCGAACAGGCAACCCGCCGGCTCGGCTTCTCGACTCCGGATGTGGCGGTCGGCAAGCAGGTACAGTTGGGAATGACGAGCCCCGAAACCGGCACGATCACCGCCACCGTGATCGGCGTGGTGTCGGACGTGCGGTATCGCTCGATCAGAGAGCCGGTGCAGCCCATCCTTTATTTTTATCGGGCCGACGCTTTCCAGAACATGATGGTGCGTTTCAGCGGCGATCCGGCGATCGCGCGCGCCACGGTCGAACGGCTGTGGAAACGGACGCTGCCGGACGTCCCGCTGGACGCGTCGTTCGTCGACGATATCACCCACGGTCTCTACAACGCCGAAGCAACGCGCGCGCAGTTGTTCGGGATGTTTGCGATCCTGGCGGTGGTGATCGGATGTCTCGGCCTGTTCGGACTCGCCGCGTTTACCGCGGAGCGGCGCACCAAGGAAATCGGCATCCGCAAGGTGCTGGGTGCGCGCACCCGCGACATCCTGCAGCTCTTGGTCTGGCAATTCTCCAAGCCGGTATTGATCGCCAATGTGATCGCATGGCCGGTCGCGTGGTGGGTGATGCGCGGCTGGCTCAACGGGTTCGACGCTCGGATCGCGCTGGGGCCGACGCCGTTCCTGTTCGCGGGCGGACTCGCGCTGATCGTCGCGGTCGTGACGATCGCCAGCCATGCCTGGCGCGTCGCCAGGCAGAGCCCGGTCAAGGCGCTACGCTACGAGTGACGCCTATTCCCCCGGCCGATAGCGCCGCTCGATATGGCCGGCGAGCTGGTCGGGGTAGAAATAGACCGCGCGCAGATTGCCCGTCGCGTAACGCTGCGCCTGGTCGGCGAAATGCGGCGAGCGCGGGTCGCCGCTCTCGCCGCCAGCGGTCACCGCGATCGCGCGGACGCGCGGGCCGAATTCGACCAACGCGACGAAGCTGTTGCCGCTGGCGCCGTAATAACGCTTCGTCCCCGGCCACAGCTTGGCGCCGAACGACGCCAGACTGCCCCATTGCGCCGAGGTGAAAGCCACCGGGATGGACGGCGCCTCGTCGTCGAACCGCGGCGAGATCGAATCGTCGATCCGCTGCCAGCGGTTGATCTCGCCCCATGGTGTGCGCCAATCGCCGAAATCGCGCTCGAGGCGATCGACGGCGGCCACCAGCGCATCGATCTTGGTCGCGGGTGAAACGCGCTTCGCGATATAATCTGGCACGTTCATCCGCTCGGCCTGCGCGAAGCTGCCGACTTCTCTCCACAGCGTGTCGCCCCAGAAAACCGCAACGCTGGTCGCGCGCGAATCCACGCTCCAGCGGCAATCCCACGACCGCAGCATCGCGATCGGCTCGGCCAGCTTCGCGCGGCGCGGATCGCCTTTCGGCAACGCATCGTATGCCGCGAACAGCCCCGGCAGTATCGCGCGGAACGCCGGCAAGTCGCTATCGAAAGCAGCGGCGCGCAATCCCTCCAGCGTCCAGCCGCTCCGCCCGGTCAACAACGCATCGGCATGAACGCCGCGAAAGTTCCAGCCGGCCTAGTCCATATATTTTGGATAGTTCGCCGCCTTCGGACTGTCTCGCCCCGCCGCCGACCACGGCCAGTCGTTGCTGTTGCGCACCCAGCCAACCTTCGGGTTGAGCACGTTCGGGAGGCTGGAGAGACTATGCAGCCCCTTCCAGTCTGTCGCAGGATCGCTGCCGTCGATTGGCCGGGTGTAATCGAACCGGGCGTCGCGCACCGGCATGAATTGCGGCATCAGGAACGCGATCTCGCCCTTGCTATCCGCGAACAAGGTGTCGTTCGACGAATTGGCCTTGCGCTCGGCCACCGCGAGATAGCTTTTGAGATCGGTCGCCTTGGTTCGCAGGAAACTTTGCTCGAGCGCGGGCACCGGCTTCCACATCAAGGCGGTCGCTATCCACTTGCCGTCGCGTTTCGCGACGATGGGTCCATGACGCGTCGCGAAGGTGAGGAATGTGCGTGCGACAAGGCTGCCATCGGGTTGGCGGTATGAGACGGTAACTGGTTTTAAGATCAGTGGTCGCACCGTCTTGCCATCCAGATAGGCTGGTGGCCCACCACGAACTTGCGGGAATATCTCCGCGAACTCGTCGACATTATCGACGCCCGACGAGGTGTGCATCCACCCGGCCTTCGCGTTGAACCCCTGATAGACGAAGAACTGCCCCCAGGTCGCGGCGCCATAAGCGTTGAGCCCCTCGCCGCTCGTCACTTGCTGCTCGGCGCGGAAGTAGAAGCTGGTGTGCGGGTTAATCAGCAATAACGCGTGGCCGTCCTTGGTCAGCTTCGGCGCGATGGCGATGCCGTTGGACCCGGACGGTTCGCGCGGGACGCGACCTAGTTCTTCTGCCGTCTTCGGCGTCGGCTTACCGTAAAATGTCTTCAACTCGCTCAGTGATATCCGCTCGATATCGCCACCGATGCTGCCCTCGGTGAAACTCAGCACCATCCACGGTTCGAACCGCGTGAGCACGTTGGGCTTGGTCGTCGGATGCGTTGCGAGATAATAGTTCAGCCCGTCCGCCCAGGCTTGCATCAGCTTTTTCAGCCAAACCGGACTCGCCGCATATTGCTTTTGCAACTCCACCGGATCGACGAACAGGCGCTGGCGCAGATCCGCCCAGACTGCGTCATCGCCCGCCCCCGGCGCCTCCGCGGTCCGCCCGAGCGACGTCAGATAGTTGGCCTCGATCCGCGAAAAATCGTCCTCGGCCTGCGCATAGATCATCCCGAACACCGCGTCGGCGTCGGTCTTGCCGGCGATGTGCGCGATCCCCCAATCGTCGCGCGTGATCGTGACGTTGGCGGCTTGGGCGCGCCAGCGTGTCATGTCCGGATCGGGCGACGACGGCGCGGTGACGAGTAGCGCGAGGGCTAGGAGCGGAAGGCGGACGAAGCTAGTCATGGTGCGAGCGTAATACGCGAACGGGGAGATGACCATGCGCTGGCTGGGCTTGATATTGGCGATCCTGATCGGCCCGGCAACCGCGCTCCCCGCGGCAGAGACGCCGACCGCGATCCTGCTCAAGCCCGCCGGCGTGTTCGACGGGATCGACGGCCAAGTCCATCCCGGCTGGCAAGTGCTGGTCGAGGGCGACAAGATCGCCGCGGTCGGGCCGAACCTGCCCGTGCCTGCCGGCACTCAAGTGATCGACCTGCCCGGGGACACGCTGATGCCCGGCATGATCGAGGGGCACGGACACCTGTTCCTGCATCCGTACAACGAAACATCGTGGGACGATCAGGTGCTCCACGAAACGCTGGCGCTGCGCACCGCGCGCGCGGTAGCGAGTGCGAAGGCGACGCTGATGGCCGGATTCACCAGCGAGCGCGATCTGGGCACCGAGGGCGCGGGCTATGCCGATGTCGGGCTGAGGGAAGCGATCGCGAAGGGCATCGTGCCCGGACCGCGGCTGCAGGTCGCGACGCGCGCGATCGTCGCGCTCGGCGCCTATGGGCCGAAGGGCTTCGAGCCTGGTGTCGAAGTGCCGCAAGGCGCGGAAGAAGTGTCGGGCGTCGATTCCATCGTCGCCGCGGTGCGCCGCCAGATCGCGGCAGGCGCCGACTGGATCAAGCTCTACGCCGACTATCGCTGGCGCCCCGGCGAGGACAGCCGCGCGACACTGAGCCTCGAGGAAATGAAGGCCGCCGTCGCCGCCGCGCACGATGCCGGCCGCCCCGTCGCGGTCCACGCCGCCACCGCCGAAGGGATGCGCCGCGCGATCGCCGCGGGCGTCGACACAATCGAGCACGGCTATGGCGGCACGCCGGAAATCTTCGCGGCGATGGCCGCCAAGGGTATCGCACTGTGCCCGACTCTCGCCGCGTCGGACGCGACTTCACGCTATCGTGGGTGGGACGGCACTGAGCCCGCACCGCCCGCGGTCGCACTCAATCGGTCTAGCTTCAAACTCGCGATGAAGGCCGGTGTGCCGATGTGCATGGGCGGCGACGTCGGGGTGTTCGCGCACGGCCAGAATGCGCGCGAGATGGAGCTGATGGTCGCCGCCGGGATGCCCGCGCCGCAAGTGCTGATCGCCGCGACCTGGGGCAATGCGCGCTGGTTCGGGCTCGACAAGCGGCTCGGCGCCGTCAAGCCGGGACTGCTCGCCGATCTCGTCGCGGTCGCGGGTAACCCGGCCTCCGACATCGGCGCCGTCCGGCGTGTCGCGATGGTGATGAAGGGCGGCGTGGTCGTCCGATGACCGCGCCCGCCGCCCGCCCCCGCGACGACGCGCTCGACGCGCTGCGCGGGGTCGCGATCGTCGGGATGGTGCTGGTCAATTTGCAGGGGTCGGACGCGCATGTCTTCCCGATCCTCGCGCATGCGCCATGGGACGGGCTGACGATCGCCGACCTGGTGTTTCCATTGTTTCTGCTATGCCTCGGGCTATCGCTGCCGCTCGCAATCGACGGTCGCGAGCCGCGCGTCGGCGTAGGCCGCATCGCGCGGCGCTCTATTCTGCTTTATTTGATCGGCTTTTCGATCGGCTGGATCGTCCATGCCAGCACGCACCTGATCGATATCCGCTTCACCGGTGTGCTGGCGCGGATCGGGATCGTGTATCTGGCGTGCGCGCTGACCACCCGCGCGACGACCGGCTGGCGCGTGCCGGCACTGGCAGGGGTAGCGTTGATGGCGGTCCATGGGCTCCTGCTCTACGCCGCCCCATCCGGTGGTGTCGCGAGCATGGCGGCTGGCGAAGGTTTCAGCGGCTGGCTCGACCGCGCAATGCTCGGCGGCACACGGCTTTACGGTAAGGTGTTCGATCCCGAAGGCCCGTTGTCGACGCTGTCGGCGATCGCCACCGCGATGATCGGGCTCGCGGCGCAACGGCTGGCAATGCGGAGTAACAATGCGACGCGCATGATTTTCGCAATCGGCGCCATCTGCTTCGTCGGTTGGTGCGCCGCGCAATTCCTCTGGCCCGTCAACAAGGCGCTATGGACGCCGAGCTTCGCGCTGATCAACGCCGCGATCGGGCTGGGGCTGCTAGCGGGGCTCAAGTTCTTCTGGCCAATGATCGGCGCGGCCGCGCCGGTGCGGCTGATGACCCGGATGGGAGGGCTCGCACTCACACTCTACGTCGTTCATGCCTTGCTGACGGCATTACTCGTCATCCCGGTCGACGGCGAGCGGCTGTGGGCCCTGTCGTTCGGCACGCTGGCACGGCTGGGCTTGCCGCTCGATTGGACGTCGCTGCTCTACGCGGTGATCGCCGGCGCGCTGTCGATCGTGATCACGCTCGCGCTCGCGAAGCGCGGTTGGGTGCTACGCGTCTAACCGCTTCACCGACACGGTCTGTTCGACCAGATCGGCGCGGCCGAAGACCGTCAGGAAGCTGATATCGGTCGCGTCGCGCCCGACCCCGATCCGCGCGATCCCTTCCTCGGGCGCGAAGCCTGTCGGATCGACCAGCCGCCAGCCGCCGTCGAGCCACACTTCGACCACTGCGTGAAAATCCTCTGGCTCGAGCGCCCAAGCATAGGCGCCCACCATCCGCGCCGGAATATCCGCCGCCCGTGCCATCGCGATCAGCAGGTGGGAATAATCGCGACACACGCCGCGCCGCGAAACCAATGTGTCGATGGCGGTCGTGCCGGTGTCGCCGCTGGGTTCGTAAGTCAGGTGCCCACGGACCCAGTCGACCATCGCTGCGACCTTGTCGCCGCCCGTCACCTCGCCGAACTCGCGGCGCACCATCGTGTCGAGCCGATCGGCCTCGCAATAGCGGCTGGAAAACAGATAGGGCACCACGCCGGCGGGGAGTGTTTTAACGTCGTCCGCGCCCAGCCCCTGCAACCCCGTCGCCGGGCGTTCGACTTCGACCGTAGCGGTATAGCGCGCGGTTACCCGTCCCTCGCCTCGCGCCCAGGTCCGCCGGCCCAGCCCGTCATCCGCTGAAATCGGCGTCAACACCCCTGTGCCGCCGACCGATAGCAGATCCTCGACCAGCCGCTGGTCCGTGGTCTGCGCGACCTCGAGCGCAAACAGCAGGTCGGCGGGCTCGGGCAGATTATAGTCGAGCCAGGCATGGATGGAGAGGCGCATGGAAACAGATACTCGAAGGAGGAGCGCCCCTAACGCGCAGGGCGAACGATTGAACCAATCGCGTCTACTGCTGAACTAAGATATGTGTGGGGTGGGAACAAGGAGCACAGCGTGCGCGCGCAAGCGGCTCGGTCGGGCGCGGCCGAGCGCCGTCATGTCCATGACCTTCAGCTGATCGCACGCATCAGCGACGGCGACGTGTCGGCGTTCGAGGAGCTCTATCGGACCTACCACCCGGGCATGACGCGGTTCGTCGCCAATCTTGTGCGGCGGCCGACGATGATTGCGGAAGTCGTGAACGATACGATGATGGTGGTGTGGGACAAAGGCGGCAGTTTCAACGGCGCCAGCAAGCTGTCGACCTGGATGTTCGCGATCGCCTACCGCAAAGCGATGCGCGCGCTGCGGCGGCTGGACGAGGCGGTCGAGGACAATCAGTCGGACAATCGCCCCGCGCTCGATTTGACCCCCGAAGAGGCATCGACCCAGTCGCGCGCGAGCATATTGCTGGCCGATGCGATGGCGTCGCTGTCGGACGATCACCGCACGGTGGTCAACCTCACCTATTTTCATGAAATGGATTATCGCGAGATCGCCGGCATCATGGGGTGCCCGGTCGACACCGTCAAAACACGCATGTTCCACGCCCGCCGGCACTTGCGCCGATTGTTGGGCGGCGAACTGGCGGATTGGGTTTAGGATCGTGACGATGGGAAAGCTGGTCCACCTTTATGGCGATGCGCACGAGCAGACGCTCAAGCTGTTGCCCTGGTATATGAACGATACGCTCGACGATGCCGAGGCGGCGATGGTCGAGGCGCATCTGGCCGAATGCCCTGTGTGCCAGCGCGAGGCGGAGAGCGAACACGGGTTGAAGAAGGGCGTCACCAGCCTGGGCGTCGACGTCGATCAAGGCTGGGCGGCGATCGCCCGCAAGCTTGACGCCACGGACGGCCCGCCGATCCGGCGCGCCTCCGTGTGGCGGCAGAGGATCGGCCTGGGATGGGCGACCGGCGGCGCGCTGGCGGCGTCGGTGGCGACGATCGCCATCGTCTCGCTGCCCGCCACCAAGACCGCCGATCCCTATCATACGCTCGGCACCGCTACGGCTCCCGGCAACGTGGAGGCGAACGCCATCGTGCTATTTGCTCCCGACATGTCGGCGCAGGATATGCGCGGCGCGCTGATCGCGACCGGCGCGCGCATCACCGACGGTCCACTGGCGAGCGGCGGCTATATGCTGCGGATCGAGCCCGGTCTGCGCGCCAAAGGACTGGCGCGACTCAGGACAAGGCGCGGCGTAGTCATGGCCGAGCCGCTCGACGCGCCCACGCCGCAATGACCTGGCGCTGGATCCTGGCGCTATTGGCGTTGCCGTTGCTGCTCACCGACGCAGCACCGGCGAGGGAGATCAGTGAGCTCGTTGACACATCCGACGCCGCGCGGCCTGCGCGAGTGCTTGTGATGCTGCGCCTGCCGCCGCTCCACCTGCGCGGCGGCTCTACGTATTCCGGGAGCTATGGCGACGCGGCGTCGCAGGCGTCGCGCCGACGGATCGCCAGCGGCATCGCCAAAAGGTATGGGATGCGCGTGGCGGAAAGCTGGCCAATGCCGTTGCTCGGCGTCGATTGCTTCGCGCTCGACTTGCCGCCGGGACTTTCGGTCGATCAGGCGATCGCATTGCTTTCGCGCGACAAAGCGTTCCTCTGGGCCCAGCCGGTGCAAACGTTTGAGGGTCGTGGCGCGCTGGCCGCGAATGACCCGCTCTATCTCGCTCAGCCCGCCGCGAGTGCGTGGAGCCTGTCGCTCTTGCACCGCTACGTGACCGGTCGCGGTGTGCGCGTCGCGGTGATCGACAGCAAGATCGAGCTCACGCACCCCGATCTGGCGGGTCAGTTCAGCGACGATGCGGACTTCGTCGGCGGGCCCGTGCCTCATGCCGAGCGGCATGGGACGGGCGTTGCCGGCGTCATCGCGGCAAAGGCCGATAACGGCTTGGGGGTGGCCGGTGTGGCACCTGCCGCGCGGCTGATGGCGCTGCGCGCGTGCTGGGAGACGAGTACGGGGACCAGACCGACGTTGTGCAGCACGCTCAGTCTCGCCCGGGCAATCGAATATGCGGTCGATCACGACGCGCAAATCATCAATCTCAGCTTGACCGGCCCGCCCGACGCGTTGCTCGACAAGCTCCTCGACGTCGCGCTGGCGCGCGGCATTTCGGTGGTCGCCGCCTATGACGGCGCCGCGTCGAAGGGGGGATTCCCCGCCTCGAAGCCCGGCGTGATTGCAGTGGCGGACGAATCTTTGCGTAGTTGGCCCGCGACTGTGTACGGTGCGCCTGGACGCGATATTCCCACGACGGAGCCTGGCGGCAAATGGTACATCGTCAACGGCAGTTCCTATGCAGCGGCGCACGTCGCGGGACTAATCGCGTTGGTTCGGGAACAGCGCGGCGACGCACGCATGCGGATCGCGCTGCGGCCCAACGGACGGATCATCGACGCCTGCGCGACGCTGGTATCGACCTCGCCGTCCTGTGACTGCGACTGCGCGATCCGGCTGGCGCAAAAGACACGCGGCAAATCCTGAGCGGGAACATCTGCGCGCGCGGTTGCTGATCGTCGCGCTACCGGCATCGATCTTCGCCACGCCGCTTGCGCAGGCCCAGGTCGCGGGCCGCGTATCGATCGACAGCCAATATCGCAGTCGCGGCTATCAGATCACCGAGCCCAGTCCGGTGCTCACCGCGGCGATCAGCTACGATCACAGTTCGGGCACTTACGCGAGCGCTGTCGTGATCGCCGGCGCGCAAGGGTCGGAGATCGGCGTCGCAGGATATGAAGCGAATATCGGCTATGCCGCGCGAGTCACACGCGCGCTGTCGATCGAGGCCGGCGTGCAACGAACTGCCTACGCCCGCCGGACCGGCGGCCCCCTCGGACTGGCGTATACTGAACTCTATGCCGGGCTAACCTTCCACGCGATCACCGCGCGGGTCTATTATTCGCCCGATTATCTGAGGCCGGATCGTCGCACGCTTTACGCTGAGGTAGAAGGGAGCGTCCGCGTGCTGCCGAAGCTGAATTTCAACGCCCATGTCGGCGCATTGACCGATCTCGGCACGCCGCCGCCTTTTATCGCGCGGAGCCGGATCGATTGGCGTGCCACGGTGTCACGGTCGCTCGGCCCGTTCGAAATTTATGCCAGCTTGTCGGGCCGCGGGCCCGGCGCCGATTATTACGCGCGGACGAAGGGACGCACGATCGCCACATTCGGCGCTGCCTTTTCCTTCTGACGTGCGAGCCCGCTTTTCAATTTTCGAAGCAATGGTGCCTACAGGACTCGAACCTGTGACCCCCGCATTACGAATGCGATGCTCTACCAGCTGAGCTAAGGCGGCCCGCGCGGGCCCCAGGGCACGGCAAGGCGGCGGCGACTATCAGGTCTCCCGAGAGCTGACAAGGCCGTCGCTGGTCCCGCCAATTAGCGCCAAACCGGTTTACGCAACGTTTACCACGTCGGGTGCAGAAAGGGGCGATGAAGGGGCGACCGACGCCCATGGGGATTGGTGCATGGATACGCAGCGCGGCTTTGACGAGGACAGGGACGACGCCGAACAAGTGGCCGGCGGCGCGACCGATTCCGCGGTCGACGAGCCCACGCCGGCGGCGATCGGCACCGACGAACGCCGCATGCACGTGCGCGCGTACAACCATTGGGTGTCGCTGCTGCGCGGCCGCGCCTATCCGTCGATCGAGGATCTCGATCCTTCGAACATCACCGATTTCGGGCCGCATTCGGTGCTGCTCGATTTCACCAAGGGGATCGAGGATCCCAAGATCGCCTATCTCGGCGCCGCGTTGCGCGAAGAGACCGGCCACGACTCCTCGATCACGCATATCTCGCAAGTGCCGAGCCGCTCTTTGCTGTCGCGGCTGACCGACCATTATCTCCAGATCATCGCCAACCGCGCCCCGATCGGCTTCGAGGCCGAGTTCATGGGCCTGCGCGGGCACAATACGATGTATCGCGGCATCCTGATGCCGTTTTCGTCGAACGAAGACACGATCGACTTCATCTATGGCGTGATCAACTGGAAGGAGTTGGTCGACGCCGACACCCAGGCGGGCCTCGACGCCGAAGTCGATGCGGCGATGCGCACCGCGCCGAAGCCGGTCGCGAATACGCCGGTCTGGGCCGACGGTCCGGCCGCCGAAGCCGCGTCCGAGATCGAAGAAGCCGAAGCTGACGATCTCCCCGGCAAGCTCCACCAGGCACGTGAAAGCGCGACCGCCGCAACCAGCGCCGACACGCGCAGCCGAGCCGCGCTTTATCGCGCGTTGGGGCGTGCCCATGATTTCGGCCTCGCCGCCGACGAGGATGGCGAGACCTATCGCGAATTGCTCGAGGATGCCGGCGTCGTCGTGCAGGACCGCGCGCCAATGACCGCCGTCGCAAAATTGGTGTTCGGCACGGATTACGACAAGGCACGGCTGACCGAGTTCGCCGCGGTACTCAGCCATGCGCGCCGCCACGCCATTCCGGCAGGGCAACTCACGCAAGTGCTCGAAACCGTCGAGGGGGGGATCAAGGCGGTCGTCGCCGCCGAACGGACCGCACGCAATCCGGCCAAGGCCGACGCGCGCGACCCGCTGGCCGACATCGCCGAGCGGCTGGTGCTGGCCAGCGTCGAGTTCGCGACGGGCCTGGAAGCCGGCGAACTCGTCGTCCTGCTCGGCCGTGCAACGGGCGACGGCACGCTCGATATCGTCGCCTCGGTGGCCAACGACCGCAACCTTGCGGTGCGCACGCTCAAGGCTGCCAAGTAACATCTGAAACGAACTTGAGCCTCGCGCGCGACCGGCGCATAGGGTTCGGCCATGGTCAAAACCAATCTGAAATCGCTGTCGGACGCGCTCGCGGATCGACTGATCAAGGGTGCGCTTCCGGGCGAATTGCAGGGCTTCGGCAAGGCCGAGCGCGCCGAAGCCGCCGCCTTCGTCGCCACCGCCGCCTATAACCGCCCGCCCGGCGCGCCGACGATGGTGATCGAGCCGATCGCGGCCAACGACCCCAACCGCCGCATGCGCGTCGCGATCGTCAACGACGACATGCCGTTCCTGGTCGATTCGATCGCGGCGACGATCGCCGCGCACGACATCGCGGTCGACCGTATCATCCACCCCGTCATCCCGGTCAGCCGCGATCCGCTTGGCGGACTGATGGGCGTCGGCGACGGCACGCCCGAATCGATGATCTATATCGAGATGGAGCGTGCCGACGCGCGCGAGCGCCGCAGCCTGGTCACCGCGCTCGAAACCAACCTGAAGGACGTCCGCGCCGCGGTGACCGACTGGGTCGCGCTGCAGGCCGCGATGGCGGCGGACGCGAAGACGCTGACCGGCGAAGGTGCAGCGCTGCTCGACTGGTTCCTCGACCGCCATTTCACCTTGCTCGGTCACGCCAAATACGGGCGCGACGCGGGCGCGAAATCGCCGCTTGGCATCTGCCGCAACAAGCATGACGTGCCGATCCTGGCCGAAGCCTCGCGTGCGCTCGCGGTCAAATGGTTCGAGGAGGGCAACGACGCGCCGTTGCTGCTCAAATCCAATTTCATCTCGGGCGTGCATCGCCAGATCCCGCTCGACCTGATCGTCGTGCCGCTGCGCGACGGGGGCAAGGTCACCGGCCTGTCGATCCATGCCGGGCTGTGGACGTCGGCCGCGCTCAACACCCCGCCCGACGACATCCCGCTGCTCCGCACACGGCTCTCCCAGTTGCAGAAGAAATTCGGGTTCGATCCCAAGGGGCACGCCGGCAAGGCGCTCGAGCACGCGCTGGCCACGCTGCCGCACGATCTGCTGATCGCCTTCACGCCGCAAGCGCTGGAGGACGTCGCGCTGACCGCGATGAGCCTCGCCGACCGGCCGCGGCCCAAGCTGGTGCTGGCGAAGTCGATCCTCGGGCGGCACTTATTCGCGTTCGTCTGGCTGCCCCGCGACGAACTGACTACGGCGCGGCGGCTCGCGATCGGCGAAATGCTGAGCGAGGCTGCCGGCGGCCCGCTGCTAAATTGGGCCGTCGCGATGGACGATGTCGTCGCGATGATCCGCTACACGATCGACCTGCGCGGCAATTCGCAGACGCCCGACGTGGCCGCGCTCGACGTGCGGCTCGCGCGCATGATGCGCGGCTGGGGCCCCGGGGTCGAGGCGGCGCTGGCCGAAACCGATCCGGCACGCGCGACGCGGTTGACGCTGCGCTGGGCGAATTGTTTCCCGCAAAGCTATCGCACCATGAACACCGCCGACGAAGCGGCGCGCGACATCATGAGCCTTGCCACGCTGGAAAGCCCTGGCGAGCGCGCGGTGCGGCTCTATCGCGACGAAAACGGCCAAGCCCGGCTCAACCTCTATCGTCTGGGCGGCGCGATCGCGCTGTCGGACGCGGTGCCGGTGCTCGAGAATTTCGGTTTCCGCGTGATCGAGGAAGTCCCGACCGCGCTGAGCGACGATAATCAGGGTTTCATCCACGAATTCCTGATCGAGGCGGCGGGCGGCACCGCCACGGTGTTCGACGGCAATACCGAAGTGCTGGAAACCGCGATCGCGCAAGTGCTGGAAGGCACCGCGGAAAACGACGCGTTCAATCGCCTGATCGTCGATCTCAACATGGCGCCGGGTTCCGCCGTGCTGTTCCGCGCCTGGTTCCGTTATTTGCGCCAGGGTGGCATGTCTTATGGCTTGCTGACGGTGGTCGACGCGCTGCGCCGTGCCCCCGATGTGGCTCAGGCGCTGATCGACCGCTTCTTTGCCGCGCACGCGCCCGAGGGCACGCGGGGCGACGGCGTTGCGCTCGCCGATAAAGCCATCGCCAAGGGGCTCAACGAGGTCTCGGCGATCGACGACGATCGCATCCTGCGGTCAATCAAGGGCGTGGTCGCGGCAACGCTCCGCACCAACGCGTTCACACCGGCCGCCGAAGAAGCGCTGGCGTTCAAGCTCGACAGCCACAAGGTGCCGGGCCTCCCCGCCCCGCTGCCATGGCGCGAGATTTGGGTCTACAGCCCGCGCGTCGAGGGGATCCACCTGCGCGCCGGCCCGGTCGCGCGCGGCGGGCTGCGCTGGTCCGACCGTCGCGACGACTTCCGCACCGAAATCCTCGGACTGATGAAGGCGCAGCGCGTCAAGAATGCGGTCATCGTGCCGACCGGCGCCAAGGGCGGCTTCTATCCCAAGCAACTCCCCTCACCCGCGGTCGACCGCGACGCGTGGCTGGCCGAAGGGACCGAAAGCTACCGCATCTTCATCCGCACCTTGCTGTCGATCACGGACAACATCGTCGAGGGTAAGGTCGTACATCCCGACGGCGTCGCGATCCATGATGCCGAGGACCCCTATTTCGTCGTCGCCGCCGACAAGGGCACCGCGACGTTCAGCGACGTCGCCAATGCGATCGCGCTTGATCGCGGTTTCTGGCTCGGCGACGCCTTCGCAAGCGGCGGCAGCGTGGGTTACGACCACAAAGCGATGGGCATTACCGCCAAAGGCGCATGGCTGTCGGTTCAGCGCCACTTCGCCGAGCGCGGCGTTGACGTGCAGACGCAGCCGATCCGCGTCGTCGGGTGCGGCGACATGTCGGGCGACGTGTTCGGCAACGGCATGTTGTTGAGCCAAACGCTCAAGATCGTCGCGGCGTTCGATCACCGCCACATCTTCCTCGATCCCGATCCCGATGCGGCGGCGAGTTGGGCCGAGCGCGCGCGCATGTTCGCGCTGCCACGGTCGAGTTGGGCCGACTATAATCCCGCCCTGATCTCAAAGGGCGGCGGGGTGTTCCCGCGCACCGCCAAGACGATCGCGCTGACCAAGGAAGTGAAGGCCGCGCTCGACATTCACGCCGACGAACTGGAGCCCGCGGCGTTGATCTCGGCGATCCTCAAGAGCGCGGTCGATCTGATCTGGTTCGGCGGTATCGGCACTTATGTGAAGTCGGCGAGCGAAAATCATGTCGAGGTCGGCGACCCGGCCAACGACCGGTTGCGCGTCAATGCCGAGGATTTGCGCGCGATCGCGATCGGCGAGGGCGCGAACCTGGGCGTGACCCAAGCGGGGCGCATCGCGTTCGCGTCACGTGGCGGACGGCTCAACACCGACTTCATCGACAATTCGGCCGGCGTCGATTGCTCGGACAACGAGGTCAACATCAAGATTGCGCTCAACCGCGAGATGATCGAGGGACGGCTGCAATACGCCGCGCGTAACACCTTCCTCGCATCGATGACCGACGACGTCGCGCATCTGGTGCTGGAGGACAATCGCCTCCAGACGCTGGCGCTGTCGATCATGGAACAGGACGGCGCGCAGGCGCTGCCGAGCTATGTCCGGCTGATCGAGATTTTCGAGGCCACCGGGCGGCTCGACCGCGTGGTCGAGGGGCTGGGCGACAACGGCACGCTGTTGCGGCGCGAGGCCGAGGGCCATGGGCTGACTCGGCCCGAACTCGCGGTGCTGCTCGCGACCGCCAAGCTCGCGCTGCAGGACGCGATCGAGCACACCGATCTCGGCCAGGACCCCGAATTGCGCGCCGATCTCCACGCCGCCTTCCCGCCGGCGATGCGCAAGAAATTCGCGACGGCGATCGACGAGCATCGCCTGCGTAGCGAGATCATCGCGACCAAGCTCGCGAACCGCCTCATCAACCGGCTCGGCGTGCTGCATCCGTTCGAGCTGGCCGAGGAAGAAGGCGCGGCGATGGGCGACATCGCGGCGATGTTCGTGGTGGTCGAGCGATTGTTCGACCTCGACAAGCTCTGGGCGGAAATCGAGACGACCGCGATGCCCGAGGCCGGGCGCCTTGCCTTGTTCGACGAGGTCGCGGTCGCGGTGCGCAGCCAGATCGCCGATCTGCTCCGCGTGACCAAGCCGGGCACGAGCCCCGGTGCGGCGCTGGCGCGGCTCAACAAGGGTGTCACCGCGCTCGATCGCCAGACCAAGCAATTGCTGCTCGAGGAAGCATCGACCCAAAGCGCGCGGATTTCGGCGAACCTGCAAGCGGCGGGCGCCCCGGCGGCGCTGGCCAAGAAAGTCGTCCGGCTGTTTGAGCTCGACGGATCGGTCGGGCTTGCCGACTTGGGCGCTGAGACCGGCCTCGACGAGATCGTGCTGACTCGCGCGTTCACGCATCTGGGTCAGGCGCTGGGGCTAGATTGGGCACAAGCGAATGCCGCGCGAATCAACTCGAGCGATCCGTGGGAGCGCTTGCTGATCGCGGGACTTGCGCGCGATTTCCAGCAGTTGCGGCTCGAATTCCTCGAACGTGCCGGGAGTAAAGACCCCGAAGGCGCCGTCGAGGAATGGCTCGGCGTCAATGCGACGCGCGTTGCGCAGTTCAAGGGCGTCGTGGACCGCGCTCGTACGGCGGCGGCACCTAACGCGGCGATGCTCGCGCAGATCGCTGGGCAAGCGCGAGTATTGCTGGGGCGGTAATATCCACAACTAATTTCGTCGCCGAAACGACTTCAATTGACAAGCGAGTCAATTAGGGCAGTTTGTCGCCGGGGTTGTTCCCCTCCTCTTTCGGGTAGCAACGGAAAGAGTCGTCATCTCTCCACGAGAGGCGGCTCTTTCTAATCGATCAGGCGGTCGTAGCTCGCGCCTTCTGCTTCGCCTTGAGCTCGGCCTTCCAGCCCCTTACCTGCCACCACATGATCACGCCGGTAATGGCCAGGATCGCCGGCAGCATCCCGCCGAGGAAGATGATCACTTGCCACCCGATGCCCATGCCGGTGCCGTCGTGGAGCTGCCGCATCAGCCGCGCGATGCCGGCTTGGCCGCGATTGGCGTCGGGGGCGATCGACGCCGCGCCGCTGATATCGTCGACCGCGACGACCGCGGGCTTACCTTTGGCCGGCTTGACGGTGAACTGCCATACCGCCTTGTAGTCGGTCGGCCACGCGACCTGCGTGACGCTGCCGGGTTGCTCCGCGAGCGCCGCGGCCTGCGCCGCGGCCAACGACGTCTTCGTCACGCCCAGCGGCTGCGCCTTGTTCATCGCGGCGCGTTCGGCGCTAAACCCCATCGGGCGCGCATTCTCGCCGACCAGCGGGCCGAAGAAGGTCGGGAAGCTGATCCACGCGCCGGTCAGCGACAGCACGAACAACGGCACTGCGATCCAGAAACCGAACAAATGATGTAGGTTGGTGTCGAGATTACGATGCCGCCGCCAGCGCAAGCCGCGGACCCACTTGCCCACCGTCGGCCACCACAGCCAGATCCCGGTGAAGCACGAGAATAGCATCGCAACGCCGATCCACCCGACGATCGGCCGCCCCCAGACCGGGATCAGCATCGTGCCGTGGATCTGGTGCATCGTCATGATCAGCCCCGACCGGCTGCTCGCGACGTCGAGCACCCTACCGGTTGCAGGATCAAGATAGACGTTGGTGCGCGGTGCCGGCCCCTGGGTCTTGCTCGGCATCGGGCCGGTCGAGGCGATCACGGGCGCGCCGGGTTCGGCGGGCAACTTGATCGTCGCGATTCGCGCCGTGCCGACCGCTGCCTGCGCCGCCGTCGCCCATTGGTCGGGTGCGAGCGTCGGGCCGGTGCCGACCGCATATCGCTTCGGATTGACGACATGGTCGAGCGCTTCGTCCCACACCAGCGCCGCGCCGGTCACGCATAGCGGAATGATCAGGATCGCTAGGCTCAGCCCAATCCATTTGTGCACCTGAAACCAGGCATTGCGCATCCCGATCTTGGTCATGGTCGTCCTCATGCTTCGGCCCAGCGCCGCAGCAGATTGTGATAGATCCCGGTCAGCCGCACCGCCGCCGGATCGGCCTGTCCGAGCCGCGACGCGACGTCCTGCGCGGCCTGGTCGAGCTCGAACAAAATGCGCCGCGCGCCGTCGTCGCGGACCATCGACTGGATCCAGAAGAACGAGGCAATGCGGGTGCCGCGGGTCACCGGCTCGACTCGGTGCACGCTCGATGCGGGATAGAGCACCATGTGGCCGGCGGGGAGCTTCACGCGCTGCTCGCCGAACGAATCTTCGATCACCAGTTCACCGCCGTCATAGCTGTCGGGGTCGGCGAGGAAGAGTGTCGCGGACAAGTCGCTGCGTATGCGAAAGTCCGAGCCGCGCCTGATACGGATGGCGCTGTCGACGTGTGCGCCGAACGTGTCGCCGCCGGCATAGCGATTGAACAGCGGGGGATAGACCTTGAGCGGTAGCGCGGCGGCGATGAACAGCGGCGCGGCGGACAGCGCATCAAGCACCAGCGATCCGGCCTCGCGCGCGGCGGCGGAGTCCTCCGGTAACTGCTCGTTCTTCTTCGCGAGCGCGGATTGATGCCCCGAGGTGGCATTGCCGTCGATCCACTCGGCGGCGTCGATCAGGGCGCGGACGTTTGCCACGCCATTCGCGTCGAGCACGTGGGGGATCGCGATCAGCATGCCGCCGCTCCGCGCTCGATCGCCGCCCTGCCCCGCGCGCGAAACGCCGGCACCGGCGACGCGTCGAGGAACGCCGCCGCCTTCTCGAGGAACACCGGGGTAGCGGTCGCGCCGGCACGCTCGATCCACGTCAACGCCTCTTCGGTGCGTCCAGTGTCGCCGAGCATCCGGGCATGGTTGAAGCAGCCGCGGAAATCGCCGCCTTCGGCCGCGCGCGCGTAATGCCGCGCCGCCTTCGCCATGTCGCGCGACACGACCCAGCCGTCTTCGTGAAAGCTGCCGACGAAGTTCATCGCCTTGGCGTTACCCATCCGCGCCGCTTTCTGGAACCAGCCGAATGCGGCCGGCTTGTCCTCGGCGACTCCCTGCCCGAGCGCGAGCAAGGTCGCATAGTTGTACATCGCCCAGTCGAGCCCCTGCTCCGCCGCGATCCGATAGCATTCGGCCGCACGCGCCTTGTCCACGCGCACGCCCCAGCCGAGATCGTAGCAGCGCCCGACCATGTTAAGCCCCATCAGATGCCCCTGTGCTGCCGCCCTTAGGAACCAGCCGAACCCCGCCCGCGCATCGCGCACTACGTGCATGCCGTCGAGCAGCATCTGGCCGTAAAGCGCCTGCGCCTCGGCTTCGCCGTCGCCGGCCAGCGCAATGACATCGGCCGGGGTCAATGCGGCGTGTGTCAGAACTTGAACTCCACCGTCCCGAACACCGTCCGCCCCGGCGCGATCGTGGCGTAGTGGTTGATGAACGCCTGGCTGAAATAGACCTTGTTGGTCAGATTCTGCGCATTGACGCTGACCGCGATGTTCTTGGTCAACGCAAACCGCGCTTGCGCGTCGAACCGCCAATATCCGGCGATCCCGCGCGACAGGAACTTGGTCGCGGGGGCAACCGTGACGACGCCCGCTGCCGTCTGCGTCGCGGTGCGGTTGTCGGCATAGCCGCCATATTGCCGGTCGGTATAGATCGCGCTGCCGCCGATCGAGAATTGCTTGGTCACCTGGTAGTTGGTGGTGAAGGTGAAGCTGTTTTTGGCGGTCTGCGGAACTTGCTTGCCGGTGTTGACCGACGGGACCAGCACGGTTTTGGCGAGCTGCCCGGTTACCGCCGGCGCGGTCAGCGCGGTGAACCCGCCGTCGACGATCCTGGCATCGAGATAGGTGTAGCCGCCGAACACGGTCCAGCCTTCGAGGATCGCGCCGCTCGCGCTGAACTCGAACCCGCGGATGCGGGTCTTGCCCAGGAACGAGATGAGGTTGTTGGCGTCGGTGACGCGGGCATTGTCGATGTCGGTCTGGAAGATCGCGGTCGCGAGACTCAGCTTTTCGTTGAACAGGCTCGCCTTGGCGCCGAGCTCATACGACTTGGTCTTCTGGACCTTGAGGAAATCGAGCTGATTGGTGGTCGCGATCGTGGTGGGCAGCGCATTGTCCTCACGCCCCTCGCCCAGCAGGCTGTTCGGCGGCGTCGCGGCGGTCGAATAGCTGGCGTAGAGGCTCGTGTTCTTGGTCGGCTTGAACACCAGCCCTGCCTGCCAGTTGAACAATTCATCGACCCGGCTGAACCGGAACGATGGTCCGCCCGCCGCGAAGGCGGGTGTCGTGATCGACGTGAACCGATCGTAGCGCGCACCGAGGTTGAGGATCAGCGACGGCGTCAGCGTGATCGAATCGAAGCCGTAGAACGAGATCGTGTTGGCGTCGTTCTGCGTCTCGGTATTGGCGTCGCCCCGAACGATCGGCGTCCCCACGGTCGAGGTGTCCGACGTGTAGTTGACGAACGGCCGATGCGGATTGGGATTGAACAGGCTGGTGCAATAGCCGCGCGAGACGGTGAAGGTGTCGCAACGCGGCGTGATGGTCGACCCGCTGGCGTTGAGGAACGTGCCACGACGCGCCTTTTCCCACGAAAATTCGGCGCCGACCGCGAAGCTGTGCTCGATCGATCCGGTGTTGACGACGCCATACAGATCGAGCTGATCGACGATGCTTCCAACATAGCCGTAGCGCGTGTTGGCGCGGCGCCAGACATAGCCGCCGCTGGTCAGCGGCAGGCCGCCGTCGGGGCGCACGGTGGTGCTGTTGGTTGCCGTGGTGCCGAACACGTTGCCCTGCGTGTCGTCGGGCTGCGTGTAGATATAGGCCTGCTCGTCGTTGCTGTAGCGCGCGGTGTTACGCAGCGTAACGCCGCCGAAATCGTGCTCGAAGCGCAACGTAGCCTGCTGGCTCCTGGTGTCGCGGAAGTCGCGCCCGACAAGGCCGTAGAAGGCCGAGCGCGATACCGTTCCGGTCTGTCCACCCATCGTCGTGATCGGGCCAAGCGCCGGGGTGGTGAAGGTGCTGCCGACCGGCGCGTTACAATTGGTCGCGTTGCAGATGTAGAGATACGGGATGCCGCTGTCGGGCAGCTCATGGCTCTCGAGATAATAGTAGCTGGCGGTCAGCCGCGTAGGGGTGCCGAGCCCGATCGTCACCGACGGCGCGACGCCCCAGCGGCGGTTCCATATCGCATCGCGGCCGACCACGTCCTGATCGTGCCACACGCCCTGCAGGCGGAACGCTACGTTGCTCGCTAGCGACACGTTCAGATCAACGCCGATCCGCTTGTAATCGCCATTGCCATAGGTGCCCGAGATCGAGCCGAACGACCCCGTCGTGGGCAGTCGCGAAATGATATTGATGGTACCGCCGGCCGAGCCGCGCCCGCCCAAGGTCGAATCGGACCCGCGGATGATTTGCACCGAATCGATCGCGAACACTTCGCGGTTTTGCGACGCCAGGTCGCGCACGCCGTCGACATAGATCGACCCCTGGCTGTCGAAGCCGCGGATGAACGGGCGGTCGCCGATCGGGTTGCCGCCTTCGGCCGCGCCGAAGGTAATGCCGGGGACCGTGCGCAACGCATCCTGCAGCGAGTTCGACCCGGTCTGCTCGATCACACTCTTGTCGAGGATGATAATCGACTTGGGCGTGTTGACGATCGGGGCGACGTCCTTCGGACCGAGCTGGTCCCGGATTTTCTGACCGGTGACGACGATGTCGCGATGATTCTGATCGTCATCGTCGTCGCTGGTCGGGACCGGATCGGGATCGCCTGACGCGAGTGCCGGATGGGTCGCAAAGGCACCTACGCACGACAGAGCCAAAAACGCTGGCTTGGCGAGACGGGCGCGGTAGTTGGGGGTCACTCTAATCTCCCTTGCCGGGAGGTCGCTATTGAGAGTCGTTCGCAGTGTCAACGCTATTGCGAGTGATTTTCATTCTCTCCGGTGCCGCAGCTGCGAGCGCCCAAGTGCGCAAGGCGCTGGCGAGGTTCGGCGGATCCTGGGCCTCGATACGCAGAGCATCGATCTGCGCGACCAGGGCGCTGAGCGGCAGCGTCCGCGACCGCGACGCATCTTCCAGCGCCTGCCAGAACACCGGCTCCAGCGTGATCGACGTCTCGTGGCCGGCGATCGTGATCGAGCGCTTGACCGGCCCCGCGAACCCGCCGGGTGGCGGATCGACGCTCACGGCTTGTCGAACAGCGCCGCGAGCTGTTCGATGATCGTGCCGCCCAGCTGCTCGGCATCCATGATCGTCACCGCGCGCTCGTAGTAGCGCGTGACGTCGTGGCCGATCCCGATCGCGGCGAGCTCGACCGGGGATCGTTGCTCGATCCAACCGATCGCCTGGCGCAGATGGCGTTCCAGATACGACCCGCTGTTCACGCTCAGCGTCGAATCGTCGACCGGCGCGCCGTCCGAAATGACCATCAGGATCTTGCGTTCCTCGGATCGTCCGATCAGCCGGTTGTGCGCCCACAACAGCGCCTCGCCGTCGATATTCTCCTTGAGCAGCCCCTCGCGCATCATTAGCCCGAGGCTCGGCCGCGCGCGGCGCCACGGCTCGTCGGCCTGCTTATAAACAATGTGGCGCAAGTCATTGAGGCGCCCCGGCAGCGGCGGGCGCCCCGCGGCGAGCCAGCTCTCGCGTGCCTGCCCGCCCTTCCACGCGCGGGTGGTGAAACCGAGGATCTCGGTCTTGACCCCGCACCGCTCCAGCGTTCGCGCCAGGATATCCGCGCTGATCGCCGCGATCGAGATCGGCCTCCCGCGCATCGACCCCGAATTGTCGATCAGCAGCGTGACGATGGTGTCCTTGAACTCGGTCTCGCGCTCGACTTTGTAGCTCAGAGACGAGCCCGGGCTGACGATCACCCGCGCCAGCCGTGCAGCGTCGAGCATCCCCTCTTCCTGGTCGAAGTCCCAGCTGCGGTTTTGCTGCGCCATCAGCCGCCGCTGCAAACGGTTGGCGAGCTTGGTCACCGCGCCCTGGAGATGGACGAGCTGCTGGTCGAGATATGAGCGCAGCCGGGTGAGTTCCTCGGCATCGCACAGCTCGGTCGCGGCGACGGTTTCGTCGAACGAGGTCGTCCACGGCTTATAGTCGAAGTGCGGCGACAGGTCGCCGAACGGGCGGTTGGGGCGGACGGGCAGCATCCCCTCCTCGCCCTCGTCGCCGGCCTCGCCGTCCGAATCTTCGTAATCGTCGTCGCCCGATTCGGCGCCTTCGCCGTCGTCGCTCTCGGTCTCCGACTGCTCGCCGCGCGCCTCTACCTCGCCTTGGCCCTGATCGCCCTCATCCTGGCCGTCGTCGCCCTGGTCCTGCTCGTCGGTGCCCTCGTCGTCGTTGCCGCCCTCGTCGCTGTCTTCAGGGACCTGGTCGCCTTCGATGAGTTCGAGGTCCTCGAGCAATTTGGTCGCGAGACTGGCAAACGCGCGCTGATCATCGAGCGCGAGGCGCAGCGCGTCGAGATCGCCCCCGGCCTTCTCCTCGATCCACTCGCGGACCAAAGCGAGCCCCGGCTGCGCCACTGCTGGCGCTTGCTCGCCGGTCAGCCGCTCGCGCACAAGCAGCCCGATCGCGGTTGACAGCGGCACTTCGTCACGAGTCCGTGCGCGCGTGATCGGGTCGCTGCGCAACCGCATATCGAGCGCATGGCCCAGATTGTCGGTAATCCCGCGATAGCCGCGCGACCCCAGCGCCTCGACTCGCGCGCCTTCTGCAGCGTCGAACACCGCTCGCGCTACCGCATCGTGCGGCGCGGCTTTCAGGTGTAGCGCGGCGTTATGATGCTTGAGCCGCAGCGCAAAGCCGTCGGCAAATCCGCGCGCTTCGGCGACCTGATCGGCGGGCAACGTCCGCGCCGGCATCGGCACCTTGATGTGCTTGCCCGATTGTGCCGGGGCATCGGCGGTGAACGCCAGCTCGACCTCGGGCTCGTCGGCCAGCGCGCGCGACGCGCCGCCGAGCACGGCCTTGAAGCGATCGAGGGGTGTGTCCTGCGCCACGCTCTCCGGGTCAGGCCTTTGCCACAACGCTCTCGGGTAAATCCTTCCCGAACACGCGCTGGTAATATTCCGCGACCAGCGCACGTTCGGCCTCGTCGCATTTGTTGAGGAACGATAGCCGGAACGCGAAGCCGATATCGTCGAAGATCATCGCGTTCTGCGCCCAGGTGATCACCGTGCGCGGGCTCATTACGGTCGAGATGTCGCCGTTGATGAAGCCCTTGCGGGTTAGATCCGCCACGCGGACCATATTGTCGACGATCTGTTTGCCCTCCGGCTTGTCATACTCGCCCGACTTGGCGAGCACGATCTGTGCTTCGACATGCGCGGGCAGGTAGTTGAGCGTTACGACGATGTTCCAGCGGTCCATCTGACCCTGGTTGATCGCTTGCGTGCCGTGATAGAGCCCGCTCGTGTCGCCCAGGCCCACCGTATTGGCGGTCGAGAACAGCCGGAAATAGGGGTTCGGGCGGATCACGCGGTTCTGGTCGAGCAAGGTCAGCTTGCCCTCGGTCTCCAGCACGCGCTGGATCACGAACATCACGTCGGGGCGCCCGGCGTCATATTCGTCGAACACCAAAGCGGTCGGCGTCTGCAGCGCCCAGGGCAGCAGCCCCTCGCGGAACTCGGTCACTTGCTGGCCGTCGCGCAGCACGATCGCGTCGCGGCCGATCAAGTCGATGCGGCTGATATGCGCGTCGAGGTTGATGCGAATGCACGGCCAGTTGAGCCGCGCCGCTACCTGTTCGATATGCGTCGACTTGCCGGTGCCGTGATAGCCCTGGACCATCACGCGGCGATTGTGTGCGAACCCGGCGCAGATCGCGAGCGTCGTGTCCGGATCGAATACGTACGCCCCGTCGAGATCGGGCACGCGCTCGTCGGCCTCGCTGAACGCGGGGACTTGCATGTCCGAATCGATCCCGAACAGGTCGCGCACCGACTTCATCTGGTCGGGCGCGTCGAGGATCGTCGTCTCGCGGCTGTCGGGCTGAGTGTTCGGGATGTCGGTCATCGTGCTTCCTTCGCGCGCCCTCCTAAACGCACGGGTGGCGCGAAGTCGAGACTAGTTGTGCGATGCAACGCGTCAGACGGCGATCTTCTCCGGCAGCGCGAAGAGATCGATGAACCGCTGTGCCGTCGCGCCGCCGCCGGTCAGCGCCAATAGACCGTCACCGTCGAACCCTTCTTTGCCATAGATCGTGCGCCGCATCGCGAGCGTGTCACCGGTGAAGGTAATGTCGGCGCCGGTTCCCTCCCCGCGCACGATTTCGATGCCGCCATCGCCGACTCGCGCGACGAAGGCATCACCGGGAAAGTGGAACGCGACGGTCATCGGGTTCTGCGACGCCTTCGCCGGATCGATCAACGTGCGCAGCGAGGTCATCGCCGATGCGGTCGACATGAACGCCATCGGGTCGTGCCGCGGCGAGCGCGCCGCCCAGCGGCCCATCTCGCGGATCGCGACTTCCGCCTCGCGGCCCCAATCGGTCAGATCATAGACCTGGACATTCGCCGGTGATGGCAATCGGCGGCGCACGACGATTGCTGCGTCCTCCAGGCTTTCCAGGCGTTGCGTCAGCACGTTAGCGCTGATCCCGGGCAGGTTCGCCTTGATCTCGCCGAACCGGCGCGGGCCGTACATCAGCTCACGGATCACGAGCAAGGACCAGCGCTCGCCCACGAATTCTAACGCCAGTGCCGTACCGCATGCATCGTCATACCAACGCTTTTCCGCTGTCTTTTCGACGTCAGTTACTTTTTCTAACTTCATGGTTGCTTTTTATAACTCGAGTCGGCATGATTGTCAAATCCCGAGTCGCAACGGCGGCGGCGGACCCGATGGAGAGAAACGATGGAACAGATGATTTTCGTCAATTTGCCGGTCACAGACCTCGAGCGATCGATGGCGTTCTACGAAGCGATCGGCGCGGCCAATAACCCGCAATTCACCGACGACACCGCGGCGATGATGTCGTTCTCACCGGCCGTGAACGTCATGATCCTGACGCACGAGAAGTTCAATTCGTTCACCGACCGCAAGATCATCGACGCGCACAGCCAGGTGCAAGTGCTGCTCGCCCTGAGCCGCGAAAGCCGCGCCGCGGTCGATGCGATCGTCGATCGGGCGACGAGCGCGGGCGGCACCGCCGACCCGACGCCCAAGCAGGAATTTGGCGACGCGATGTTCGGCCGCAGCTTCGCCGACCCCGACGGGCATATCTGGGAAGTGATGTGGATGGACGTCGCGGCGATGACCGGACAGCTCGCCGACCAACACGAACCCGCCGCGGCCTGAGCACGGCCCGGCGAACAAGGAGCGAAAAGATGCGTCGTTTCATGCCATATCTGGCGGGGCCGATCGTGACGGGATTGAGCGGGTTTTCGATCACCGCGATCCTCGTCCTCACGCAACATGCGCTCGCCGCCGCCAGTCCGCTTACCTGATCCACTAGGAGAGAAGACGTGACAAAACCGACCATTACAGCGTTCGACTGGGTCCCACCGTTCGCGCAGGGCCAGGTCCGCGACCTGCGGGTGCGCTGGGCGCTCGAAGAAACCCGCCAAGCCTATGACGTCCTCTACCTCAGCCAGGGCGAGCAAAAGGAACCGCCGCACCGCGACCGGCAACCGTTCGGTCAAGTGCCGACCTATGAGGACGGCGACGTCCTCTTGTTCGAATCGGGCGCGATCGTGCTCCACATCGCCGAGACATGCGGCGGCCTGTTCCCCGACGACAAGGCTGCGCGGGCGCGCGCGATCGAATGGATGTTCGCCGCGCTCAACTCGGTCGAGCCAAGCATCATGGACTTGTCGTTCGTGACCTTGTTCGAGGCGGACAAGCCGTGGTCGGAAATGCGCCGCGGGGCGGTCGAGGAGCGCATCCACGGGCGACTCAAGGATCTTTCCGCGCGGCTCGGCGACAAGACCTGGCTCGACGGCGATACCTTTACCGCCGGCGACCTGTTGATGGTCAGCGTGCTGCGAATCCTGATCAATCAGGGCTTCGTCGAGGCGTACGCCAACCTGACGGCCTATATGCACCGCGGCATTGCCCGCCCGGCGTTCCAGCGCGCGCTCGACGCGCAGATGGCGGGCTTCACCGGCGAACCGCCCGAATGGTTCGCCGCCTGGGCCGCCAAGATGAAACAAGGAGAAGATGCGTGAGCTATTTCCAGGGGTTCGTCGTCCCCGTACCCGGCGACAAGAAACAGGCCTATATCGACATGGCGACCAAGGCCGCGCCGGTCTTCGCCGAGTTCGGCGCGACGCGCACGGTCGAGTGCTGGGAAGAGGAAGTGCCCGACGGCAAGCGCACCGACCTGCGCCGCGCGGTCGCCGCCGAGCCGGGCGAGAAGATCGTCTTTTCGTGGATCACCTGGCCCGACAAGGCGACCTGCGACGCCGCCGCTGAAAAGATCATGGCGGACGATCGGATGCCCAGCGGTGACATGCCGTTCAACCCGCAACGGATGATTTATGCCGGCTACGAACCGGTGTTCGAGCAAAGCGATAGCAAAGCCGCCGCCGGCTATATCGACGGGGTCGTCGGCCCGGCGCCGGGTGACGGGCGCGACGCCTTCACCGCGCAATCGCATGCACTCGACAGCTTCTTCCTGAAGCAGGGCGCGTTGCGTGTGATGGACGGCTGGGGCGTTGACGTGCCCGACGGCAAGGTGACCGATTTCAAGCGCGCGGTGGCGGCGGAAGAGGGCGAGCAAGTCATCTTCGGCTGGATCGAATGGCCCGACAAAGCGACTCGCGACGCGGCGTTCGGGAAGATGATGTCGGACCCCGAGATGCAGAAGATCAAACCCGGCTTCGACATGCAGCGCGCGATCTTCGGCGGGTTCACGCCCGTTCTCGACACCGACCGCGCCTGATCCACCCCAAGGAGAAACGACATGCCCAATCCCGAAGGTACGCCGATCTGGTACGAGTTGCTGAGTACCGACCCCGACGCGTCGAAGAAGTTCTACGACCATGTAATCGGCTGGACAGTCGAGGCTCAGCCCTCGGGCGAGATGGACTATCGCATGATCACCACATCCGGCGGCGACAATGTCGGCGGCTTGATGCGGCTGACCGCCGACATGCAGGCCGGCGGCGCGAAACCGACATGGCTATTCTATATCGGCGTCGATGACGTCGATGCGTCTTTCGCCAAGGTTAAGGCCAATGGCGGCGGCGAATTGATGGCGCCGTTCGACATCCCCGGCGTCGGCAGGCTCGCGTTCGTCGCCGACCCGCAAGGCAACCCGTTCTACATCATGCGAGGGAACAGCCCCGAGAACAGCACCGCCTGGGACCGGATGGGCATGGGCAAGTGCAACTGGAACGAACTCAACACGCCCGATCAGGCCGGCGCGAATAAATTCTATGCCGATACGTTCGGTTGGACCTATCCCGACAAGATGACGATGCCCGGCGACATGGGCGACTATGTCTTCATCGACGCCGCCGGCCAGACGATCGGAGCGACGATGACGCTGCAACCTCAGGATACCGCGGGCTGGCGCTTCTATTTCCGCACCCCGGATATCGAAGCGACCGCGAAAAAGGTCGGCGAAGCGGGCGGCGCCGTGCTGGCGGGCCCCATGGAAGTTCCCGGCGGCGATCGCATCATCGTCGCGACCGACCCTCACGGCGTCGTGTTCGGCGCGGTCGGCCCCGGCAACTAATAATCAAAATCGAAGGAGAGAAAAAATGGCGAACAAAATGACGACGTGCCTGTGGTTCGACAATGGCCAGGCGCGCGAGGCCGCTGAATTCTACGCAAGCGTGTTTCCGGACAGCCATGTCGGAACCGGCCAGGACTCGCCCGCGGACAACCCTTCGACCAAGCGAGGCCAGGAGATCACTGTCGAATTCACTGTCTGCGGACAGTCGTTCGTCGGACTGAACGGCGGGCCGAACTTCAAGCCCACCGAGGCGGTCAGCTTTCAGGTGTTCACCGACGATCAGGCGGAAACCGACCGCTACTGGAACGCGATCGTCGGGAATGGCGGCGAGGAGAGCATGTGCTCCTGGTGCAAAGACCGCTGGGGCTTTTCGTGGCAGATCGTACCCCGCGCGCTGATGGCGGGAATGTCCGATCCCGATCCTGCCGCGTCCAAGCGCGTGATGGAAGCGATGATGACGATGCGCAAGATCGACATCGCCAAGATCGAGGCGGCGCGCGCCGGCGAGTTGGTAGCGTGAGCCAGCCCGCCTACGAACTCGCGATCGAACGCACCTTCGCCGCACCGCGAGAAGCGGTGTGGCGCGCGGTGGTCGATCATTTGCCCGAATGGTGGTGTCCGCGGCCGTGGACGTCCGAAATCGTCGCGCTCGACTGGAAGAACGGCGGACGCTTCTCCATCACCATGCACGGCCCCGATGGCGAGACGCATCCGGGCGACGGCGTGTTGCTGGAGGTGTGCCCGGCGAGCGCTTCACCTTCACCAACATGCTCGACGCCGCCTGGAACCCGCAGGATGCGCAGCCGGTCGGCATCGTCGGCATGTTCGCGTTCGCCGACGCGGGCGACGGACGGACCGCGTTTCGCTCGAGCGCGCGCCACTGGAGCGAGGCGAGCATGAAGGCTCATGCCGACATGGGCTTCGCCGAAGGCTGGGGCGTCTGCGCCGACCAACTCGAGGAAGTTGCCGTAAAGCTGGCGCAGACCGCCGATGCGTAGGATCGTCGGCGCAGTGTTCCAGTCACTCGACGGCGTCATGCAGGCACCGGGCGGGCCGAGCGAGGACCCGACTGGCGGCTTCGACCAGGGCGGCTGGCAGTTCAAATTCCCCGACCCGGCGGCCGACGAGACGCTCGGTCCGTTGCTCGACGGCGAGTATGATCTGCTGCTGGGGCGGCGCACCTACGACATCTTCGCCGGGTTTTGGCCCTATGTCGAAGGCGAGGAAGCCGGCATCGGTCAGGCGTTCACCCGCGCCGGGAAATACGTATTGACCCATGGCGACCAGCCGCTCGACTGGGAGAACAGCCATCGCCTGGGCAGTACCGACGACGTCGCGAAGCTCAAGGCCGGCGACGGACCCGAGCTCCGGATCTGGGGATCGAGCACGATCTATCCCGGCCTGCTCAAGGCCGGGCTGCTCGACCGGCTGGTGCTCATGACCTACCCGCTGACGCTCGGGCGCGGCAAACGGCTGTTCGGCGAGGGTACGCCGCCGGGCGCGCTCAAGATGGTCGATCACAAGGTGACGGCGGCCGGAACGGTAGTCGCCACCTACGAGCCCGCCGGACCGATCCCCGCCGACGCGCCGTACCAGCCGTCCCCGGCGACCAGCGATCGTGAGGCGGAACGGCAGCGCAAGATGGAGGACGGTCGCTGGTGATTATCGCCCTTCACTTGCACTCTTAACTCCTCCCCGGCGAAGGCCGGGTCCAGTTGCGAGCCGCCCGATACTGGGCCCCGGCCTTCGCCGGGGAAGAGTATATTTGCAGAGCCGCCATTCCAGTTGGACGCCACTCGCCTGCGCGCTAAGCGGAAAGCAATGCCCACTCGCCCCCGCCCGTTCCTCGTCGCGATCCTGATCGGGCTGGTGGCGGAGATGCTGTTCCTGTGGGGCATTGCGACGCCGCGCATGCTGGTGTTCGACGAAATCCATTATGTCCCCGCGGCGCGCGCATTGCTCGCGCTCCAAGCGCCGCTCAACACCGAGCATCCCTTGCTCGCCAAGGAGTTCATCGCCGCGGGGATCGCCTTGTTCGGCGACAACAGCTTCGGCTGGCGGTTCTTTTCGACCCTTGCCGGCGCAGCGACGGTGACAGGCGTGTTCGCGATCCTATGGCTGCTGCTCCGCCGGATACGGCCCGCGGCGCTGGGCGCGGCGTTCGCGCTGCTCAATTTCACGATCTATGTCGAGGCGCGGATCGCGATGCTCGACGGGTTCCTCGCGGCGTTCACGGTAATGGCGGTCGCAGCGACGCTGTGGGCGATGGACGCGCCGCAGGCGCGGGTGTGGCCACGCTGGATGCTTAGTGGCGCGCTGTTCGGGCTGGCGGTGGCGGCGAAGTGGCTGGCGCTTCCGTATCTGGCGTTCGCCGGTCTCGCGTTCCTGATCGTGCGTTGGCGCGACGCGCGCGAGGCAAAGCGCTCGCTGCCCGCAATTTTCTCGGCCAAGGACCAGCCACATTGGTCCGGCCTACCCGCCATCCCGGCACTCGCGGTGTTCGGACTTGTTGCCGCGACCGCCTATTTCCTGACCTTCCTGCCCGCTTTCTTCTACCACGACGATCCGATGACGGTGGCGAAGCTGCTCCCGTTCCAGGCGACGATGTTCGCCCAGCAAACGCAGGTTCTGCCGCACCACACCTATCAATCGGACTGGTGGACGTGGCCGCTGATGATCCGCCCGATCTGGTATCTGTATGAGCAGGCCGACGGGGCGATGCGCGGCATCCTGATGCTCGGCAATCCGGCGATTCTATGGGGCGGGCTGGTCGCGGTGCTGGCGTGCGTGTGGGGCGGTATGCGTGCGCGCGACGGACGGTTACTGGCCGCGGGCGCGCTTTGGGTCGCGGCCTACCTACCGTGGATGATCATCCCGAAGTCGCTCGGCTTCTTCTATTATTACTACATCCCGTCGATTGCGCTGCCGATCGCGCTGGCCGCCGCGTGGGACCGTTATGCCACGGGCAAGCTCAAATATTGGGACGAAGGCTTCCTCGTGATGTGCTTCGGGTTGGCGGTGTATTTCTTCCCGATCCTATCTGCGGCGCCGCTCGCCAACGAGCGGGCGTTCGAGCATTGGATGTGGTTCAGCACCTGGCCCTAATAGCGGCCCCACACGAACCGGCTCGACAGCGCAAAGTTCCACACCGCGCTGACCAGTATCCCAGCAAGCGCCGAAATGATCCACGTGTTCGACCGCGCGTCGTAGAGGAACGCCGCCACCCCGACATTGGCGATCGCGCCGACCGAACAGACCGCGCAGAACGACACCCAGCCGTCGATCAGCGCCCGCGGGCCCTTCAGTCGCGCATCACGATAGGTCAGCGCGTTGTTGACGAAGAAGTTGAACGTCATCGCGATCGCGGTCGCGGCGATGGTCGACTTGACGAAGCCGATGCCCAGTTCGCGGAACATAACGCCGAGCACCAGGAAATGGACCAGCGCGCCGACTGCGCCGATGCCGGAGAACATCGCGAACCGCACCGGGATGAACCGCCCCATCACGCGGTCGTAGAGCGCGATCAGGAACTCCATCGCGACGACATGGTCGAGCTTGGACTCGCCCTCGGTCCGCAGCCGGAACGTGTAGGGCAATTCCTTGAACTTGAGCGGCCGCGGCGCGGTGGTCATGATGTCGAGCAGGATCTTGAACCCGATCGCCGACAGATGCGGCGTGATCTCGCGCACCATGGCGGTGCGCGCCATGAAGAACCCGCTCATCGGGTCGCCGAGATCGGCCTTGAGCACGCGGCGCGACAGTTTGGTGGCGAACGCGGACTTGGCGACGCGGTCCGTATCCCAGTCGCCGGTACCCCCGCCCTCGACGAAACGCGATCCGACCACCAGATCGAGCGCCGGATCGGCCTGAAGCTCGCGCGCCATCGCCGGCAGGATCGTTTCGTCGTGCTGCAGGTCGCCATCGATCACCGCGACCAGCGGTGCCGCCGTCGCGCACATCCCCTCGATTGTCGCCGACGATAGCCCGCGCCGCCCGATCCGCTGGATCACCCGCACGCGGCGGTCGCGCATCGCGAGATCACGCGCCGCGTCGGCGGTGCCGTCGGGGCTGTCGTCGTCGACGAAGATCGCTTCCCACGACAGCCCGGCGAGCGCCGCGTCGAGCTTCGCGACCAACAGCGGCACATTCTTCCGCTCGTTGAACGTCGGGATGACGACCGCGAGGTCGAGGCTGTCGGTCATAGGCCGGCGAGGATCGCGTCGCCCATCGCTTTTGTCGAGAGGCTTCCGCCGAGGTCTGGCGTCCGCGCGCCGCCGGCGATCGCCAGCGCCACCGCACCCTCGATCCGCATCGCCGCTTCCGCCATATCTAGCGAGTGGCGTAGCATCATCGCCGCCGACAGGATCGCCGCGCACGGATTGGCCTTGCCCTGCCCGGCGATGTCCGGCGCGGACCCGTGGATCGGCTCGTAGAGACCAAGTCCCGACCGCCAGCTCGACAGCGATGCAGAGGGCAGCATCCCGATCGACCCTGCGCACATGCTCGCCTGGTCGCTCAGGATATCGCCGAACAGATTGCCGGTGACGATCACGTCGAAATCGCCGGGATTGCGCACCAGCTGCATTGCGGCGTTGTCGACATACATGTGGGTCAGCTCGACATCGTCGTAATCGCCCGACACTTCGTTGACGACGTCGCGCCACAGCTGCGAGGTTTCGAGCACATTGGCCTTATCGACCGAACAGAGCTTGTTGCGCCGCCGCCGCGCAGTCTCGAACCCGACGCGGGCGATGCGCTCGACCTCGACCTCGTCGTAGCGCATCGAGTCCCAGCCCTCGCGCATCCCCTCTTCGTTCACGCGCCGGCCCTTGTCGCCGAAATAGACGTCGCCGGTCAGTTCGCGGACGATGAGCATGTCGATGCCCTTGGCGATTTCCGGCTTGAGCGGCGACGCATCCTCCAGCCCCGGTGTCAGCGTCGCGGGCCGCAGATTGGCAAACAGGCCGAGCTCGCGGCGCAGGCCGAGGATCGCTGCCTCGGGGCGCAGACGGCGTTCGAGTGCGTCGAACTGGGGATCGCCGACCGCCCCGAACAGCACGGCGTCGGCACGCTTGGCGAGCGCTAGCGTATCGGGCGGCAGCGGCTGGCCCTGAGCTAGATAGGCCGCGCCACCGACCGGCGCTTCCTCGAACGTCAGGTCGAGCGCGAGCGCATCGAGCACGCGCCGCGCTTCGGCGACGACTTCGGGTCCGATTCCGTCCCCGGGCAAAAGTGCAATGAGCGCCATTCAAAACCCCGTTCGTGCTGAGCTTGTCGAAGCACGTGCGCCCCGTATGGCGCCGTTAGAGCGAAGTCACGTCCTTCGACAAGCTCAGGGCGAACGGAGGTAGTTAGGAAACCGCGCGCTTGAGCCGATCGACCAGCCGGGCGCGCGCCACCAGCGCCTCGGCGCGACGGTCGGTCAGCAGATGCGTCTCGATCGCATCGCCCGTCAGCGCCAACCCGGCAAGAATCTCCGGCCAGCCGCTGTCGCCGGTCACGGCAGGCTCTTCCTCGACACCATACCCAAGCTCGGCGAGCAGCAAATCCTCGTACCGCACCAGCGCCACGGCCCAGCCGCGCGCCGCGGGCGCCGCCTCGATCGCGCCGATCATGCCCTCGAGCGCGGCGTAGAGGCGCGGATAGGGCTGGCTTTCGGGCAGCGCGATCGCGGTCAGCGCGGTGATCCATTCGAGCGCTGCGGCGGCGAGCGGCTCACCGTAGAGCGGTGCGCGGCTATGGACGAGTTCGACGGTCAGCCCGGCAAGCTGATCCTCGGTCCGCGCGCGCCATTCGCCGACCACCAGATTGGCAGGCTGGAGCACCGGCCGGATCGTTCGCGATCGCCCGCCGCGGACATAGCCCGCAACCATCCCGGCTTCTCGCGTCATCGCGCGCACGATCGCGCCATGCTCGCCATGCTGGCGGACGCCGAGGATCAGGGCTTGCGCGCGCAGGTGCATCGCGCCCGTCTAGGCGCGGCGGACCTTCTTGGCCACGTTCTGTAGGCCGAGCCGCTGCACCGCCGTCTTGGCCGCCGCCATCGCCCCATCGAACCCGGCCAGCGCCGCGATCACCGTTCGGTTTGCGAGCGTCGGACGCAATAGCAGCAGGTCGCAACACTCGACACCACCGGTCGCGAACTGGCGCTTGTGCTGGCCGTCGCCTTCGGTGAAGTCGAACCGCGCAATCGCGGGTTCGGCGAACAAATCGCGCAGCGCTTCGACCTGAAGCACAGCTCCGACCGATAGGTCGTTGAATCTGGGATCGTGCCCGACGAACTCGTAGACCGCGGTGCCGCCATGGATCGGGCAATAGAGATACGCCGCCGGCTCGCCGCCGACGTACAGCAGCCACGCGCGTATCTTGCTCTGGGCCGCCATCGCAAACATGCGCTGCGTGAAATCGGGCGTATCCGGCAACCCCGCGCCCATCAGCCGCTCCTGATACGTGTCGAGCGCCAGCCGCCGCGCGATGTCATGGAATTCGGCGAGTTGCTCGGGCGTCGCATAGCGCCGCACGTCGAGTTGCCCGCCCGACGCTTGCGCGACTTTCTTGCCCTTGCGCTTGATCGCCGACCGCGTGTTGGCCGACAACTGTCCCAGATACCCGTCGAACCCGGTCGTCAGATCGGCGTAACGCCGCACGTAACGCTGGCGCACGAAGGCGAGCAGCCCGCCGCGGATGAGCGTGTCGCTTCGTGCAACCGGCAACGAAGTGACGAGATAGCCGTCCGCCGCCGGATCGAGCGCGGGAAGCGCGGGCAACCGTCCGTCGATCGCGCCATCGAGATCGAGTGGCACGCGGACGAGGTTGCGGCGGATCGACGCCAGGGTTCGTGCCCCGACCTGAAACTTGAGCGGCAAGGGGCGCGCCGTCGTCACGCCGCGCGTTCCTCGACCAGGTTAGACCACAATTGCTCAGCCTGCCGCCAGCGCGTGCGCAGCCGGTTGGGACCGAGCGGCGCCGCGTCGCTTTCCCGCGCGAACGTCGGCCGGTCGCGGAACTGGGTGATCGGCAAAGTGTCCCGCGCATCGGCGAGCATTCGGCACAGCCCTTCGAACCGGCCGACGTGCACCCCGTTAGGCCGCGTCCCGGCGCGGTTGGCGAGTTCGAAACTGTGCCCGACGATCGTCACCGCTTCGTGCCCGGCGCCGACCGCATGATCGAGCGCGACCCGTATCTCGCCCTGCGACAGCGCACAGATTTGAAAGTGACGCAGCGAGCCGGGCGTATCCTCGATCACCGTCACCGGCACTTCGACCACGCCTTTGTGCTTCACCGGCGCGATCTGGCGCGGCGGCAGGCTGATCTCGCTCGGCCACGGCGCGTCGGCGCCATTATGGCTGCTGTCATAGAGGAAGCCGAGGTCGGCGAGCGCGATCAGCGTGTCGTTGTTGGCGGCATAGCTGCCAGCGCGGAACGCGACCGGGTCCGGCGCACCGCACGCCTTCAACAAATCCCGCGCGCCGGCGATCAGCGCGCGCTGTTCGTCGCGGCTATAATCGATCAACTCGAACCGCGCGTGGCGGGTCACATCGTCGGCCCGTGCGCCGGCCCAGTTCGGGTGAAGGTGAAGCTGCACCTCCTGCCCCGCATCGACGATCGCCTCGACCACCGGCCGGATCGCATCGAGCCCGAACACCATCGTCGGCATCGGATCGACGAAGAACGTCGCCTTGAGACCGTGCCGTGCCAGCGTCGCCAGCTGATACGCGATGCCGACGCCGGCGGGCTCGAGCGAGCGAACGACCTGGGTCTGGAGGTCGCATCCGGCCGCGTGGTGGCACCACATCAACTCGGTATCGATCGTAAGGAATACAGCTGTCACGCGGGCGTGATAGCCGGTTGTGGGTGAAGATTAGGTTGTCACCGCGAGTGGTAGAAATCGTAGACCTGCTGCGCAACTGCCGCGCTCACCCCCGGCGCCTTCTGCAGATCCTCCAGACTCGCGCCGCGCACCGACCGCGCGGTGCCGAAGTGCATCAGCAGCGCTTTCTTCCGGGCCGGGCCGATCCCCGGTACTTCGTCGAGCGGGCTCGCGCCGATCGCTTTGGCACGCTTGTCGCGGTGCGCGCCGATCGCGAAGCGGTGGACTTCGTCGCGTAGCCGCTGAAGATAAAACAGCACCGGCGCGTTGGTCGGCAGCGTGAAGTCGCGGCCGTCCATCAAGTGGAACACTTCGCGCCCCTCTCGCCCGTGATCCGGCCCCTTGGCGACACCGACCAGGCAGACGTCCTCGATCCCCATATCCTCGAGCACGCCCTTCGCCGCGTTGAGCTGCCCGCGCCCGCCGTCGATCAGCACGAGGTCGGGCCAGTCGCCCGCGTCGCGATCGGGATCCTCGGCCTGCGCGCGGGCGAAGCGACGCTGGAACACCTCGCGCATCATCGCGAAGTCGTCGCCGGGGACGGTGTCCTTGTTGCGGATATTGAACTTGCGATACTGCCCCTTGCGGAACCCCTCCGGCCCCGCGACGACCATCGCGCCGAGCGCGGCGGTGCCCTGGATGTGGCTGTTGTCGTAGACTTCGATGCGGTCGGGCGGTTCGGGCAGCTCGAACAGATCGGCGACTTCGCGCAGCAACTTCGCCTGCGTCGTGCTTTCTGCCAACCGCCGGTCGAGCGCCTCGACGGCGTTGCGTTTGGCCTGCTCCATCAGCCGCCGACGGTCGCCGCGCTGGGGCACGGACAGCGCAACCTTATAGCCGTTGCGCTCGCACAGCGCCTCGACGAGCAACTCGCCTTCGCTCAGCTCGCGATCGAGAAGCACCATCCGCGCGGGCGGGACTTCCTCGTAGAATTGGGTGAGAAAGCTCAGCATCACCTCATCCTCGGGCACGTCGTTGGTGTGCGCCGGGAAAAAGCTGCGATGGCCCCAATTCTGGCCGCCGCGGATGAAGAAGGCTTGGATCCCGATCACGCCGTCGCGGTTGGCCATCGCGAAGATATCGGCGTCGCCCACCCCTTCCGCGTTGATCGCCTGGCTGCCCTGAATGAAGGTCAGCGCCTTCAGCCGGTCGCGCAGCACCGCGGCGAGTTCGAAGTCCATATTCTCGGCCGCCGCCTGCATCTGCGCGCCGAGCTTGGTCTGCACCTTGGTCGATTTGCCGCCGAGGAAGTCCTTCGCGTCGCCGACCAACTCGGCATAGTCCTCGCGCGAGATGCGGTCGACGCACGGTGCTGAGCAGCGCTTGATCTGATAGAGCAGGCACGGCCGGTCGCGCGTCTTGAAGAAGCCGTCGGTGCACGACCGCAGCAGGAACAATTTCTGCAACGCGTTGAGCGTGTTGTTCACCGACCCGGCGCTCGCGAACGGACCGTAATAATTGCCCTTCGCGCGCCGCGCGCCACGGTGCTTCTGGACGCGCGGGAAATCATGATCGGCGCGCAGCAGGATGAACGGGAAGCTTTTGTCGTCGCGCAGCAGCACGTTGTAGGCCGGGCGGAAGCGCTTGATCAGCTGCGCCTCAAGCAACAGCGCCTCGGCCTCGTTGTTGGTCGTGACGATCGTCATCGACCGCGTTTGCGACACCATCCGCTGGAGCCGCTTGGGCAGGCGATCGACCTGCGTATAGTTGGTCACGCGGTTCTTGAGCGCGCGCGCCTTGCCGACGTACAGCACATCCCCGCGCGCATCCTGCATGCGATACACGCCGGGCCGCGCGGGTAGCGTCTTGAGCACGTTGCGGATCGCCGCGACGCCCGCGGCGAGGTCGGGCACGCTTCCTTCGCCGCGAACGGCGAAGGTGGCTTTGTCCTCGTTGAATCGGGTCGGTGCAGTGCGTTCGGACATCGCCTCCGATGTAGGGCGAACGCCCGCCCGCGTTAAGCCTTGCTGCGACCGATGCCGGGAAACAGCTTGCCGGTCGCCCGACGATAGGTGCGATATTCGTCGCCGAACGTCTCGACCAGGTCGCGCTCCTCATAGCTGATCGCGATCAGGATGTAGACCGTCATTCCCAGCGCCAGCACCAGATGCCCGACCGTCATCACCGGGGTCGCCCAGAACGCGAGGATGAACCCCGAATAGAGCGGATGCCGGACGAAACGGTAAAAGAACGGCGTGCGGAACTTCATCTGGCCCTCGGGCCGTCCGGTCAGGTTGAGCCAGACCTGCTTGAGCCCGAACAGTTCGAAATGGTTGATCAGGAACGTGCTGAGCAGCACGATCGCCCAGCCGAGTCCGAACAACGCCCAGAGCACATACACGCCGACCGGATTGGTCACGACCCACAGCGCCTGCGGGATCGGCCGCCAGAACGCGAACAGCACGATCAGCACCAGGCTGGCGGCAAGCACATACCCCGATCGCTCGAGCACCGGCGGGACGATCCGCGTCCACGCCGCCTTGAACCCGCGCCGCGCCATCACGCTGTGCTGCACCCCGAACAAGGCGATCAGCGCCACGTCGATCGCAAGCGCAACGCCAACGGGTGCCGCCGGACCCGAGTCGATCAGCCGCGGGACGACGGCGATGTTGCCGACGAACGCGATCAGATAAAGGAAAGTTGCGAAGAAGATCAGATAGATCGCCGCGCCGATTACCGCATAGAGTCCACGTGTCATCACCCGCCCCCGGATAGCCAAGGGCGGACTTATATCATCTAATCATGGGTCGTGAAACGCGCGCTTACTTGAGCGCGGCGAGATCGGCGGCGATCTTGGTCAGCAGCGCGGCAGGAAGCTTGTCCGGCGCGTACGGCGCGACCTGATTAAAGCTCATGCCCTTGAACTGGTCGTAGCTTGGGTTGGTGGTGATATCGGCGCCCATGTCGGTATCGAGCACCTTCTTGGCGGCAGCATCGGCGACCAGCGTCTCGATCGGCGTGTCGAGATTGAACTTGGTGGCCGCGGCGGCTGGGGTCACGGCCACAGTCAGCGCGGGCGCTGGCGCCGGCGCGGTCTGCGCCAAAACGGGCGTGGCAATGGCGATCAGCGCGACGGCGAACAGGCTCTTCATGAACATTCCCTCCAGATGATGCGTGCCGTTCTTGGCGGCGATTGGCGTCCGAATTGTGGCAATTATGACCTGCGTTCGTCCCAGCGGTCGAATTCGTAGGCGATCGATCCCTCGACCAGCCGCTCCCACAGGTCGCCGACGACCTCGGGCGGCACGCCGACGCGCTCGGCCGCTGCCTTGGCGTTGGCGATCACCTGTGCCTTGCGATCCTCGTCGCGCACCGCGCCGCGGTCGGCCTTGATTCGCGCGGCGGCGGTCATGAAGCGAAAGCGGATCGCGAGCAGGTCGACGATCTCGAGGTCGAGCGCGTCGATTCCGGCGCGCACCTCGGTCATCGATTGGCAGTCTTCGGGTTCGATCATGTCGATCGCGACCGCGCCGTCACTCAATTGAGCCGGCCCAGCCCGGCAATCGCCTTGTCGACCAGCGGCTTGTCGGCACCGGCACCGTGCGTGTCGGCGATGATCGCCGCGGCGGCCTTGGTCGCGGCGTCGGCAGCGCGCGCGCGCACCTCCGCGACCGCGGCGCGCTCGGCGGCGGCGATCTTGTCCTCGGCCATCTGGCCGCGGCGCTTTACGAGTTCGGCGGCGTCGGCTTCGGCCTTGGTCAGGAGTGCGGCGGCTTCCTGTTCGGCATGCTCGACGATCGCGGCGGCATCGCCCGCGCTCGCGGCGTTACGCTTCTTCGCCTCGGCCAGCAGCGCTTCGGCCTCGGCACGGATTGCCTTGGCTTCGTCGAGCTGGCGGCGGGTGTCCGCGATCCGCGCATCGAGCATGTCGGTTATCCGCTTCGGCGCCTTGGCGACGAAGATCGCGAGCAGCAGGAAGATGGTCAGGCCGACATAGACCCAACCTTCGGCACCGAGGCCGAGCAGGGTCGGACCCTCCTCATGCTCGGGCATACCCTTGGCTTCGGTCGAAGCGACGGTCTTGGCGCCAGTCGTGCTCATCATGCCATCCTTACGCCAGCGCGGTCCGTGCCGCCTTAGCGGCGGCGGCGCCGCTCGGGCGCTTGCCGGTCAGCCGCTCGACGATGTCAGCGGCGGCATCAGCGGCAACGCTTTCGATCTGGCCGAAAGCAGCGTCACGCGCGGCGTCGAGCGCGGCCTGCGCTGTGGCCGATTTGACCGCGAGTGCGTCGTTCGACTTCTTCAGCTTCGCCTCGAGCGCCGTCGCGGCAGCGGCGCGGGCATCGCCCAGCCGTGATCGCGCCGCGTCCTGCGCCGAGGCGACACCGGCGTCATAATCGGCGGCCATGCGATCGGCTTGCGCCTTCGCCTGTTCAGCGGTGGCGACGTCGCCCGACACCTGATCCTCGCGCGCCTGCATCACGCGGCCGACCTTGGGCAGCGTGATGCGGACGATCCCGAAGTAAAGGATCGCAAAGAAGATCGCGAGCCACACCATCTGGGGCAGGAAGTTGGCGAGTTGGAACTGAGGCATGACCGTCCGTTTCGGTTAGCTCCTATTTCTCTTACGAGAACGCGAGCGCCAGCGCGACGACGGCGGCGATCAGGCCGAGCGCCTCGGTCACGGCGAAACCGAAGATCAGGCGGCCGCCCATCTTGGCATCAGCCTCAGGATTGCGGACCGCACCGTTGAGATACTGACCGAAGATGTTGCCCACGCCGATAGCAGCGAGACCCGCACCAATCGCGGCCAGACCTGCACCGATAACCTTTGCCGAACCAACGTCCATGATAATAACCTTTCGTTTTAAGTAGTTGAGCGAATTAATGAAGATTGATCGCATCGTTGAGATAGAGTGACGCGAGCAGCGCGAAAACGTAAGCCTGGACCACCGCGATCAATACTTCGAGCGCCGACAACGCGACGCTGACGCCCAGCGGCACGATCCCGAACACATAAGGCAGCGCGCCGAACGAACCAAGCGTGACGACAAAAGTGCCGAATACTTTGAGCAGCACATGGCCCGCGGTCATGTTGGCAAATAGTCGGATGGCCAGCGTGAACGGGCGACTGAGGAAGCTCAGCACCTCGATCACGAACACGAACGCACCAAGGAAGATATTGGCGTCGTGTGGCCAGAACAGGCTGAAGAAGTGAAAACCATGCCGCGCAAAGCCGACGATGCAGACGATCGCGAACACCAGCACCGCGAGACCCAGGGTCACGGCGATATGGCTGGTTGGCGTGAACGCGCCGACCCAGGGGATCAGCCCCAAAAGGTTGCAGGCGAGCACGAAAATGAACAGAGAGAAAATCAGCGGCGCGAACCGGCGTCCTTCCGGCCCGACATTTTCGTCGAGCATCTTTCGAACGAAATCATAGACATATTCGACCGCGGCCTGCCAGCGATGGGGCACCAGCTGCGGTCGGGCAGTGCCGACGAACAGGAAGATCGCAACGAAGCCGAGCGCGATCGCCATCCACAGCGACGAATTGGTGAACGACAGGTCATAGATCCGTCCGCCGACCTCCGGCTTGAACGGATGAAGCACCTTGATCGCAAACTGTTCCATGGGGCCGGCCATCGTCGGTCCTTACTTGCTGGTGTCGTTGGCGTCGAACGACGCAGAGGTCTTCATCGCGCGATAGACGCCCGCGATGAAGCCGAGAATAAGCATGAAGATCATCGCCCAGGGCGCGGTGTTGAGCCCCGACCATTTGTCGATCGCATAGCCGATGAAGGTCGATACCAGGATGACGCCGACGAATTCGATGCCAATCGCCCAGCCGCGGCTTTCCGCGGCGCCCTCCGCAGAGGTCACCGGCTTGTCGATTTGTGCCTTGGCATCCGCGATCCGGCGGTCAAGGTCATCGTTCTGGCGGTCGTCGGCCAACGCGTTCAAAATCCTGATAAAGAAACGCCGCCACGCTTTGGCAAGCGGGCGACGATCGGGCAGCGGAAGGGCCGCAGCCCCCGTTTGCTAGGCGCGCGTTTAGGAAAGCGGCCGGGTCGAGTCAACCGTTGTGGGGTTGGACTTTAGACGCAGCGCGGGTCGCGGGTCGGGGCGTCGCTTCCGCGCGTAAGCCAGCGGCCGTCGGGGGTCTGGTATTTCTCGCCAGCCACGGTCTTGACGATCAGATTGCACCCGCTGACGAACGCCAGTTCCTCGATCGTCGAACCGCCGGCGGCGCTGCGCTGCGTGTAAACCGCCTTGCGCTGGATGTTGATCTTTGCGACCAAAGCCTTGAGCGCCGGCGTGCCCGCGCCGATCACGCCGAGATAGCCGTCGGGCTGCTCGCCAACCTGCCCGCTGGCGCGTGCAGCGGCATAAGCGGGGTCGCGATCCTGCGCGCTCGCCACGGCGGCGCTGGTCAGCAGGAGCAGGGCAATCATCGTCCGTCGCATCAAAAAATCCCCGGATTCTCGTCGATCAGCGCCTTCGCCTGGCCATCCAGGCGATAGACGACCTGTTGCGTCACGTTGATGTTCAGATTGATCTCGATCGGCTTGTCCGGCGCCGTCACGCTGACGCACCCGCCCGTCATACCGGTGGCGCTTACCGCGCCTATCAAGAGCAATCCTCGCATCGTGTGACTGATCAGGTCGAATCCACTTCTCGTCAATCCAGGTTCGGTCATCGCACTTTCTCGCTTGCGGGGGGCTGAACGGGGCGTTGTCTGGCGTTTTGCTCGCGGATCAGCGCGGGCAAGTTGCGTTCGATCAGGCGGCGCGGGTCGTAGAAGCTCGTCGCCGAATCGACCAGCGAGCGGAAGGGCGCGCGGATTCGGACGTTGAACACGAACGGCAGCTTGGCAATGCGGCGGATCAGGAAGTTCGATTTCGTGCCTTCGCCTTGCGCGACCCCGGCGAACTTGGCTTCGGTGATGACCTCGCCCGCGAGCGCACCGTTCATCGTCAATTCCAGCGTACGGTAGCGGAGCGACTTGAGCGCATCGAACGCCATATTACCCCAGGTGCCAAGGTTCGCCTTCGACACTTCGCCGACATAGGCCAGCGTGCCGCCGCCCGCACGGACCTTGAGGCGGCCATTCTCGATCCGCCCGCCCGACGCGTCGAAGATCATCGGCAGCGTGCCGTCGAAGATGCCCGTCGCGTTCAGGTTCTTGAAATCGAACTGCTGCAGGAATTGGGCGGCATCGACCCCGGTCAGCCGGAACGTCAGATGCCGACCGCCCGGATCGAGGAAGTCGAACGTCGTCGGTTCAAGGTCGAGTCTGCCGCCCGCGAACGGCCACACCGCCTCGGTCAGCTCGATCCGGCTGGGGCCGAGCAATTGATACCTGATCGTCCCGTCGCTGACCGCGATGCCGGTGTCGATCGACTTGACCGTCGCGACTTGCCCCGGCGCGCTCACCAGCCCGAGCAGGTCGGTGAAGCGGATCTCGCCCGACAGCCCGGTGACCGGGCCGAACGCGGCGGCGAGGTTGGTGTTGGCCGTGCGGAACACGCCGTCGCTGGTGACGCTGTCGGGCGTCCAGCGAATGTGGCCCTCTCCGTTCACGGTGCCGGCCACGTCGGCGACGACCCCCGTGGTGAGCGGCGTCAGCGTGTCGGGCTGGAAACTCCTGGTAAAACGCAGATCGGTGACGGCGAGGTCGGCCGACCCCGCACCGCGCGACAGATCGTGCGCGATCGTCACGTCGGCAACCTTCACGTTATGATCAGTGGCCACGAGCACGCCGGTTGCGACGATCCGGTTGTCGATCAGCGTCAGCACAACTCGGTTGGCGGCCAGCGGATTGAAGCGCGGATCGGCCGCAGCGTCCTTGACCACCAACGCGCCCGCGACCTGAAGCTTGCCGCCCGCCATCCGCCATGTCCCCGCGGCCTCCGACAAGATCAGCGGCACGGCGCCGATCTGCCCGCCTGCGCCGCCGAATGTACCGCTCAGCATCTGCCCGAACGCGCCGTCGAGCCGCGCGACATCGAACCGCGTCACACGGTCGGCCGTCCCTATGCGCACCGCGACGTCGGTAAGGTCGAACCGCCGTTCGCTCAGCCGCACCACCGCGCTGCCGGCACGTAGGGCCAAAGGACTGCTGCCGATCGCTCCCGCGAGCCGCAGATCACGCGCCATCGCCCCGCCGCCCACTCGTCCACCCGCGACCCGCACCATCGCGCCGTCGATCGGGCATAGCAGGGTGCGCGTCCCGCGCGCGTCGATGCCGCCAACGCGAAGCCGCTCGACCGATACCAGCACGCAGCCGGGATTAACCGCCAGGCTGCCGCGCCCATCCCATTGCGCCGCAATCGGCACGCGCAGCGCCTCGACCGATCCGCTGCCGAGCGGGCCGGTCAGCGTCGCGACGCTGGCGATCCGCGTGCGGCCGTCGAGCCCCGCGCTGAACGTCACAGGCGCGAGCGCTAGCCGCGCGCTGCCTGCTTCATACGGCGCGATCGTCGCTACACCCGTTACCGGCGCGCCGATCACCGCCTGCGCCAGCGTCGCGCGCATGTCGGGCAAGCCGCCACCGCCGGTGACCAACTCGCCACGCACCGTAACACCGCCGTTCGGCCAGACAAATTGCGCGCCGTCTCCGCTGATCAGCGTAACGCTCGCCCCGCTTTCGGCGACCGCGAGCAGCCGAGTCACCCTAACGCTACCGCGCACGCCATCGGTCGCGGCAGACACATCGGCGTTCACCGCGAAATCACGTGCGGCAGCGTCGAGCGCGCGCGCCAGTTGCGTAGTCAGCGGCGCGACGGGCGTGCCACTACCCGCGCCGCCGATCGTGGCGAACGACGCGCGCGTTCCCGCGTCCAGCGCGGCGCGGCCGACCCGCGCCTGTCCGGTGAACGCGCCCTTGCCGGCGGCGTAGCGGAACGCTCCGTCGATCGCCCCAGCTTGTCCGTCGATGCCGCCGCCCGCCAGCCGATCGGCCTTCAGCGTCGCCTTGCCCTGCACCGATTGGGCGGTGCCGGCGAAGCGCAGGTCGCCCGACATCCCCGCCATCGTCAGCGAGTGCGCGCGGACGCTGTCCGCGACCAGCCGCGCCGCGCCGTACCAGCGGTCGAACGCCGACGCGACCGATACGTCCATATCCGCGCGCAGGCCGCTGGCGTCGCTGCCGGCGCACGCTGCCGCATCGGCGCGCACCGGCCCGGTCAACCGGATCGCATCCTGCCGGATATCGACCGCAAGCACCGCCCGCGCGCTCTGCGCGGCGCAATCGCCGCTCGCGATACGCTCGCTGACCGCCGCAATCTTCCCGCGAAATCCGCCGTCGAGCCGCCCGCGCCCCGTCGCCTTGATCCCGACCGCGCCCTGCGGCGTGTCGAGCCGCAGGCGTCCGTCGCGCAGGTTGAGCGCGATCGCCGGCAGCCGGAATGGGCCGGCGCTCGTGGGAATCAATCGGTCGAGCGACCCTAACGACAGCCCGCCGTCGACGATTCGCCCCCGCGCGCGGACGTTGCCCGCGCTGATCCCGACGACCTTTACCCCATCGAGCCCGACCGACGTTTGCAACTCGACCCAATCGGCGACCAGATCGGGCCGGCGTGGGTCGCCGATAACGACGTCGGTCAGCCGCTGGTGCCCAAACGCCAATTGCTCGATCGTGTAGCGCGCCGGCACCTTGGCCGCGGCGAACGTGCGGTCGACGAACCCGCGCGCGATCGGCTTGCGCGCGAGCCACAGCGTCGCCGTCGCGACTGCGAGCGCCAAGACCGCGACGCCGAGCCACACAGGCCAGCGGCGCCGCGCTGTTCGGATCGCTTCGTCGTCACGCACCTCACTCACGCCCCCGACGCTACACGCACGCAGCGCTCGGCGGCAATTGCGCGCGTCCGATCAAGCCGATAACCTTTGCATCATGAGCGACAGGGGGACGGACAATGCTGGCCATCGCGCGCGGTTGCGCGAGCGGCTGTTCGCCGACGCCGACGGGCTGCTCGATCACGAGTTGGTAGAATATTTGCTCGCCGTGGCCATTCCGCGCCGCGACACCAAGCCGTTGGCCAAGGCATTGCTCAAGGAGTTCGGGGGCATCGCCGGCTTGCTCACCGCGCCGCCAGAGGCGATCGCGCAGGTCGCGGGGATGGGCGACACGTCGGTCGCCGCGATCAAGGTCGCGCACACCGCTGCCCTCCGATGCTCCGCGCCGAGGTCGCGACCAAACCGGTGCTCGCCAACTGGCAGGCGCTGCTCGACTATTTGCGCGCCGACATGGCGCATCATGGAAACGAGCGCGTCCGCGTGCTCCACCTCAACACGCGCAACATGCTGATCCGTGACGAGCTGATGAGCGAAGGGTCGATCGACGAAGCGCCGGTCTATGTCCGCGAAGTCATCCGCCGCGCGATGGAGTTGAAGTCGGCGGCAATTATCCTGGTCCACAACCACCCCTCGGGCGACCCCGCCCCGAGCCGCGCCGACATCGACCTGACCCGATCGGTGATCGAAGCGGGCAAGAAGCTGGGGATAGCGGTCCACGATCATATCATCGTCGGGAGCAAGGGCTTCACCAGCCTTCGAGGCCAAGGATTGATCTGACGCCAGACGTGCAAAGGGCCGCCGCGCCAAAGGGGAAAGCGCGGCGGCCCCTGCGTGGGCATCGTAGGTCACGACGCCGAACGGTGCGTTACTTGGTCGGCTTGGTCGACGCCGGTTCGACAGGCGCCGGCGCCGGAGCCGGCGCAGGTGCGGGCGCTGCTGCCGACGGCGCAGGTGCAGCCGCCGGCGCGGGAGCCGGTTCGGGCGCTGGAGCCGCGGCAGGCGCGGGCGCATTCTTCTGGCCCTGCACCAGGTAATTGGTCAGCTCATCCTTTGACACGCTCTTCGATTTGTCGGTGTCGGCGGTCGTGAATGCGCCCGCGACATAGGTTTTGTTCGCCGCATCATCCTTCAGCGCCGGATCCGACGCCTTGCGCAGCGCGAACATCCACGCGCCGAACTCGGCCTTGGTCAGCTTGCCGTCGCTGTTCTTGTCGTAGCTCGGGAACTCCTTGTTTACGACATCGGCGATCTGCGCGCCCGGCCCCGGCTCGGTAGCTGCAGCGGGAGCGGCAGGCGCTGGTTCAGCCGCCGGCGGCGCGGCAGGCGCAGGGGGGACAGCGACGGGGGCAGCCGGCGCGGATGTCGGCGTGGCGGGTGCGGCCGGAGCCGGCGGGGTAGTCGTCAGTGCGGTCTGTGCAAACGCCGGCGCGGCAATCAAAACGGCGCCAGTCATCAATACGTGTTTCAACACGGTCTCTCTCCTAGTTTTTTCAAATCGGATTCCGCGATGCGCCGATCAGCGCGCCGCTTCGAATGGCTCGACTTAAACAACCGATGACGTTCGATATGGGTCCGAAATAAGTTCGTCATGACGTCATTTCGTCGTCGTCAGAGTGCGATTCGCCGCAGAGTCGTGCTTGACGCGCGACGAATCGCCGGACGATTTCGGGGAACCGTCACGTTCCGGCCACAGGCGCCGATTGTCGGGAGTGGACACGCTTGCTATCGGCCCGGGCATCCCCGCCCACTCCGAAAGTCCCCCGATGGTCCCGCGCTACTCCCGTCCCGAGATGACCGCGATCTGGACGCCCGAAGCGCGCTTCAGGATCTGGTTCGAGATCGAGGCGCACGCGACCGACGCGCTGGCCCAGCTCGGGGTCGTGCCGAAAGAAGCGGCGACGGCGTTGTGGGCGTGGTGGAATACCAACCCAGCGATCGACGTCGCCGCGATCGACGCGATCGAGGCGGTGACCAAGCACGACGTCATCGCCTTCCTGACATGGGTCGCCGAGCAAGTCGGCGATGAGGCGCGCTTCATGCATCAGGGGATGACGTCGAGCGACGTGCTCGATACGTGCCTCGCGGTCCAGCTCCGCGATGCCGCCGACCTCCTGATCGCCGACATCGACGCGCTGCTCGCCGTGCTCAGGCGGCGGGCGGAGGAACACAAGCTCACCCCGACGATCGGCCGCAGCCACGGCATCCATGCCGAACCGGTGACGTTCGGCCTCAAGCTTGCCCAAGCTTATGCCGAGTTCGACCGCAACCGCGCGCGGCTGGTCGCGGCGCGCGCCGACATCGCGACCTGCGCGATTTCGGGCGCGGTCGGCACCTTCGCCAATATCGACCCGCGCGTGGAGGCACATGTCGCCGCAAAGCTCGGGCTGACCGTCGAGCCGGTGTCGACGCAGGTCATTCCGCGCGATCGCCACGCGATGTTCTTCGCCACGCTCGGCGTGATCGCCGGGTCGATCGAACGGCTCGCAACCGAGATCCGCCACCTCCAGCGCACCGAAGTGCTCGAAGCCGAAGAATATTTTAGCCCCGGCCAAAAAGGCTCGTCGGCGATGCCGCACAAGCGCAACCCGGTGCTGACCGAGAACCTCACCGGCCTCGCCCGCATGGTACGCGGCTATGTCACCCCGGCGCTGGAGAATGTCGCGCTGTGGCATGAGCGCGACATCAGCCATTCGTCGGTCGAGCGCTATATCGGCCCCGACGCGACGATCACGCTCGACTTCGCGCTAGGACGTCTCACCGGGGTCATCGACAAATTGCTGATCTATCCCGAGCGGATGGAAAAGAACCTCAACAAGATGGGCGGACTCGTCCATTCGCAGCGCGTGCTGCTCGCGCTGACCCAGGCCGGGGTCAGCCGTGAGGACAGCTACCGCCTCGTCCAGCGCAACGCGATGAAAGTGTGGGAATCCGACGGCGAACTGTCGCTGCTCGAACTGCTCAAGGCTGACCCCGAGGTCACTGCCGTGCTGTCACCAGCCGAGATCGAGGATAAGTTCGACCTCGATTACCATTTGAAGCACGTCGACACGATCTTCGCGCGGGTATTCGGATGACCGACGCGACCGAGCAGGTTCCTTCCCCCGCTCAGGTCGCGCTCAGCCGCGCCGCACTTGTCGTCGCGCTCCTCGTCTTTGCTTTCGGCATCGTCCGACTTGGCGCGTACGCCGCTATCGCGTTCCGTTACCCCTACGCATTCGATTATGGCGAAGGCGTCGTCTGGCAACAGATGCGCAATATCGTCGCCGGCCAAGGCTATGCGCCGCTCGGCATCTATCCCGCGGTCGCTTACGAATATCCGCCGCTGTTCCATGTTGCATCGGCGACGATCGCACGCGTGCTGGGAATGGATGAGCTCTACGCTGGGCGTTTGGTGTCACTGGTCTCAACGATTGCCAGCGCAGCGCTGGTCGGGCTGCTAACGGCGCGCGCGGTGCCGGGCCCGGATCGCCGCGCCGCGGCGGGTGCCGCCTTGTTCTCCGCTTTGGCCTTTGCCAGCCTGCCCTTGCTCGACACCTGGGCGCTGGTGATGCGGATCGACATGCTGGCATGCGCGCTCACGCTCGCCGCGATGCTGCTGGCGGCGCGCGCATCCCGGTCGATGGCGTCGGCGGTCGGTGCCGGGATTCTGTTCGCAGCGGCGCTGTATACTCGCCAGACCGCGCTGCCAGCGCCCGCCGCGGCCTTTGCGGTGCTGCTGATCGCGCGGCCGCGCGCGGCGTGGACGATGGCGGCGGCGGTGGCGATCAGCGGTTTGGCGGCGCTCGCCTGGCTCGAAGTGAGCACGCAGGGCGGCTTCCTCATCCACATCCTGCTCTACAATCTCAATCGCATCATCTGGGACCATGCCGCCGCGTTGCTGCTGGTGCTGTTGGCGAGCATCGTCCTGCTTGCGCTCGCGGCGATTGGCGGTGCGCAGGCGCTGCGCTGGCTCGACCTTCGCGACCGGCGCGGTTTGCGTGCGCGGTTGCGGCAACAGCCAAGCCTGGTCGCGACCGCGATCATCCTGCTTACCTTGTTGTTCAAGACGCTGATGCTGCCGGCGGTGCTCAAATCGGGCGCGAGCGACAATTATCTGATCGACTGGTTCACCCAGCTCTGCATGCTCGCCGGAATCGCGGTCATTCCTCTCATCCACGCCGCGCGCCGCCAGCCAGGGCACCCGAGCATCGTGCTGATCGCGCTCGTCGCGGTCGGACTGCCGGTGCAGGCGCTAAGCGCCGGCGGCTTGCCCGACGCCGCCGCGGCTGATCGGCAAGCGCGCGATCTCGACCTGATCGTCGCGCGGATCGCCGCCAGCCCGCGGCCGGTGATCAGCGACGACGCCGCACTGCTGATCCGCGCCGGTCGGTCGATGCAATGGGAGCCCGCGATCGTCGCCGAATTGGGTAGCGCGGGGCGCTACGACGAAGCCGCGTTCGTCGCGATGATCCGGCGCCACGATTTCGGATTCTTCGTAACCGAAGGCGATAGCGGCGACCTGTTGTTCGACCAACGCTTCAACCCAGCCGTCGCCGACGCCATCCATCGCGCCTACCCACGACGCGAGCGGATTGGCGGGCGCATCCTGCACCTCGCCGACTAAGTCACCGGCGTCTCCAACATACTTACCTGAATCTTATTCATTTTCGTTGCGATTCCGGTGCGTCCAACCGGTTATGGGCCGGGGTAGGGCCACAACGGACGGATTGGCGAAGGGATTCGCTTTGCCCTACGTTACCGGCTCGACACGCGGGGGAGCGGGCCGGTGGACACATTACTTTTCGACACGTCGGACGCGGGGTCCGAGATCGACGTTCTTGGTGATGACGCGCCGTCGTCCGGCGATCGGCTGCCGACCGTTACTGTGCTGGCGTCGGCGCTTGCGCTCGCTGCGTGCGGCGAGGGCGGTGGCGGTACGACCGGCGGTTCCCCAACGCCGACACCACCCCCGGTTGTCGTCACCCCACTCACCGAAACCCAGGCCAGCCGCTTCCTCGGCCAATCGACGATGGGCGCGACGCGCACGACGATCGATGCACTGGTCTCACGCGGAATCGACGGCTGGCTGACCGACCAATTCGCGATGACGCGCGCGACATCGCATTTCGATTGGCTGATGGCGAACGGCTATGCTGCGGGTACTGCCGATGGTCAGGGTGGTTTCGACACGACGATGTGGCGCCAGCTGATCGTCGAGCCTGACCAGTTGCGCCAGCGCGTCGGCATGGCGTTGCTCGACATGCTGGTGGTCGGGATCGACGGCGTGAACACCAATTGGCAGGCATTCTCGACCGCCGCCTATATCGACGTGCTGCTCGACAACGCCTTCACCAATTTCCGCACGATCATGGACGGCGTCACGACCAACCCGGCGATGGGATCGTTCCTGACCTTCCTCGGCAATCGCAAGGCCAGTGCGACGACCGGCGCACAACCCGACGAGAATTACGCGCGCGAACTGATGCAGTTGTTCACGATCGGGCTTTACCAGCTCAACATGGACGGGACGCTCAAGATGTCGGGCGGCAACCCGATCGAGACCTACACCTCTGCCGATGTCAGCGGCTTGGCGCGCGTCTTTACCGGTCTCAATTACTCGAGCACCGACAGCACCACGCCCGCGCGCTACAAGGTGCCGCTGGTGATGCAGGCGTCGATCAACGAGACCGGCGCCGCGAGCTTCCTCGGCGCTAGCACGACCGGCGGCGGGATGGCCGCGATCAAGGTCGCGCTCGATACGATCTTCGCACATGCCAACGTGCCGCCGTTCGTGTCGAAACAGCTGATCCAGCGGCTCGTCACCAGCAACCCCTCGCCGGCCTATGTCGGCCGTGTATCGGCGGTGTTCGCCAATAACGGGACGGGCGTGCGCGGCGACATGAAGGCGGTGATCAAGGCGATCCTGACCGACACCGAAGCGCGCGACGACAGCGCGCTGACCGCCGCCAACGCCGGCAAGCTCCGCGAGCCGATCATGCGGCTGACCGGGTGGGCGCGCGCGTTCGGGGTCAACTCGCCCGCCAACACCTGGCCGTTCGGCAATACCAGCAGCGGATCGACGCGGCTCGCCCAGTCGCCCGGCCGCTCGCCTAGCGTGTTCAACTTTTTCCGCCCCGGTTATTCGCCGCCCGCTACCGCGATTTCAGCCGCCGGACTGGTCGCGCCGGAATTTCAGGTCACCAACGAGCAATCGGTGGTCGCCTACATCAACTACTTCCAGAGCCTAGTCGCCAACGGGTCGGGCGACGCCAAGCCCGACTACACCAGCATCCTGACCAAGGCGGCGGACAGCACCGCGTTGATCGCCGAGGTCAACACCGTGCTCGCCGCCGGCCAGCTAAGCAGCGCGACGCAAGCCTCGATCAAGGCGGCGATCGATAGCGTCTCCGCCACCGCGACGAACGGCCCGATCAACCGCGTGGGCGTCGCCATCCTGCTGACGATGGCGTCCCCCGATTATTTGACGGTGAAGTGACATGAGCTGTTTCGATCATGACCAGTCGCGCCGCGCGTTCCTGAAGCGCGGCGCCGTGCTCGGCCTTGCCGGGGTCGCGACGCCGTTCGTCACCAGCCTCGCTGCGATCGGTGAAGCCGCCGCCGCAACCTCGACCGATTACAAGGCGTTGGTGTGCGTGTTTCTGTATGGCGGCAACGATTACGCCAACACGCTACCGCCTTATGATACGACGACCTACAACCAGTATCAGGCGGCGCGTTCGGTGCTCGCGATCGACCGCGCAGCGCTGGCGGCCACGGCGCTTACCCCGGCGACGGCGCTGCCCAACGGGCGGCAATATGCGCTCGCGCCGACGATGGCGCCGCTGCTGCCGCTTTTCAACGCCGGCAAGCTGGCGGTCGCGCTCAACGTCGGCACGCTGGTGCAGCCGACGACCAAGGCGCAATACACAGCGCAATCGGTCAAGCTGCCGCCCAAGCTGTTCAGCCACAACGACCAGCAGAGCTACTTCCAGGCGTCGAACCCCGAAGGCGCGACGACGGGCTGGGGCGGGCGGATCGGCGACTTGTTCCAGTCGGGCAACGGCTCGTCGACGCTGACGTGCGTCAACACCACCGGCAATGCGGTTTACCTGACCGGCACCAGCGCGGTGCAATATGCGGTCGGCACCGGCGGCCCGATCGCGTTGATCAACAACAGCACCCAGCTGTACAGCTCGGCAACGGCGATGAGCACGCTCAAGTCGATGATCACCGGCACGTCGACCAACATCCTGGCGAACGAGCACGCCAAGGTGACCAAGCGCGCGCTGGATACTTACACGCAGCTGAGCGGCGCGCTCGCGACGGCACCCGCCGCCAATTTCCCGCTATTTCCGACCGGCAACAGCCTGGCCGACCAGCTCAAGATGGTCGCGCGGATGATTTCGGTGTCGGCGGAACTGGGCGCCAAGCGCCAAGTGTTCTTCGTGTCGTTGGGCGGCTTCGACATGCACGACTTCCTGTTGCGCGATCACCCCACCGTGATCGGTCGCGTCGCGGAGGCGATGAAGGCGTTCTACGACACCACGGCCGCGCTCGGCGTGGCCGACAAAGTGACGACCTTCACCGCGAGCGACTTCGGCCGCACCTTGCAAGCGAACGACGACGGGTCCGACCATGGCTGGGGTTCGCACCATTTCGTGATGGGCGGCGCGGTCAACGGCCAGAAGTTCTACGGCACGCCGCCCGCGGTCGGCAACGGCACGCCTGACGACGTCGGCCAAGGCCGCTTGCTCCCCACCATCTCGGTCGATCAATACGCCGCGACGCTGGCGAGTTGGTTCGGCGTGACCAGCAGCCAGATGACGACCGTGTTGCCGAATATGGGCAACTATAATCCATCGACCTGGAACCTGGGTTTCATCTAGCCGCGGCGATCGCCCAAACGAACGCGGCGTGACAAATTAACCACGTTGCGCCGCACTTTTGTCACACAGATGCAAATGCTGCAACTGCGAAGGCTTGAAATAATATTGCGCAGCGGCGTAACAAATTCCACATTCACCTCAGCCGGATCTAACCGGCCCAAGGAGAAGCAACCATGCGCTACATGGAGATGCTCGTCAGCACGGTCGTGACTGTCGGCACCCTCGCGCTGGTGGCGGGGATGATCTCCCTCTAACCAGCGGCCTACCGCTCCGGTGAAATTCCGGAGCGGACAGGGCGGCGGGATTAGCCGCCGACCGCCTTCTTCACTTTCTGGAAAAAGCCCTGCGCCTCGGGACATTCGTCGCCGGTTTCGGTGCAGCGGAATTCTTCGAGCAATTCGCGTTGCTTCGCGCTCAGCTTGGTCGGGGTCTCGACAGCGATGCGGACCACCAGGTCGCCGCGACCCTTGCCCTGGAGCACCGGCATGCCCGCACCGCGCTGGCGCACCTCGCGGCCCGACTGGATGCCAGCCGGGAGCTTGATTTCGTGGCGCTCGCCATCCGGACCCGGGATCGTGATCGACCCGCCCAGCGCCGCCGTCGTGAAGCTGATCGGCGCGCTCGCGAACAGCGTCGTGCCCTCGCGTTGGAACAGCGCGTGACGCTTCACATGCAGGAAAATGTAGAGGTCGCCCGCGGGGGCGCCGCGGGGCCCCGCTTCGCCTTCGCCCGTCAGCCGGACGCGCGTGCCTTCGTCGACGCCCGCCGGAATATTGACCGTCAGCGTCTTGGTCTTTTCGACACGGCCTTCACCGCGGCAGGATTTGCACGGATCGGCGATGACCTCGCCCGCGCCGTGGCACGAAGGGCAGGTCCGCTCGACGACGAAGAAACCCTGTTGCGCGCGCACCTTGCCGTGGCCGGCACACGTGCCGCAGGTTTTCGCGCTGGTGCCGGGCTTGGCGCCCGACCCGTGGCATGCGTCGCACAGGCCGGCGACGTCGACCGTGATTTCCTCGGCCTTGCCGTGGAACGCATCCTCGAGCGTGATTTCCATGTCGTAGCGCAGGTCTGCACCCCGCTGCGGCCCACGCTGGCCGCCGCCGCGCCCGCCCATGAACTCGCCGAACACGCTTTCGAAAATGTCGGAAAAGCCGCCGAAATCCTGTGGCCCGCCGCCGCCCTGCTGGAACGCGGCGTGGCCAAATCGGTCGTAGGCGGCGCGCTTCTGCGGATCCTTCAGGCAGTCATAGGCTTCGCTGACCGCCTTGAACTTCGCTTCGTGATCTTTGCAGCCCCCGTTCTTGTCGGGGTGGAATTTCATCGCGAGCTTGCGATACGCGGATTTGATCGTCGCGTCGTCGGCGGTCCGCTCGACCTCCAACAGCTCGTAATAGTCAGTCTCGGTACTCATCGCAGGCCCCCGCCCCCGTCACGCCGAACGGTGTGACGGGGGGTACGCATTACATCAAGCTTTCGTATCGTCGACTTCGGAGAATTCCGCATCGACCACGTCCTCGCCACCTTCGCTGCCGGCCGCAGCGCCATCGGCCGAGGGCGACGCTTCCTCCGCCGCCTGCTTCTCGTAGATCGCCTGCCCCAGCTTCATCGCTACCTGCGCAAGCGCCGACGCCTTTTCCTTCATCGCTTCGGGATCGCCACCCTCGACCGCAGTCTTGGCCTCGGCAATCGCCGCCTCGATTTCCCCCTTCAGGCCGGCATCGACCTTGTCGCCATTGTCGGCGAGCTGACGCTCGGTGGTGTGGATCAGGCTTTCGGCGTTGTTCTTCGCCTCGGCCGCATCGCGACGCTTCTTGTCGTCCTCGGCGAACTGCTCGGCATCGCGGACCATCTGTTCGATGTCCGAGTCCGAGAGACCGCCCGAGGCCTGGATGCGGATCTGCTGCTCCTTGCCGGTGCCCTTGTCCTTGGCACTGACGTTGACCAGGCCGTTGGCGTCGATGTCGAACGTGACCTCGATCTGCGGCACGCCGCGCGGCGCCGGCGGAATGCCGACCAGGTCGAACTGGCCGAGCAGCTTGTTGTCCGCCGCCATTTCGCGCTCGCCCTGGAACACGCGGATCGTCACCGCCTGCTGATTGTCGTCGGCGGTGGAGTAGGTCTGCGCCTTCTTGGTCGGGATCGTCGTGTTGCGGTCGATCATGCGGGTGAACACGCCGCCCAGCGTCTCGATGCCCAGCGACAGCGGCGTCACGTCGAGCAACAGCACGTCCTTGACGTCACCCTGCAGCACGCCGGCCTGGATCGCGGCGCCCATCGCGACGACCTCGTCCGGGTTGACGCCGGTGTGCGGCTCCTTGCCGAAGAAATCCTTCACGATTTCACGCACGCGCGGCATGCGGGTCATGCCGCCGACCAGCACGACTTCGCTGATGCCCGCCGCCTTGACGCCAGCATCGGCCAGCGCCTTCTTGCAGGGCTCAAGCGTGCGCTTGATCAGGTCCTCGACCAGCTTTTCCAAATCGGCGCGCGTGATCTGCTTGACCAGATGCTTCGGCCCGTTGGCGTCGGCGGTGATGAAGGGCAGATTGACTTCGGTCGATGCGGCCGACGACAGCTCGATCTTCGCCTTTTCAGCCGCTTCCTTGAGCCGCTGGAGCGCGAGCTTGTCCTTGGTCA